>JBJTHI010000186.1:0-8399 GCA_046094425.1 Burkholderiales bacterium | reverse complement strand
GGGGACAGCGTGACGGTCACGGGCAACAAAGCCCTGCAGCAAGCGGTGGCCACGAGGCTGCGGTCTGCTACCAAGCTCTATGCTTAAGAACCTATCCGTAAATAAGACAGCCCTGCGCCGGGGTTCCACAGGCCACAGGCGAGTGTCACAGCCCGCTTGTGGTGATGCACACCAAGGCGCGGTCTGCTCCTACGCCTGTGGCCTGTGGGGCCCCGGCCCGAAGGGTTGTGACGACAAAGCGCGTCTGCGGCGTTGCAACCCTTGCCCAGGGGTAGACCCTGGGTTGCGGCTTGCGCCTTGCATCCATCGCTTTGTCGTCACAACGCAGGGCTGTCTTATTTACGGATAGGTTCTAAGGTTGCCGCTCTCAGATCACGAATAGCCGCAGCAGCCAGCATGTACCGTCCAAGGGTTATCCTTGGGGCATGAAACTCATCGTTCGTTGGCTGTTGCTGGCCGCCGCGCTGTTGGCCATGGCCCATGTCGTTCCAGGCGTGGTGGTGAGCAGTTTCGGAGCTGCACTGTGGGCGGCTTTCGTGTTGGGCTTGCTCAACACCTTGCTGAGACCTTTGTTGGTGCTGTTGACCTTGCCGGTTACCGTCATCACTTTGGGATTGTTCTTGTTCGTCATCAACGCGGCGATGTTTTACATGGCCGCTTCGATCCTGGACGGTTTAAGCGTCAACAGCTTCATGGCGGCCTTGCTCGGCTCCTTGGTTTACAGCATTTGCGGCGTGGTGATTGATGTGGCGATAGAACGTTTGTTCAGTCCCAAAAGCTGAACGCTTTACTGCCCGCGTTGTTCCAGCAGCAAGCGTTTTTGCATCGCCTCCAAATCCCTGAGCCGGGCGTCAATCACAGACGACTCGATGAAGTCTTGTGCCTGACCTGAGCGCGCCAAGGCCTGCCCGCTGCGCAAACGATCGATGGCACCGGTGAGGTCGCCTTTGGCATGGTGGCTTTCCGCGTCCGCCCGCACCGCCCGCAGGCGCTGGCCTTGCGCCGCCCACAACGCAGAAAGCGCGCCCCAGGCACCGGGATCGTTGGGATTCGCGGCCAACCATGCTTGCAATGCGTCGATTTGGGGTTGCGCCATTTCATGCGGCATGCCTGCAACCGCAGCCAATGCGGCTCGTTGTAAGAGCAAAGGGCGATCCAGATGGGCCAGGCTGCTGCCAGCGGTGCTGCGTTGGTTCTGTGCCCGTGCCAACACCAAGGCCGCTTGCTCAATGTTGCCGCGCTCCAAAAATGATTGGGCTTGAATCAAGTCCAACCAGTGCTGGGCCACTGTGATTTGTGTTGTCGGCCCCACCATGCGTTTGGCGACCAAGGCCCAGGCGGCATCAAAACGTGACCAGTCGCGTAAGGCTTTGGACGCCAGGGCACTTTGCACGCAAGCCAACCAGGCTTCTTGCGCCAAGTCCGATCCTTTGGGCGGTGTGCTGGGCTCACAACTTTGACTTTGCTGCGATTGCGCTCGGCGTAATGTTTCCACACGGCTGTCGCCCAGCACCCTGGCATATGCTTGGGCCAAGGTGTGTTCCAAGGTGACGGGCACGGCGGTCGCGCTGTTGTTTGAGCGTGAACGCGCTTCGCCCAAACGATCATTGGTCAGGGGATGACTGCGTAGATAAGGAAATGCACCGCTGTCGTTCAAACGCGAAGACAGGGCCAGTTTTTCAAACATGGCCGACATGCCTTGCGGCGCAAAACCTGCGCCGCCGAGGATGGAATAACCAATGCGGTCAGCTTCGCGCTCCATGTCGCGTGAGAAGTTGAGTTGCCCTTGCACCGCCAGCGCTTGTCCGCCAACGATGGCCGCATTGGCGGCAGCACCGCCATCGCGGCTGGCCGCCAATACGCCCACGATCATCGACGCCAATGCCAGCATGCTTTGTTTTTTGCTGTTGGCGATGCCGCGTGCAATGTGACGCTGGGTGATGTGGGTGAGTTCGTGAGCCAGCACAGCGGCCAACTCGTCGCGGCTGCTGGTCAACCCGATCAAGCCTGTGTGCACGCCGACATATCCACCGGGCAGTGCAAAGGCGTTCACGCTGCGGTCGCGCACCAAGAACAGCTCGAAAGAAAAACGCTCTTCGATGTCCGGCCCCACTTCGCCTTGTGCGCGTGCTTGTTTGACCAGCGGGGCCCAAAGAGATTGCACATAGGCCAGGAGCAGCGGGTCGTCGAGGTAGTCCGGGTCGCGGCGTATCTCGCGCATGATTTGCTCGCCCAACTTGCGCTCGGGTGACACGCCAAAATCATCCGAGGCCGTGTCGCCCAAGCTGGGCAAGTTGATGTTCGGCGAAGACGCTTGCGCTTGGGCCGGCAGCGCGAGGCCCGTGTTGCATAACGTGGCGGCCAGGCAGGTCGCAATGAGGCGCTGGCGCGTGGTTGGATTTGGCGTCAAACTGCTTCCTTGTGTTCTCAAGCCAATGGAAACGCTGAAAAAGTCCCCGCAGATGCGGCGATCCGAATCGAGGATGCGCGCGCTGCGAGTTGCTTGTTCAGCGTTTACCTATGTATGTCGGCTCAGTTGGAACGCTTTCAAACAATAGAGTTCAGTAAAACCTTTGTGAGTCCCTCATGATGCCACCGCCCATTCCTGATACCGCCAACGATAAAGCGCCCACGTTTACCCACTTTGATGCACAAGGCCAGGCCCATATGGTGGACGTGTCGGGCAAACCCGCCACCCACCGCGTTGCACGCGCCAGTGGCGTGATTCGCATGCAGGCCGATACGCTGCACCACATCACCTCGGGTCAAACCAAAAAAGGCGACGTGCTGGGCGTGGCCCGCATCGCCGCCATACAAGGTGCCAAACGCTGCGCTGACTTGATTCCTTTGTGCCACCCCTTGGCCTTGACCCGTGTGGCCGTGGATCTCCAAGCGGAATCCGATTTGCCCGGCGTGCGCTGCACCGTGCAAGTAGAAACCACTGGGCCCACCGGTGTTGAGATGGAAGCCTTGACCGCGGTGCAAATTGGCCTGCTCACGATTTACGACATGTGCAAGGCGGTGGACAGAGGCATGGTGATGGAGGACATTGCCGTGCTGGAGAAACGCGGCGGTGCATCCGGGGATTGGCTCAGGCCCTGACCATCAGCGTCAATTACTGGAAATCACGCCAATCCATCACCCGGCTCGGTGCGGTGCATTGAAAAGGCAAGGGCTCTGGGAGCGGCAAGGTTTGGCAAGGCGCAAAAAACGCGTCTGAATTCTTGTTGCGGAACTCACGCAAACGCGCCGCGATGTGGCGCGCGCGTTCTACATCGCCCTGCGCATGCAGGGCTTGCGCCCAGGCCACCATCAAACGGGTGTCCAGCAGGTGGTGGGAACTGATGCGCACAGCGGCCAGAACTTGCTCAGGATCAACGGCTGTGGTGGCTTGCGCGAAATGCGCATGGTGCGCAAACAGCAGGCTGCGTTTGCCCGCTTCTATGCGCTGAACCAAGGTGCCCGAACCAGGGGGTGGCGCGTATATGACTACCACACGCCAATAGTCCAGAACCGCAGCCGCTCCCACCAGCACCATCAACACCGCCGCCACACGCAAACCAATCAAAGTGGCACTCGCGGGTGTCACGCCCTGTGGTGTTAGGGAAGCCGTGGTTTCCTTCGGTGTTGCCCCCAAACACAAACCCCACAGGAAGACCGTCGGAAACAAAAAATAGGCGTACCACAAGGGGTACTCCAACTGGCTGTGCCAGCCCACCAACACCAGCATCACCCAACAACTGCGCAGCGCCACGCCTTGTGCGCCTGGCGCCCGCCAAGCACGCAGGCTCGCCAGTGCAAACGCCCACAGCAACAAACTCGTCAGCAAGGCCGCCAGGGGCAGCCCCAACTCCACCGCCAATTGCAAGAGCAGGTTGTGACTGTGGTCAAAGAAGGCCGTGGGGCGCTCGGGGAATGGCGTGAGCGACCACGCGAAATTGAAATTCCCCCAGCCCACGCCCGTCCAAGGGTGCTGCGCGATGAGCGCGATCGTGTCGCGCCAAATCGCAAAACGTGAGCTTGAAATATCGCCACCCACACTGAAACGCCCCGCTCCGCCAAAAGGCTGGCCCGTGACTTGCCCCCACGCCGTGAAGCCGAACCAAATCACGGCGTACATCGCCAGGGTGCTCACCAGCAAGCAACGCGTGGCGAAACTGAGTCGTTTGTCGAACACCCCCCATGCGGCCAGAAACAACAGCCCCATGGCGGCCGTGCGGGAGGCACTGAGCACCACACCCACCATCAAGAACAGCAGCCC
This sequence comes from Burkholderiales bacterium, assembly GCA_046094425.1. Lineage (GTDB taxonomy): Bacteria > Pseudomonadota > Gammaproteobacteria > Burkholderiales > Burkholderiaceae_C > JANPCX01. Next base: position 4,138 of record JBJTHI010000186.1, on the reverse strand, counting down.
AACGGTTTGTCCCAGCACCACCCAACGCTGCTCACGCTGCGAGCCCCGACTCCATTCCGCCGTGCCCATCAACGCAACCATGGCCCACAACAACAAAGTGCCCAAGTGATTGGGTTGGCGGAAGTTGCCTGTCGCCCGTCCCTCAAACCCGCTGGCAGCCAGCCACTGTCCATCGGCCCATGTCGGCGCGAAAACTTGCAACACGCCAATGAGCGACGCGCCCAAACCGGCCACGACAAAACCCCAGGCCAGCGCTTGAAACACGGGTGTTGGATACGCCGTGTCCGAGCCTGAAGGTGACGTTGCCCACGGGTGGCCGCCCACCGACACGCCCACACACAGCACGGCCATGGCCGCCAGCACCATCAAGAGAGCGGACAGCGCCAAACCCATCGGTAAGCGCGAAAGAACCCAGGCTAAGACCACCCCTGAGACAACGATCAGCAGCGTGAGAAACAGCGTCGCCCCAAGACGCAGAATGACCGTCGCATTCAACCACGCACGGGCCAACGACCCAGGCCAAACGACCAGCAGCAGCAACCAAATTCCCCAGCCCACCACGGCGGCCGCCTGGTTCAAAAACGTGGCAGAGGGAGAAACTGAATACGCGAGCCACGGCGCAACGCACAGCGCAAGCAGCGCCCCGACCAGCAGCGGCATCAATGGGGAACGCAAGAGGGTCAAGATAGGAGAAAAAGTCGGCGGCGTACTTGAGCGTGCTTGCTGCGGACGATCAAAAGAAACCGTCGGTCTTGACGTATTGAACCAACTGCCCCTGGGGGTCGATCAACACCACCCAATCTCCTCCACGGCCGACGATGGGTAGGAACTTCGTTTCGGCTTGCGTCAACTTCAACGCTTGCAAGCCGGCCTTCACATCGACTGCTACTTCAGGGCGCTTTTCCAGCAGCACCGACACAGGCCGAGCACGAGCCAACACGTCGGGCACGGAGTCGGCATACGGCACCCAAAACAAGGGGCGTTGGGCGCGGTCAATACCACTTTCAATGGCCGTGAATAGCGCGTCGTTGCTCTCGCCACCCGCTCGTGGCTTGCGGGTGCCCAACAGCCACGGCCCGGTCAGGGGCAGATTTTGGAATTGCGCCGGTGCCTTGGGCAACTCTGGCAAATGCACTTGGGCAGCTGTCACTACCTTGAACCGATCCACTTCAAACACGGTGGCCACCGGCCGTGCGCCATGCACGGTGTAAAGGCCATACACCAAAGCCGCCAGTTGAATCGCACCAATGATGGCCAGGTCACGCCGCAAATGCGGCCACCCCTTCTTCAGGTTGAACACGGCAAAGGTCAACAACGGCCCCAACACCACGTCCACCGCCATGATGAGCAAAAACAAATCACGCCCCCCGGCCAGCACCCGATAAATGCCGGGGTACCACACCCCAAACACCAAAGCCGCTGCAGCCGCAGCCACCAAGGCAGAGATCAACAAATGAATTCCAGCGGCACGAGCGCGGCGGGGAAGGTCAAGTTGATGCAGCATGATGAGGTATCAGTGTGGTCAGTGAAGTGGAGAGCGGGATGGATCCAATGTTTGCACAGAACGCCAGATATTCCGCTTTTAATTTGATTTAAGCATTGCCGCTGCGACGCTGACCTTCTTCAACGCACGGCTCACCGTCATGGTGTGCACCCCAAAATGCGCCGCAATTTGCGGCATGGTGTACGCACCGGATTGATAGGCCTGCGCCATGGCCAAGTCACGCTCCGGATAGTCGGTTTCATAGCGCGCCAAGGGCAGCGCCAGCGCGCGCCGGTGCGCTTTGGACACCTCACGCAAAGCGGGGCTCAAGGCTTGGTGAGTGGACGCTTGGTGTTTCTCGATGAACGCGTCGTCCCCCAACAACAATTGGTGCCGAACCTGCTCCAGCGGGCTGAGTAACCCGCGCCCTGCCAGCACAAACGCCGTGTATTTTTTGCGTGCGGTTTCACGTGTTTTTCCAAACTGACTCAACAACCAGTCCTCGTCCAACCAAGCCGGACAAGACTGCTTTCCCATCACACACGGGTAGCTGCTCCACGGCCAATCATCTAGCAACTCCACCATGCCCGCACGCAATGGGTTCAGCACCACGTAACGCGACAGCTCCAGCAAATAGGCCTCTTTCTGAACCAGGATGGCTTTGTACCGCCCCTGGAAGAGATGCCCCACCACACCGTGGCGGCGGTTGAAGCGCTGGGTGTATTCCCCATTGAGTTGCCGCATGCCCTGCGCCAAATTGCCATCCACCGTTTCAACCAACAGGTGGTAGTGGTTGGTCATTTGGCAGTAGGCATGCACCACCCAGTTGAAGCGCTCGCACACCTGCGCCAGCACCGCCAGCCAGTCTTCACGGTCATCGTCCGACAGGTAAATCGGCTCACGCCGATCACCACCTGAAGTGACGTGGTACAGCGCACCGGCAAACTCCAAACGCAAAGGGCGTGACATACAAAAGATGGGGGTTGCGTTGTTTCTTCTCAAACAAAACGGCGTGCGTCCTTGAGCAACAAAATCAGTTGCTGCTGCCGCAAGGGGGTGGGTTCAAAACCGAAGCGTCGATAGAAAGCCTCGGCCGACGCGTCTATCGGGTGAGTCAACAAAGCGCGGATACCTGCCTGTTCAGGAATCGCCACCGTGCGGCGGATGGCGTCCTGCAACATACCCACGCCCAGGCCTCCCCCTCGGTCTTGGGTGTCCACCGCCAGTCTGGCCAGAATCACCACTGGGATCGGGTATTGGCCTATCCCCCGCCGCACGCGCTCAGGTGCTTCACGGCTATCAATCTGCCCCACCGTCAAACTGAAATAGCCCGCCACACGGCTCGCATCACCAACAACAAATGTCTTGGCCGAACCACTGCCTTGAGCCTGCCGCGCGTAGCGCAGCAACCAATCATTCAAAGCGGGCTTACCACAGTCAAAACCATCAAGCCGATGACTCGCATCCAGCGGTTGCGGAGACAACAGGCGCATCGGTCAATCTGTGGTGTCTGCCCAAGGGGCACGCCGCGCAAACAGGTCAGCCAAGCCTGGGTTCTCAGCCGCCGGTCGATCCAGCATGTCCAACAGCGCTTGATATTGGCTGCCCGAGACCATGAACAAACGTTGATCCAACAAGGTTTGCTCGGCAGCTTGGTAAGCCGCATCAAGAATAAAGTCGGTCAACGACTTGTGCGCCACCTCAGCGGCACGGCGCAAAACCATTTCTTGATCAGGTGTGGTCCGCAGCCCAAGACGAGCCGAACGAACGGCCGATGTGGTGGCAAGCATGTTTAACCTCGCTGCGTTAGTACAAACGACGCCATGTTAGTACGGTTTACCGATTTTGCCAATCAAGTCATCGGTAAACCTCCCGCCGATTCCCGATTTCAATCACCAAGACACACAGCTTATCGTCCTGGATGTCGCAGATAAGGCGGTAGTCACCCACCCGGTAGCGCCAGAAAGCGCCGAGCTGCGCCCCAGTCAAAGCCTTGCCTGATAGGCGAGGATCGTCCATCTGCGCCAAACGCGACCTCAGAAAGGTGACGATGCGTTTGGCAATACTTTTGTCCAATTGGCCAAGCTGCTTGGCTGCCGTGGCCGTCAGCTCAATCTGCCAAGCCAAGGTCGCGCTCCACCTCGTCCAAGGAAAAAACCCGCTCTTCACCCTTGCGAACGCGCTCCACCGTGGCCGCAGCCAAGTAGTAGTCCTCCAAATCGCCCAAGCCGTTTTCCACCAACTCCCGCAGGTAGAAAGCCTTGGTTCGGCCCGTCTGTGCAGCCAAACGATCCAGACGCTGCTCAACGGCAGAATTCAGACGGATTGAAGTAGCCATGATGTAAGACTCCTGGTGTAACACGCGGATCAAAATGCACGTAGTCAGTGTATCGCGCTCGTCGCCGCACAGCACAAAACAACTCCAGCAACAGCGTTTACTCCAACTTGATCACGCGGCGAATTTTAACAGAATGTTGTTATGTTAGACCTGACCCCTTTTCTTTGGCTTTTCTTTGTGCTGGGCACCTGGATGCTGGGCATCCTCAATGGACAAGATCGCTACGCCCACATAGGCGCATTGCGCGGTGACGGTGTCGCCAAAGAAGTGCTGGGCATGAACAAAATCATCGGCGACGACAGCCTGCGCCGCGCCTT
>JBJTHI010000185.1:0-4108 GCA_046094425.1 Burkholderiales bacterium | reverse complement strand
ACAACCACAACAAGCTGCTCGGGTAAACCGCCGTGGCACCGCCGCCGCTGCCCGCGTCTAACGTGGGTGGTGATGTAGGCGGCATGACTGCGGCGGGTTCCCCTGCAGCGCTCAACTGCAAGGACGGCGGGTTCTTGCCATTGGAGCGGACTTGCAGCAAACCTTGGCTGGATGCTGGACTGCCCGCCGCATAACGCACCGTCAGTTGGCAGTTGCTGGCCGGTTGCAAAACCAAACCTGCTGCGCAACCGCTGACTGAAAACGGTGTGGTGTTCTGGCCTGTGAGGGTCACACTGCCAAACACCAAGGGTGCTGCGCCCAAGGTGACCGGCGTGAGGCCGCCGTTGACCAAGGTGAGCTGGCGTGTGCTGGGTGCGCTGGCTGAACTGCCACTGCCGAATTCAAGCGTTTGCGAATCAGGCGACCAACTCAACTCGCCCCCTGTGGTCGGGTTGACCTTGGCGGTCAATGCAGCGACCAGGGGTGTGGGAGTGGCGGAACTGCTGACTTGCAGGGAACCGCCAAACTGCCCCGTCGCCGCCGCCACGAAGGTGATGCTGGCCGTGCAAGACGCGCCGCTGGCCAAGCTGCTGGGGCATTGGTGACTCAGGCTGTAGCCGTTGCTGTTGTTGGCGCTGCGCACGCTCAAACCAGACAAGTTGATGGGCACCGAGCCACGGTTGAACAGCACGAAACGTTGTGAGCCACTGGCGGCACCCAAGCCCAAGGTGCCGAAGTCCGCAGTCAGGGGAAACAACAACAAGGCCGTGTCGGTGGAAGAAGCCACATTCACTGCGCCCAAAAAAGCAGCCAGGTCGTTGATGCCCGCGTCGTCGAGCGACGCACGGATGTACGCCGCCAGGGTCAAGTCTCCCCTTTCCCCCAAGACTGTCACCCTCCCCACCAATCAGATAAGTCCTGCTGCGATATCCGGGTGGAGCCATTACCCAGAGTTGTGAATCGGCTATGTCCTCCGAGTGAACGGCAGTGAAAAAAGCGGAAATCAGCGGCCCGACACGAAAACCCCGTTGTCTGTTCAGGAGTTCAAACCCGTCCACTGCCCCACCTCCTCAGCCAACGCCCACAACGCAGAAATCAGCGGTGCATGCCGCCGCTCATGGAGGCAGATGAAGTGAACCTGGGTGGCCATTTGGGTGTCGAGCAGGTCCAGCTTCACCAGGCGGGGGTCGGCGACGTAGGCGGTTTCGGCGACCACGCCCAGGCCCAGGCCTTGGGCGACGGCTTCTCGCACGGCCTCTCGGCTGCCCATCTCCAGGGCCACCTGCACCTGAACGCCGTGCCGCGCAAGCTCTTGTTCAAATACGAATCGGGTGGTTGACCCTTCCTCTCGGATCACGAAACGCTGGTCTTGCAAGTCTCGCAGGCGCAGGCTGTGTTGCCTTGCCAACGGATGCTCGGCGTTGGCGAATACCACCAGGCGCTGAACCCTGAAGGGCATGCCGAAGAGTTCGGGGTGATCCACGTGGTTGAGCACCACGCCGACATCGCCTTGGTAGGTTCGTATTTTTTCGGTGATGCTGCGCGAGTCACCCACGCCCACGGCGACATGAACCTTGGGGTAACGCGCCACGAAGGCTTTCAGCACGGGCACGAGGTTGTAGGGGCCGATGGCGTGTATGACCAGGTGGCCGGTGTAGCGATTTTTGGCCGCCGCCAGCAGGGCCAGTGCGTCCTCTTCGCCGCTGAAGGTGCGGCGGGTGTGGTCGAGCAGGTTTTTGGCAAACACCGTGAGTTCAAGCCGCCGACCACGCCGATGGAAAAGCTCCACGCCGAAGTCGCTCTCCAGGCGCTGTATATGCGCCGACACAGTGGGCTGCGCCAGCCCGAGCAGCTTGGCTGCGGCGGTCATGCTGCCTGTGCATGCAGTGGCGTCAAAGGCTTTTAGGGCGGCAAGCAGGCTCATTCAGCAGCAGGCTCAATGCATAGATCGGATCTATGGGAACCGTTATTTTTCCGGGTTGAAGTTTCATCTTGATGACATGTCACCCACCCACACTCCAGCCTGTGCTTCTTGAGATGCCACCGCACATGCCATTTCTTCCTGATACGGCAGAGGCATCAGAACTGAAGCGAACCATGTGCCTTCCCCGGCGCAGACCACCGACGAGACCCGACCATGGAATTTGACAAAACCCAGCCCATGTTGAGCCTGCAGGGCGTGGCGGTTACCTATGCCGACGGCCACCGCGCGCTGGAGTCCACCGACCTCGCCGTGTGCCGGGGCGAGTTTGTGGTGCTGCTGGGCGCCTCCGGTGCGGGCAAATCCACGCTGCTGCGCAGCATCAACGGTTTGGTGACGCCCAGCAGTGGCACGGTGCTGGTCGCAGACCTGTCGCACGGTGCGGTCTGCTCGCGCAATCTGCGTGAACACCGGCGCCACTGCGGCATGGTGTTCCAGCAGCACCATTTGATTGGTCGCCAAACCGTGCTGGACAACGTGTTGATGGGCAAACTGGCCAGCCGCGGGCCGCTCCAATCCCTGTGGCCCTGGAGCCGTGCTGACAAACTGCAGGCGCTGGCGGTGATCGACCGTGTGGGCCTGCTGGAGAAGGCGCTGGCGCGGGCCGACACCTTGTCTGGCGGACAGCAGCAACGTGTAGGCATTGCACGTGCCCTGGTTCAGCAGCCCCGGCTGCTGCTGGCCGATGAGCCGGTGGCCAGCCTGGATCCGGCCACGGCGCAGGGCGTGCTCACGCTCTTGCACGACATCTGCAAAACCGACAGGCTGACCGCCCTGGTGAGCCTGCACCAGGTGAACCTGGCGCAGAAGTTTGCCGACCGCATCGTCGGCATTCGGCAAGGCCGCGTGGTTTTTGACGATGTGGCTGCGCGGCTCACGCCGCAGGTGGCCGCGGCCCTCTATGCCCAGGGTGCTGCGGGCACAGCACCGAGTCCCTCTCCATCTGCCCAAGCGGGCGCTCAACCATCACAACCCCAGGAGTTCCAGCCATGCTGACCCGTCGACAACTCAACCGCGCCCTCACCCTGACCCTCACCTCGGTGGCACTGGCTTCACCACTGTGGGCGCAGGCACAAGGCAAAGACCCCGCCAAGCTGCGTGTGGCACTGTTGCCGGATGAAAACGCGTCCAGCATCATTCAAAACGCGCAGCCGCTCAAACGGTATCTGGAGCAAACGCTCAAGAAGGAGGTGGAGATTATTGTCACCACCGACTACTCCTCCATGATTGAAGCCATGCGTTTTGGTCGCATCGAGGTGGCTTATTTCGGGCCCTTCTCTTATGTGCTGGCCAAATCCAAAGCGCCCAACATTGAACCCTTTGCCGTGGGCGTGGAACGCGGCTCGCCCACCTACCAGTCGGTGCTGATCGCCACGGCGGGTGGCCCGGTGAAAACCTTGAGCGACGTTCGTGGCAAGCCCTTTGGTTTTGGCGACCAGGCCTCCACCTCCAGCCACCTCGCACCACGCGCCCACCTGCTTAAAAAGTACCAACTCGACGGCGAGAAAGACTACCGTCCGGTCCACCTGGGCACCCACGATGCCGTGGCCCGCGCGGTGCAGGCCGGGCAGGTTCCAGCCGGAGCCCTGTCCAAGCCCATCCTGGCCAACCTGATTTCCCGGGGCACCATTGACGCCAGCAAGATCGTGGAGCTGGAGCTGTCTGCGCCCATTCCCAACTACCCCATCGTCATGCAGGCCGACCTGAAACCTGAACTCAAACAGGCCATTCGTGATGCCTTCCTGGAGATGAAGGATGCCGAGGTGCTCAAGTCCTTCCGGGTGCAGGCGTTTGCGGCAACCAATGACCAGGCTTACGACGTGCTGCGTGAAACAGCCACGGTGCTGAAACTTGACCTGGGCCGCATGCAATGACGGCCTCGGCGCTCCAATCCATCGTTGCCATCGACAGGCAGCGCCAGTTGCATCGGCTGGCGCAGGTGGCTGCTGTGCTGCTGGTGTGCGCCATTGCGCTGCAAGTCACAGGCTTTTTTGATGCCCAGCGGTTTTTGGAAGGAGCGCCCGCCATCCAGCAACTGGCCTCGGAAATGGTGCCGCCCAACTTCACGCGCTGGGAGCACTGGGTGATTCCACTGCGCGACACCCTGGCCATGTCCATCGCAGGCAC
>JBJTHI010000184.1:0-3263 GCA_046094425.1 Burkholderiales bacterium | reverse complement strand
GATATAAGGACGCAGCCGACTTCTTCACCACACCACACCGATTGCGCTTGTCAGCCGGGAGGCATCCATATAAGACCACCCATGAACCCGCATGACATGCACCCAGTTTCTTCTCACGCCCCCGAGGTCACGGCCACACGCATGCATGCGTTGCTGGAGCGCGCTCCGCTGGCCATGGCCTTTACCCGTGGTGAGCAGTTCGAGGTGGTGAGCGAGCACATGAAGCAACTCTTTCACTGTGCAGATGGCGAGTGTTTAAGTGGTCGCACCATTCGTGGTGTGCATGTGAGCGAGGCTGCTTTCACTGGCCAACGCGAACGCTTGGCGCAAGCGTTTGGCCAAGGTAAACCGGTGGATGAAGAGGTGGAGTTTGTTCGCCGCGACGGCACCCGTTTTTGGGGCCGCTTGCAGGCCACGCCCGTGGGCTGGGACAACCCCCAGGGTGATGCTTTTTGGGTGATTGAAGACATCACCCAAGCGCGGCAAATTCGCCTGCAACCCACCTGGGTGGGGCGCCACGATCCAGTCACCGAATTGGCCAATCGCCGTGAATTTGAGCGCCGCTTGGCCGAGCATGTGGGCAGCCGCCGTTTGGATCCGGTGTCGGTGCTGTGGGTGGACATTGACCACTTTGACGACCTGATTCAGCGCTTCGGCCAAGAAGCTGCCGACCACTTTTTGTTCGCCATAGGCCAGTTGTTGCTCACCAAGGTGAGAGCGACCGATGTCTTGGCGCGTTTAGAAGCCGACCATTTCGCCGTGCTTCTACCCAATTGCGATCACCACTACGCCCAAATCGTGGGCGAAAAAATGCGCTCTGCGGTGGCGGGTTTCCGCCTGCGTTGGGGCAAAGATTCCACCAAGTCCAAGGTGTGTGTGGGCGTGGCGCAGTTGCACCCGAGTCTGCAAGACGCACAAGCCGTGCTCGATGCCGCCAGCGTGGCTTGCGACGAAGGCAAGGCTGCGGGTGGCGACAGCGTTCGGGTTTATGTGCCTGCGGCGTTGACGGATACGCAGATGGCTGATTTGTAATCATTGATCTGGCTCGATGAAGTTTTAACCGTTCGCCCTGAGCCCGTCGAAGGGCTGCGCGTACAACCTGGGTTTCGACAAGCTCAACCCCTTGCGTGCTCATGGGCCCTTGGACTCGCCCCGGGAGCCTTCGTGCCGTGCAATCAACCGACTCACCCGCGACACCGACAAGCCCAACTCCCGGGCCATGGCTGTCATCGACAGCCCTCCCTGCGTGTGTGCCTTGAACAAACCCTCTTCCCGCGTGGCCGCTTCCTTGAGCCAGGCCTGCAAAGGCTTGTGCGTGAGCAAACGTTGCGGCTTGGGAATGTTTTTGTCGGCTATATGGGGGGCTGCCATCAGTGCCTGCATGTGCAGCACAAAATTCTCGTCCCCCAAGAAAATTTGCTGGCGCAAACCCTCGGCCTAAATTTGTAGATCTGGGCTGCTGGCTACCAGGGCCGCATAGCGGCCCGCAGCCTGCTGTCGGTCTTGGGCGTGGCGCACATCGTGTCCCAACAAATAACCATGCAGGCCGTCTGAATCCAACCAGTCGGGCGTTACTGCCAACCCTGCATGTGCCCGGTAGCTGGACCAAGCCCAATCCGCTGCCGTCCTGCATAACTTCGCCCGCACCGGGTTCAACTCGACATAACGGCACAGCGTCAACAAATAAGCCTCCCTATCCACCAATATCGCCTTGAACCGCCCCTGGAACAAATGTCCCACCACACCATGCCGCCGGTTGTAGGCCTGTGTGTAAACCCCATTGAGCTGACGCATCAGCGACGACAAGTTTCCCTGCCGCGTGTGCAACACCAGGTGATAGTGGTTGCCCAACAAACAATAGGCCAGCACCTGAGCGTCAAACCGTGCGGTGGCTTGATCCAAAACGGCTAAGAACCGCTCACGATCCAGGTCGTCCTCAAAAATAGACTCACGCCGATCACCACGCGAAGTCACGTGGTAGATCGCGCCAGGGAATTCAATACGTAGAGGGCGGGCCATGCCCGAAGGCTTTTCGCCTTGGGGGCAAACGAATTTGAATTGTTAATGAGCAGCGCCTGCAATCGGGCGTCGATGAAACGTTGAATTGACAATCTTCCGAAACCCAACTCACCCGCGCTGTGAAATCACGTGGTGCTGCGGATCAGTCCAGGAAATCACGCGGTACGGTGTGTTGATCACACCTTGCTCTCGGTACAAGGCCATCAACTCGGCGGGGCTCCAGTCTCGGCCTTCTGAGAACACGGCATTCATGTTGACCAAGGCTTGGGCGATGGTTTTGCGGTGGGCATCGTCCGCGACCAGGCATACCAGTTGATCGCCTTGGGCGATGAAACCTAACGTCATCAAGGCTGCTTGGTGGGATGGGTCGCTCGACGTGACGCGGATTTTTGCGCCTGCTAGGTCAAGGACGGTGGGGTTGGTTGTGGGAGTAGTCATAGCCTTAAACAATTCGATGCGATTCAAAGACCGCGCAACGTTCCGTTGAACTTGCCGCAATTACAGACATGCAGTGTTGCGCTGCCTGAATCTGTAAATCGAATGAGAGTTTTACAAACATCACATGCAATTTCGGATTTTCCTGTGAGACGGAACTGTTCCAATGCCTCCAGAAAACGTTGCCGGTCTGCGCTAGTTAGCGACTGCTTTGCTTCAGTTTTCAATTTTCCCTCCCAAACCAAAACTTGGACTTATCAAGGTCTCGCACACGAAGTCCTTCAGAATGAACACGCTCAACAGCATCGCGCAAAAGTGTGATCCGTTCACTGCCACTTAAGTCTGGTGCAAGACGAGCGGCACGCCAACTGGCTTGCACTTCGTCATACAGCGAGCCGGCCTCGAATGCTCTTCCGGCAAGTGTAGTCTCGCGATGTCCAACAATTTCGTGCGCGAGGAGTCCACGTGCAGAAACCCTTGAGTTTGCAGCGAGCCCTGTTCCTGTTCCTGGTATCAAGTCAGAGCCAAGGAACACTGTGTCGAAGATATCGCTATACGAACTGCGCTGGTGCGCTCCTCCATGTGTGAAAAATTGCAGCTTGTCACTCGGCAATCCCAAGCGTGAAGCATAAGTACGAGCGTCAGCAATTGGAGCCCAGTGGAGCCCAGGGTCACCCATTAGCCGCCCCCGTCAATAGGGACGAACGATTTACTGCGGTCGTCCCCCGCATTTTTTCCTTGTCCAGCTCTCTTCTCGGTCGTCTGAATTTTCAGCACACTTGGTTCTCAAAATTGCGGTTGCGCACAAC
>JBJTHI010000183.1:0-12789 GCA_046094425.1 Burkholderiales bacterium | reverse complement strand
CACGCGCCCCCTGTTGCACGAAGAGCTTGGCCGTGGCCAAGCCGATGCCGGAGTTCCCGCCGGTCACCAGGGCCGTCTTGCCAGTCAGTTTTGTCGCTTCAATCATCATCAATCTCCAACAGTTCCCAATGTTTTCATCCGAACATTCATAGGCGGCACCTGTTCACCATCAATGCGCACATCCAGCAGCGTGGGGCCGCAGCGGGTGAGCAAAGCGTCGAAGTCCACGGCATCCAATTCCTCGGGCGTGCGGATGACTTGTCCATGGATGCCCATGGAATGGGCCATTGCCGCGTAGTCCACTTGCGGCAATTCAAAGCCGATGGGCTCGGCTTTGGCCAGGCGCTGTCCGTGTTTGACCATGCCTAACGCGCCGTCGTTGAGCACGACGTACACCACCGACAAGCCCAGCTCAGCGGCGACGGTGAGTTCTTGCCCCCTCATCAAGTAGCTGCCGTCACCAGTAAGACAAACCACGGGACAACGTGGGTTGCCCAGCGCAATACCCACGGCAGAACCGATGGCCCAGCCCATGGGGGCGAAGTCCATGGTTACGCGCAGCCAACTGGAGCGGCTGTTGCGTTGCTCGTGGCGGGCGGCGTCGGGTTGGGCCCGGTTGCGCCTGTCGCCCGGAGCGAGGTAGTGCACGGCCCACGCGGCACTGTTGCCGGCATCGGCCACAAAACGGGTGTGCGGTGGGCACAACCGGGCCAAGGTGGCAACAAGACGCTGCGGTTTGACTGGACTGCTCTGGCTGCTGATGGCCTCTGGTTGGTCCAGCATGGCCTCGTACCTGGCTTGATCCACCTGGGGCTGACGATCGGGCAGCACGGCAGTGGCCTCAACGTTGGCTCTCCTGGGGTGGCGGTGCAGCAAGTTCAACAGCTGTTCGCACACCGAGCTGATGCGGCCGCGAACATGCAGACGGGCCATGGGGGAACGCATCAAGTTGTCGTCGGAGCAATCCACGTGCACGAGGCGACTGTTGAGCAAACTGGCCGACCAACCGCCACTGTTGAATTCACCAAAACCGGTGCCCAAGGCCACCACGAGATCGGGCTGGCTGGCCAAAATCTCCCGCGCCAGGGTATGCCCACCAAAACCAAACACGCCGCCAAATCGAGGGTGTCTGGCGTTGATGAAACCTTTGCCGTCAGGCGTGGTGATGAAGTGCGCATCAGTGAGTTGCACCAATTGCATGAGCGCGTCGATGGCTTCGCCGCAGCCATCACCGATCAACCACACGGGCCGCTTCGCTTGCGCCAACAAAGAAGCCAAGGTGCTGGTGGCGTTCAGATCCACCAGGGACGACGCGCGTGTCAACAAGCCGGCAAAGTCGGGTTCTTCCTGGGAGGGTGTGATGGTCTGGCGCAGGATATCAACCGGCACCGACAAGTGGCTGGGCCCCGTGGGGGCTTGGTGCGCTTGCATCAAGGCGTTGAATAACTTAGTGCCGACTTGATCTACATGCGACACCAGCGAGTTGTAGCGTGTGCAGTGGCGGAACATGCCGACGGTATTGATGCCGGTGCAACTGGATTCCTGCAATGCCCCTTTGCCAAAAGAATGAATGGGCGGTTGGCCGGTGATGACCAGCAGGGGCACATTGTTTTCATAGGAGCAGGCCACGCCAGTGATGAGGTTGGTGGCTCCGGGCCCAGAAGTGGCAATGCACACACCCATGCGGCCGGTCTCGCGTGCATAACCGTCGGCCATGTAGGCCGCGCCGCATTCGTGACGCGCCACCACGGCTTGAGGGCCGCCACGGCGAGCGCTGCGTGCCAGGGCGTTATAGAGGGGTTCGATCGCACCCCCGGGTACGCCAAAGACGTACTCCACGCCGAGCAACTCCAGCGCATGAACCATCAGATCGGCAGCGTCGTACACGGTTGTGTTCCGGTTGCCATTTGGCTTGCTTGCCAACGGCGTCATCAAAGAATCCAAAATGATTATCGTCCGCAGTGATCCTGGTCAACCAGCACCTGAATACCCTTGAGCGGGACACGGGTATGGCCGAGGCAGCAATGGATGGATTGAGAGCCCGCGTGAAGCGGTAGCGCCGGGAACAGCAGTTTTCGATCCCAAAGAACCTTGGCGGACTTCCTGGCGACACGCGATTTTCTTCACTGAACAGCCAAGCTGGTCAGTGAATCAAAAAAGTGTACCCAGTTGTGTCGCGGCTGGACACCCCCACATTCACGGGTAAACCCTGATGTCGAGTTGTCAGTCGGGGTCAAGCCTGAACGACATAGCACAGGCTGGGCGAGCCTTACTCGCCCAGGTAAGCTGCACGCACTTTGGGGTCTTCCAGCAGCACCTTGGCGTCCCCGCTCATGGTGACTTCGCCGGAATCCATCACATAACCACGGCTGGCCAAACCCAGTGCACGGCTGGCGTTTTGTTCCACCAGCAGCACGGTCGTGCCATCTCGGTGAATTTGATCCACCACCTCAAAAATTTTGTCGACCATGATGGGTGACAAGCCCATGGAGGGTTCGTCCAACAATAGCACCTTGGGTTTGGCCATGAGCGCCCTCCCCATGGCCAGCATTTGCTGCTCGCCGCCAGACATGGTGCCGGCCAACTGGTTGCGGCGCTCCTTCAACCTGGGAAAGATGGCGAAGACCTTGTCAATATCCGCATCCACCTGGTTGTCGTTGCGCACGAAAGCGCCCATTTGCAGGTTCTCGGTGATGGTCATGCGGGTAAATGTGCCCCGCCCTTCGGGCACCATCACCAGCCCCTGCTTCACCAAGTCCCATGGGCCTTGGCCTTTGATGGATAGGCCCATGAATTCAATGTCGCCCGAGGCTGCTGGTTGCGTTCCCGTGATGGCTTTGAGGGTCGTGGTTTTGCCAGCACCGTTGGCACCAATCAAGCTGACCAACTCCCCTTCACGCACCTCAAAACTCACGCCCTTGACGGCTTGAATGCCGCCATATGCCACCTTGAGGCCGCTGACTTTCAACAATGTTTTACTCATTTTTCTGTCCTCAATCAGTGGGCTTTGTGACCAGCGCCTAAGTACGCTTCAATCACTTTTTCGTTGCGTTGCACGTCATACGGCGAGCCTTCGGCGATTTGTTTGCCGTAGTCCAACACAGTGACGCGGTCGCACAAGCCCATGACGAGTTTCACGTCGTGCTCAATCAACAAAATGGTGCGACCATCGTTGCGGATGCGGTCAATGAGTTCACGCAGCACGACTTTTTCAGTCGCGTTCATACCGGCGGCGGGTTCGTCCAGCGCGATCAATTTCGGGTCGGTGGCCAAAGCACGGGCAATTTCCAAGCGGCGCTGGTCGCCGTAACTCAAGGTGCGGGCTTTGTATTCGGCAAACTTGCCGATGCCCACATAGTCCAGCAACTCTTGGGCACGTTTGGCGATGGCCGCTTCTTCAGTCACAAAACTCTTGGTCTGAAAAATAGCACCGAACAAGCCGGATTGAGCGCGCACATGGCGACCGACCATGACGTTCTCCAGCGCCGTCATGTCAGCGAACAGCCGAATGTTTTGAAACGTGCGTGCAATGCCCGCTTTGGCCACTTCGTGCACCGCCGTGGGTTTGTAGGGCGCGCCGCCCAACTCAAAACTGCCCGAGTCGGGCGTGTAAAGGCCGGTGATGACATTGAAGAACGTGGTTTTGCCCGCACCATTGGGGCCAATCAGGCCGTAGACCTGGCCTTTTTGTATGGTGATGCCCACGTCAGACAAGGCTTGTAGGCCACCAAAACGTTTGGAAATGCCGACGACTTTGAGTACGGTTTCTGTCATGTCGCTCTCCTTCAAGCCGCTGGCGTGTTGGACACAGGTGTGGGCGCGGCCTTACCGTGTTCAGGCGCGGGCCACAAACCACGGGGGCGTGCCAGCATGATGGCGATCATGGCCACGGCGATCAGGAACTGGCGCAAGATGGAAGCATCAAGCCGCCCGTCCGTCATTTGTTGCAAGGGCCCGGCCACGTAACGCAATACCTCGGGCAAAGCAGCCAACAAGAGCGCACCCACCACCACACCAGGAATATGCCCAATGCCGCCGAGCACTACCATGGCAATGATCATGACGGACTCTTGCAGCGAGAACGATTCGGGCGAGACAAAACCCTGGAAGGACGCAAACATCACACCCGACACGCCGCCAAACGTGGCCCCCATACCGAACGCCAGCAGCTTCAAATTACGGGTATTGATACCCATGGCCTTAGCGGCAATTTCGTCTTCACGAATAGCCATCCACGCACGGCCCACACGGCTGCGCTCCAAGCGATAACAAATGATGACGGCTACCACCACCAACACCAGGAACAGGTAGTAGTAGTTGGTGACGCTGGGCAAGGTAAACCCGAAGAGCTGGGTCGGCGCGCCAAAGTCAAAGCCAAAAATCCGCACCGAGTCAATTTGCGCCAAGCCTTTGGGGCCGTTGGTGACGTTAACCGGGTGATCGAGGTTGTTCAAGAAAATGCGAATGATTTCCCCAAAACCCAAGGTCACGATGGCCAAGTAGTCGCCCCGCAAACGCAAGGTGGGCGCCCCCAGCAAAACCCCGAAAAATCCTGCGAGCAAAGCCCCCAGCGGAATCACCAGCCACAGCGGGGCATGCATGCCATTGGGGAACATGGCCGCTATGGCGGGGAAGGTTTCAAACAAATGCGGGCCGGCCAAGAGGGCGAACATATAGGCTCCCACCGCGTAGAAAGCCACGTAACCCAAATCCAGCAAACCCGCGTAGCCGACCACAATGTTCAGCCCCAGTGCCAGCAGCACATAAAGCAAGGCCACGTCGATGATGCGCACCCAAGCATTACCGAACTGCTGGGCGATCAAGGGCACGATCAGGAGGCCAATAGCAGCCAGCAAGAACATGCCCAGTTTATTTTTTTGTGTGCTCATGGTGTTCTCTCCTGCCTCAAGCCCGATCCGCCACACGCTCACCCAGCAAGCCTTGCGGCCTCAAGGTCAGCACCAAGATCAGAACGATGAAGGCAAAAATGTCTTGGTAGTGACTGCCCAGCACCCCGCCCGTTAAGTCGCCGATATAGCCCGCGCCCAGTGCTTCAATCAAACCCAAAAGCACGCCCCCCACCATGGCACCTGCCAAGTTACCAATGCCACCAAACACCGCCGCCGTGAAAGCCTTCAAACCCGGCAAAAAACCCATGGCGTGGTTCACGGTACCGTAGTTGGCGGCATACATCACCCCTGCCAGCGCGGCCAAGGCCGCACCGATGATGAAGGTGGCGGAAATAACGGTGTCGGGCTTGACGCCCATCAGAGAAGCCACCCTTGGGTTTTCTGCGGTGGCGCGCATGGCCCGGCCGAGTTTGGTTTTGTTCACCAGGTACATCAGTGAGGCCAGGGCGATGGCAGTCACCACCAAAATCAGAATTTGTACGGTGTTGATAACCGCGCCAAACACAAAATACGGCTCCACCGGCAAGAGCTGAGGATAGGGTTTGTAATTGGGCTTCCAAATGATCATGGCCAGGGTTTGCAGCAGCAAACTCATGCCCATGGCAGTGATCAGCGGCGCCAGCCGTGGTGCGTTACGAAGTGGCCTGTACGCCACTTTTTCAATCGTGAAGTTCAGCACCGAACAAACCACGATGGCCGCAATAAGCGAGAGCAGCAACAGCAGCCAACCCGGCAGGCCCGATGCGGCCAGTACGGTGACAACCGTCCAACTCGTGAGAGCACCCACCATGAGCACATCGCCGTGGGCGAAATTGATCAGGTTGATGATGCCGTAGACCATCGTATAGCCCAGTGCGATCAGCGCATACACGCTTCCCAGCACCAGCCCATTGATGATTTGCTGGACGAAAGTCTCCATGAAGGGGTTCTCCTCGGTTACGGTGTGGGGCGTCGAAAGCGGCTCTCTCGACTAGCAAGAAGCTCGCCGCCTGAAAGAAGTGCTGTTGCATTCAGCCCCTGGTGTGGAGCGAGATTCTAGGGGGTGAATTGACCTTGAAACATTCTGAGACCAGTCTGTTTTATAGATATTTACACTGATTGACCACCATTTCAGCAACAGAAGTTCTAGGAATTGCGGGTTTTGCGCAACTCATTCAAACGCTCTGCGATGCGAATTTCCAGCCCCCTATCAACCGGGTGGTACAGGGTTGGGGCCGCCATACCATCGGGCCAGTAGCGTTCACCGACTGCCACACCGTCTGGCTCATCATGTGCGTAGCGGTAACCCTTGCCGTAGTCCAACTCCTTCATCAACCGGGTTGGCGCATTGCGAAGATGCAGGGGGACGGGCTGGCTGCCGTTTTCTGCTACCCAAGCGCGCGCTGCTTTGTACGCAAGGTACACCGCATTGGACTTGGGCGCTATGGCTAAATACACCACCACCTGGGCCAAAGCCAGCTCGCCTTCAGGTGAGCCCAGGCGCTCATAGGTCAGTGCCCCGTCGTTGGCCAAGGCCAGGGCGCGGGGGTCGGCCAGACCGATGTCTTCGCTGGCCATGCGCAGCAGACGACGCGCCAGGTAACGTGGGTCAACACCGGCATCCAGCATGCGAGCAAACCAGTACAGGGCGGCATCCGGGTCGCTGCCACGTATGGATTTGTGCAGGGCAGAGATGGTGTCGTAAAAATGGTCGCCGCCTTTATCAAAGCTCCGCATTTGTTCGCCCAAGACGTTTTGCAGCAGCGTTTCGTCCAGTGAATCAGCGGTATTGCCCGCCACAGAAACCAAGGCTTCATAGGCGTTGAGCAAACGCCGCGCGTCGCCATCGGCATAGTGAAGCAACTGCTGCTGGGCGGGCTGGGTCAGTTGGGGCGCGTTCAAGAAAGCCTGAGCGCGAGTTAACAAAGCGGACAAATCAGTCTCGGTGAGCGGCTTGAGCACATGCACCGCCGCCCGAGACAACAGCGCCGAGTTCACCTCGAAGGATGGGTTTTCAGTGGTGGCACCAATGAAGGCAAACAAACCAGATTCCACATGGGGCAAGAAAGCATCTTGTTGCGATTTGTTGAAGCGGTGCACTTCGTCCACGAACACCACCGTGCGTCGCCCCAAGGTGGCTGCGGCTTGAGCCCGATCCACCGCCTCGCGGATGTCTTTCACGCCACCCAACACAGCCGACATGCTGATGAACTGGGCCTCGAACGAGCCTGCAATCAAACGCGCCAAGGTGGTTTTACCCACGCCTGGTGGGCCCCACAAAATCATGGAGTGCAAACGGCCAGACTCAAACGCCACACGCAGCGGCTTGCCGCCCCCTAGCAAATGCTGCTGGCCCACCACTTCGTCCAGGTTCTGAGGTCGCAACAATTCGGCCAAGGGCGCTGAAGGGGTTTCAAGCAAAGCTGGCCGAGAGGGGGACATAGGCGAATTGTGGCAGCACCAAAGTTCGGTTCAAGCAACATCCAAAACGACCGATAAAGACTCTAAACCCTCCACTCGACACAGATCTCCTCGAGGCAAACACGGTGAAGTTACGCACTCAATTGATGTTTTATGGCTTGTCGGCAGGCCTTGTGGCGTGTTTGATTGGGGGCATCGGTTTACTGGCGGCACTCCAACAGGCAGATGCGCTGGCCGACACACAGCGGGCAGCGCAGAGTGTGCGCCAGAGCATGGACGGTGACATGATGCACGACGCCATACGCGCCGACGTGATGGCCGCCATGCTGGCTGCGATGAAACAAGATGCCGGTGCCAGCCAGCAGGCTCAAAACGATTTGGCTGAACATGGCAAGCGATTTGAAGAAACCATGCAAACGCTCCAGCAAGAAGCGTTACCCAACGACGTGGTGGCGGTGATTCAAACCACCAGCACAGCAGTGAAAGACTACGTCGCTCTGGCCGTCAAGATCCAGGCCGCAGTCATTGCCGATGCCAGCGCGGCCGATGCACTGATGCCACAGTTCATTCAAGGATTCGAGCATTTGGAGGAAGAGATGGAGGCGCTGGCCGACGTGATTGAACGCCACGCCCAAACCCTTTCAGACGCAGGTCAAAAAACCGCGCAACACGCGCAGGCAATGATTGCTATCACCCTTGTTCTTGCGTTGGTTCTGTTGGGTGCCGCCGCGCTGTGGTTGGCCAAGCGGATATCTCAGCCCATTGCAGTTGCAGTGGGCGTAGCTGATCGTATTGCGCAAGGCGACTTGACCATGCAAGTCCCGCAACAGGGCAGCGGCGAGGTAGCCCACCTGCTGCACTCTTTGGGCGAGATGAAAGCCAAACTCGCCACCTTGACCTCTTCGGTTCGCAGCCATGTGGACGTGGTAGCCGCGGCCGCCTCCCAAGTGGCTGCCAGCACAGAGTCTTTGGCCGAGCACAACCTCGTCAACGCGGCGACCCTGGAAGACTCCAGCACAGCGCTGCAACGCATCAGTGATGAAATTCACGGCAACTTGGCGCAGAGCCGACAGGCGGATGAGTTGGCTGCCGGTGCGGCCCAAGTCGCCAGTCAAGGAGGTGAGGTGGTGGCCCAGGTGGTGCAAACCATGCAGGGCATCAACGAAGCTTCACGGAAAATTTTCGACATCATTGGCGTGATCGACAGCATTGCCTTTCAAACCAACATATTGGCACTGAACGCCGCCGTGGAGGCGGCTCGTGCGGGCGAACAGGGTAAAGGTTTCGCCGTGGTGGCTACCGAAGTGCGCTCGCTCGCAGGTCGTTCAGCGGATGCAGCCAAACAGATCAAATCCTTGATCGCTGCGAGCGTTGAACGCGTGGAACAAGGCAGCAAGCAGGTGGACGAGGCTGGTAGCACCATGCAAGAGATCGTGACTTCAATTCAAAAAGTGAGCACCCTGATTGCAGAGGTGAGTGCAGCCACCTTGAACCAAACCCAGGGCATCTCCCAGGTTCAGCACACGGTTTCTCGCTTGAACGAAGCAGTGCAGCAAAATGCCACTTTGGTGGAGGAAGGCAGCAATGCGGCTGCAAGTTTGACCAGCCAAGCAGCCGATTTGGTGGGTCATGTGGCGGTGTTCAAGACCTAGTCCTACTGACACAGTAGGACTAGGCCACTGCCACTTGATCACTGCTCAATCACGTCAGCGCCCGGTGGTGGCTTGAACTGAAAGCGGTCGCTGGCCAAACTGGGATTGGCCACGAAACCCTTGAACTGCAACACCGAGCGTTGCCCAAAGCTGTCCAGTATGTCCACCGTGCTGAGGTCTTTGCCTTTGAAGCCCACGCGCATGGACTGAAAGCTGCTGTCCTTGGTTTTGGGGGTGGCCAGCACCCAATCCAAACCGTCTTTGCTGGGTTCGGGGTTGAGGTCGAAATCTTTTTCCAGCGTTCCGCCCGCGAGCAGGGCTGCTGGCGTGTTGCCCAAGGCCTGGGAAAACTTGCGCGAGCTGGCTTGGTTCAGATCGGCATCAAAAATCCATACCTTTTGGCCGTCCCCCACGATGAGTTGTTCGTAGGGCTGGGTGTAACTGAAACGAAACCGGTTAGGCCGCGCAAACTCGAAACTGCCGCCCGAGGTTTTTTTTCGCGCACCGTCGGGGGACGTGACGGTTTGGGTGAACTGGGCACGGCCCGATTTCACGTCGCGCACAAAGTCTTTGAGGGCATCAACGGCGTCAGCTCGAGCCGCGAGGGAAATCGCCCATAGCGACAGGGCAAAAAAAGCAGTTCGATAGGTCATTCGTTTCGTGCCGGAACAATAATTTCCCGGTTGCCGTTGGTGGACATGCTGCTAACGAGTCCAGATTGCTCCATTTGTTCCAACAAACGTGCCGCGCGGTTGTAGCCTATGCGCAAATGGCGCTGCACCAGCGAAATAGAAGCGCGTTTGTGTTGCAACACAATGGCCACGGCTTGGTCGTACATGGGGTCACTCTCCCCGCCGCCAGCGCCCTCACCTGCTGCAACACCATCCGCTTCGCTATCGAGCGTGCCGCCTTCCAAAATGCCGTCGATGTAGTTGGGCTCGCCTTGGGTTTTGAGGTAATCCACCACGCGATGCACCTCTTCGTCGCTGACAAAGGCGCCGTGCACGCGAATAGGCAAACCGGTGCCCGAGGGCATGTAGAGCATGTCACCCATGCCCAGCAAGGCTTCGGCGCCCATTTGATCCAGGATGGTGCGGCTGTCTATCTTGCTGCTGACCTGAAAACTCAAGCGCGTGGGAATGTTGGCTTTGATGAGGCCGGTGATGACGTCCACACTCGGGCGCTGGGTGGCCAAAATTAGATGGATGCCCGCAGCGCGCGCCTTTTGTGCCAAGCGCGCAATCAACTCTTCAATTTTCTTGCCGACCACCATCATCAAATCGGCCAACTCGTCGATGACGATGACCACATAGGGCAGTCGTTCAATCGGCTCCGGTTCCTCAGGCGTGAGGCTGAAGGGGTTGGGCAACTTCTCGCCACGGCCAGCGGCTTCGTCGATTTTTTTGTTAAAACCGGCCAGGTTACGCACGCCGAGTTTGCTCATGAGTTTGTAGCGCCGCTCCATTTCGCCCACGCCCCAGTTCAGGGCGTTGGCGGCTTGTTTCATGTCGGTAACCACGGGGCAAAGCAGGTGCGGAATGCCCTCGTAGACGCTCATCTCCAGCATCTTGGGGTCAATCAAAATCAGCCGCACATCACGCGCTTCGGCTTTGTAGAGCAAGCTCAAAATCATGGCGTTGATGCCCACCGATTTGCCTGAACCGGTGGTACCCGCCACCAGGCAATGCGGCATCTTGGCCAGGTCGGCCACCACGGGTGCGCCAACGATGTCTTTGCCCAGCCCCATGGTGAGTTGGGACGCCGCAGCGTTGTAAACCTCGGAACCCAAAATTTCTGACAAGCGGATGGTCTGCCGCTTGGCATTGGGCAACTCCAGCGCCATGGTGGTTTTGCCGGGAATGGTTTCCACCACGCGAATGCTGACCAGGCTCAAGCTGCGCGCCAAGTCTTTGGCCAGGTTCACGACCTGCGCGCCTTTGACGCCTGTGGCTGGTTCAATTTCATAGCGCGTGATGACGGGGCCAGGCGAAGCGGTGACCACACGCACTTCCACGCCGAAGTCTTTGAGTTTTTTCTCGATCAAACGAGAGGTCATCTCCAGGGTATCTGTGGTGACGGACTCAACGCGCCCGCTCGGTGCCGCGTCCAACAAGTCCACCTGAGGCAATTTCGTGTCGGCCAATTCGCTGAACAAGGGCTTTTGCTTTTCTTTGGCGACACGTGCGCTTTTGGGAACTTCGATCAGCGGCGCTTCAATCAAGATAGGCTCGTGGGTTTCTTGCAGGCGGTGCTCCACTTTGGCCATGACCTCACGCTCGCGCTGGGCTTGTGCGCCAAGCCGAATGTCTTCTTCCAACTCCAAACGTTCTTCCCGGCGTTCGCGCAGCGCATCCAATTTACCGCCCAACCACTCGGCCACACCCAGCCAGGAAAAACGGAACGCGAGGGCCAAACCGGCCACCAGCAAAGCAATCCACAACACCCCCGAGCCCGCAAACCCCAGCCAGGTTTGGCTGTTGGAGCCCAGCAAGTACCCCAACACCCCACCTGCGTGACCGCCGGGCAACTTGGCCTCCCAGCCATAAAGCCGCGTCCATTCCAGGGCGCAACTGGCGCACAACAAAATGAACATGCCAACAACCACCCACCACAGGGGCGGTTGTTCGGTGCCAACGCCACCACGCAGCAAACGCGCCAGAGCAGATAGCCACAGGCGCAGCGCCACGGCCATCAGCCACCAGGCGGAGTAACCGAACAAAACAAAGGCCAAGTCAGCACACCAGGCACCGAACACCCCCGCGCGGTTATGTATGCCGCTGCCGTCGCCCGAGGTGGAGAAAGCCGCGTCCAAGGGACTGTGGGTGAGCAAGGCCAACAGGGCAATCAGCCACAAGGCGGCACCGAGCAAGACCGCCGCTTTTAAGCGCCACAGTCCGGCAGTAGCAGGTAGGCCCGCACCCGGTGCGGCGCTGCGGCGAGTGGACGTGGTGTCTGTGAGCGAACCGAGGGGAAAGGTCATTTGCGCATTGTGGCGCAAGGAGAAACCAGCTTAGGACAGACGCTCGCGGATGATGACCGAGCCGTTGTCCTGCGTTTCAATGATGCCGCGCTCTTCCAAGTCTTTCATCACACGGCTGACCATTTCGCGCGAAGCGCCCACCACTTTGGCCAAGTCTTGGCGCGACACCTTGCCGCGAATGAGTTTCACCCCGT
The DNA here is from genome assembly GCA_046094425.1 of Burkholderiales bacterium. Lineage (GTDB taxonomy): Bacteria > Pseudomonadota > Gammaproteobacteria > Burkholderiales > Burkholderiaceae_C > JANPCX01. The sequence continues at coordinate 653 of JBJTHI010000183.1, read as the reverse complement.
TGTCGTCTTCAGCCATGTCCAGCAACGAGCGGGCCACGCGGCCATACACATCGAGCAACGCCAGAGACTCAATTTGTCGGTCGGCATTGCGCAGGCGCTGCACCAGGCCCCGCATGATGGCGTAGGACAGACTGGAGTTCTCGGGCAAGCAGCGGGCAAATTCGGCGCGGCCCAAGACCAGCATGTCGGTCTGTACCTCGGCCCGCACCGTGGCCGAGTGGGGCTCGTTGTCAATGAGGCTCATCTCGCCCACATAGTCGCCAGATTCCAGCACGGCCAAAATCACCTCACGCCCACGGGAATCAGCCGTCAGCACGCGCGCGCGACCTGTCAACAAAATGAACAAGGCATTGGATTTCTGACCATGCTCCACAATGATCTCGCCACGCCGGAAACGGCGTTTCACCACACCATCGGCGATGCCCTGGGCCTGTTCGCTGGTCAGCATGGAAAATAGAGGAACTCGGCGTATCAGGTCGAGGCTAGAGAGCATGGCCATGAAGATTTCCTTTTTTTCGTCGCGTTAGCTTGAACTTCGGCATGAAGCCTGGCAATGAGAACCTATCCGTGCATAAGACAGCCCTGCGTTGTGACGACAAAGCGATGGATGCAAGGCGCAAGCCGCAGCCCAGGGTCTCCCCCTGGGCAAGGGT
>JBJTHI010000182.1:0-3295 GCA_046094425.1 Burkholderiales bacterium | reverse complement strand
GGTGTACAGCGATGTAGAAGGCTGGAAAAACGAAGCCTTGCTGGCCAAATGGGCACGCATTCGAGAAGTGCGCGACGCGGTGAACAAAGACATTGAAGCCGTGCGCAGCAGCGGGCAACTGGGCTCGTCCTTGCAAGCCTGGATCACCATTACCGCGCCGCAAGACGTGGTGGATTTACTCGCTTCGTTGGGGGACGATTTGAAATTCGTCACCATCACCTCGCAAGCCCACATCCAGGTGGGTGAGAGCTTGTCGGTGTCTGTGCAAACCGCCAGCGCCAAAAAATGCGAACGCTGCTGGCACTACCGCGACGATGTGGATCACGATGCCGCTCACCCCGGCCTGTGTGGTCGCTGCACCAGCAATCTTTTTGGTGTTGGAGAAGAAAGAAAGGTGGCCTGAGTCATGCCTAAGTCAGGCGGTTTCAAAAGTTTGTGGCCCTGGCTGGGGCTGGCCCTGGTCATCATCTTGCTCGACCAGTTCACCAAGACCCTCATCTTGGGCTACTTCCAGTACGGCGAAAGCCGTTACGTCACCTCGTTTTTTAACGTGGTTCGTGTCCACAACACGGGCGCAGCCTTCTCCTTCTTGGCCGGGGCCTCGGGTTGGCAACGCTGGTTTTTCATTGGCCTGGGGTTCACGGCCACGCTTTTCATCACCTGGCTGCTCTACCAACACCATGCGCAGCGCATGTTCAGTCTGGCGCTTTCACTCATCATGGGCGGCGCCCTGGGCAATGTGATTGACCGCATGCTGCACGGCTATGTGGTGGACTTCATTCAGGTGCACGCTGGCGGTTGGTATTTCCCCAGCTTTAACGTGGCCGACAGCGCGATTTCTGTGGGTGCGGTTTTGTTGATATTGGATGAGTTGCTGCGGGTCAAACGCGCACGCTGAACCAGCAGTAAACGCTTGCAGGGCCATGCCTGGTGTGGACTGAGGCATCATCGGCTGATCTCACCGACTGGTTCTCATGCTCGATTTTTCTTGTCTCACCCACTATGAATGGCTAGACCTGCCGGTTTGGGTCTTCGACGCCGACGGATCGCGCATGGCCTGGGGCAACCAGGCCGCCTTGGCGTTTTGGCACTGCGACAGCCTCCCCAGTTTGTTGCAGCGTGACTTTTCTGAACTCAGCGAAGGCACGCGCACCCGCTTGTTATTGGCCATGCAAGCGCACGCACGCGGCGAAATCAATCGTGAATCGTGGACGCTCTACCCGCAAGGCGTGCCCGTCACCACCATGCTGGTGTCCCGGGGCATTCGGCTGGACGATGGCCGCGCCGCCATCCTCTTTGCAGCAGAGCCCTTGGTGGTGGGCTTGGACGCCACCAAGCGCCGGGGCGTGGAGGCCATTGCCCACACGTCTGTACGCATCGCTCTGCACGACTTGCCCAGCGGCAAGGTGTTGATGCGCAACCCAGCGGCGGCCCAGGCCTTTGGGGCTGTGGTGGACGACAACAACCCTGGCGCACCCAACAAAAGTACCGACGACTTCAGCCCCATGTTTACCGACCCCGCCGTGGCGGCGCGCATCGTGGCCCAGCTCAAAAAAGGCCAAACCTTCAGCACCGAAATGGAGCTGAATACCCTGCAGGGGCAACGCTGGCACGGGGTGGACATTCGGCCCGTGGTTGATCCAGTGACGGGTGAGCGCGCCATGCAAATCAACGCGCGTGACATTGCCGACCTCAAAGCGGCACAGCGCGCGCTGGAGACCGCCCTGCAAGCCGCCGACAACGCCAACATGGCCAAAACCTCGTTCTTGGCCAATATGAGCCACGAGATACGTACGCCCATGAACGGTGTGCTGGGCTTAACCGAGTTGGTGCTGCACTCGGAACTCACCGACAAACAGCGCCACTACATCGAACTGGCGCATCAATCTGCACAGGGTTTGATGGTCATCATCAACGACTTGCTCGACGTGGCCAAGATTGAATCAGGACGCATGCAACTGGAGGAACAGGCCCTCTCATTGCAAACCTGTTTGGACGAGTGTTTGTTGCCACTGCAAGTGCAGGCCAATCGCAAAGGTGTGCGTTTATTTCACCGGGTGTCCAGCAACGTGCCTGACACGGTGTTGGGAGACGCCGGTCGTTTGCGCCAGGTGCTGATCAACCTGGTAGGCAATGCGCTGAAGTTCACTGAACAAGGTGAGGTGAAGGTTGAAGTCAGCGTAGAGGAACCAAACGAGGCTTCAAGCCACCACCCGCAGCACATTCACCTGCGTTTTTCCGTGCACGACACCGGCATTGGCATGAGCCAGGAACAAACGCAGCGCGTCTTTGAACCCTTCACCCAAGCCGACAGCAGCATCACCCGGCGTTATGGTGGAACGGGCCTGGGGTTGACCATCGTGTCACGCCTGGTGGCTTTGATGCAGGGCCAGGTTCAGGTACGCAGTCAGCTCGGCGCGGGCAGCACGTTTGAGTTCACGGCGCGTTTGCGGTTGCGATAATCAAATTGTTTACCGCAACACCGAAAGCGCCTGCCCCCACTGCTCCATCGCTTGCGCTTCTTCTCCTGTCAGCGTCCCCGCACGCAGCAGCGCAGCGCGTCGAATTGAACGCAAGCGGAACATCAGTTCGGCCTCCACGGCTTCCAACTCGGCCACGTCTTGTTCCGTCATGTCTTGTTGGCTCCACAAACCGCTGGCGTTCCAACCGGTGCGCAGGCGAGCGAGCAAATGCTCGGCCAGGCCCATGGCGTCGTGGAGGGGGGCGGACTGCGCCTCTTTGAGCAACGCCTCGGTGCTGCGCTGTGCCGCCTGCAAGGCGTGATCCAAACCCTGCCAGCGGTATGCCACCTCGCTGGCCTCCAGCTTGCACTGCAAAGGCGGTTGGGTGCGCACCGCCTGGGTAACGGGGCCGACCCAGGTCAAATCAAACTCACCCGGCACCACACGCAGCGCGACGCTGGCATGGGCGAGTTGGCTTTGTGGTTTGCGCAGCGCGTTCAAAGTGGCTTCGGTCACGGCGGTGAGTTTGCCCAAGGGCGATATGGCATCACCCATGAGGCAATGTGGGTAACCCGATCCGTCCAAACGTTCATGGTGTTCGGCAATGGCACGCGCCACATTGGCGGGGTAGTTGGTGAGTTGGGTCACCAGCAACTGGCCGACGTGCGGGTGCACCACCAGGTGCTGAAAACTTCCTGATTAGTGACAAATTTCAGCCACACGAGTGACAGGCTCACCTGGTGAGCTTGTGGCCGTGCAAGATAGGCCCATCGCAACAGGAGGTGAGCCATGACGATGAACCGAGTGCAATTCCAAGCTGGGCTTTCGATGGC
>JBJTHI010000181.1:0-35779 GCA_046094425.1 Burkholderiales bacterium | reverse complement strand
GCGCCAACTAAGCCCGTGGTGTGGTGCTGTCGCACATTGACGAAGCCGTGAAACTCGGCCCCGCACTGGACGCCATGATTCGCCACAAGTTGCCCATCCTGGGTGTGGCCAATGGCCAGCGTGTGCCCGAAGACTGGCATCGCCTCTCCAGCCACGCCTTGGTGCAAAAAGCCCTGCGTGTGGCAGGTGGATCGGCCTACCGCATGGACTCCAGCGATGTGAACCTGGTGTTTTCCGCACCCGCATCCCATCTTCATTCCAACCCACGTGCCGCCTACGGCAGCATGCATGTTTGATTTGAACTCGATCTTGTCTACCCAACGGCCATGAACTTCTCCCGCAGTGCGCCCGTCCCCTTAGACCAAGCCGATGGCTTGCGCCGTTTGTTCGCCCGCGCGCCCATTCGGGTGGTGCCCGTGGTGTCCAACCCCCACATGGCCTTTGGCGGGGTGTTGCTCGAGCGTGTTTGCACCACGTTTGCAGCCCTCGGTGCCCATGTGGTGGTGGTAGACGCTTCGGAACGTGCACCCAAGCCGCACGAGGTGTCGTTGATGGAGTTGCGTGAGGGCATAGAACCACTGTCCAGCCATGTGTCGTACCTGGCCGCACGCGGTTTGTTGCTGCGTTATGTGGACACCCATGGGTGCACCGCCAATTTCGTAAGCCATTTGATGGACGCGGCACCGCAGGCCGATGTGATCGTTGTTCACGCCAGTGCCATCGACCACTGCCGCCTCCTGGGGCGCTCGGTGGGTGCGCGCAGCAAGCACTTTTGGGCCAGCAGTGTGCGGCCCCTGTTGCTGGTGCACGACCACCCCAGCAGTGTCACCCACGCCTATGCCAGCTTGAAGTTGCTGACCCAACGCGCCGAGGTGATGGTGCACGACATTCTGTTGGGCGCCAGCGATTTTTCACCCAGAAGCCCGCGTATTGCCGAACAACTGCGTTCCTGCACCGAGCATTTTTTAGGTGCTGTGGTGCGTGACGTCTTGGTGTTGGACCCCGCCAGCGATCCCCAGCAAAACCCGCCTCAAGACATGGTGCTGTGGGCACAAGAGGGCCTGGCCGCGATGCAAGGGCGCGAAATTCCTTTTTCAACCATGAGCAGTGCTTTCACCCCAACGAGCGCATACGAACGCTTTGCCGCACAAATGAATTCCTGGAGCTGACTTATGTACACCGCCAAAGGCCAACTCGATGTCAATTCCATGCTCAAGCAGTACAGCCCGCTGGTGCGGCGCTTGGCACACCAAATGATTGCCAAACTGCCAGCCAATGTGGAGCTGGACGACTTGATTCAGGTGGGCATGGTCGGCCTCACCGATGCACTCTCGCGTTTTGATGCCGCTCAGGGCGTGCAGTTTGAAACCTTCGCCACCCAACGTATTCGTGGTGCCATGCTGGATGAATTGCGCGGCAACGACTACCTCTCGCGCGGCACCCGCAAACAGCAGCGCAGCATCGAAACTGCGGTGCACAAGCTGGAACAGCGCCTGGGCCGTGCACCCGCTGAGAGCGAAATTGCCCGCGAAATGGGCATGACCCTGCCGGAGTACCAAGACATGCTGGGCCGCGTGCGCGGCACCCAACTGGTTTATTTGGAAGACATGTCGGGCGACGACGGCGACAACGATTACTTAGACCGCCATGTGGCCGACGAAGCGCTGAATCCGCTGGCCCAACTGCAAGACCACCGCATGCGTGAGGCCTTGATCGAAGCCATCAAGGTATTGCCCGAGCGCGAGCAGTATGTGATGAGCATGTACTACGAACACGACATGAACCTCAAAGAGATTGCCGCTGTGCTCAAGGTGACCGAGTCCCGTGTGTGCCAACTGCACAGCCAGTCGATTGCGCGGCTGCGGGTCAAGCTGCGGGACTATTGATTTAGCGCTGTTTAGTCCCGTCATTCCCGCGAAATCGGGAATCCAGTGGGCTGAGGTCAACGATAGGTCTGTGAGTATTCAACTCGATGCGTCACCTGGATTCCCGCTTTCGCGGGAATGACGCCGCAGTGGTTCAAGCAGCGAACCCACTCGCATAACACTCCCGACCGACATCAACCAAACGTCGTATCACTCTGCGCCTGCGCATCGCTCAAGAACAGGCGCAGATGGGGGTTCACGTCGTCGTGATCCCACACCCGGGCACGGATGACGAATTGGCGGCCGTTGATGCGCAGCACGTCACCCACCAAAGGCGTTAAGGTGTGGCCCTTCCAGAAGGCTGGTGCGGGTTGGCCGCTGCGGCGCATCCAGGCTTGGTCTTCTGGGGTAAATACCAGGTCGATTTGGAAGTTTGAGTCGCTCATGAGGGGCTCCGGTCGGGTTGAACTGATTATGCGGCGGGCGGGAGAAGAAACTGTACGTTCGAGCAATGACGGAGGTGCGCGGACAAGGCATCATCCTCACCACGAAACATCGGCTTGAGGAGTGACATCTTGACCCCCCACACCGCATTGAACCGTTTTGCTTTTGGTGCCAAGCCTGGGCAGGCGGCCAGTTTGGGTTCGGCGCGCGACTGGTTGCTCTCGCAGTTAACCCCCCAGCCCATGCCTGCGGCACTGGCTACCTTGCCTCGCACGGCAGATGTGCTGATGGAGTTCCCCCAATTTCTGGCCCAGCAAAAAATCAGGCCGCAAGGGCAAACGCCCAATGAGATGCCGCCCACCATGGCTGCGCCAGACAACATGGGTGCAAGCACTGCGACACCTGCTGCGAGCGTAGAAACCAGTTTTCGCCAGCGCTTCGGCCCTGGTCTGGTCAATGAGGTGCAGGCTCGGTTTGCTGCGGCAGTGCAAAGCGAGACCGGTTTTCATGAGCGCCTGGTGTGGTTTTGGAGCAATCATTTCGCGGTGTCGGCCACGCGGGCCCAGGTGATCAACCTGGCGGGGCCTTATGAACGGGAGGCGATTCGCCCACATGTGAATGGCCGCTTTGTGGACATGCTGCTCGCGGTGATGCGCCACCCGGCGATGTTGATTTACCTGGACAACCAGCAGTCCTTTGGCCCCAATTCCCGCGCCGGGCAGCGGCGTGACAAGGGCTTGAACGAAAACCTGGCCCGCGAAGCCTTGGAGCTGCACACCTTGGGTGTGAATGGCGGCTATACCCAGACCGATGTCACTGAGTTGGCGCGCGCGCTGACCGGATGGGGTGTGCGCTACAACCCCTTGGTGAGCGGCGAAGATCGGTTTGTTTTTGACGCCGCGCGCCATGAGCCCGGCGCGCGCACGGTGATGGGGCGGCGCTACCCGGAAGGCGGTGCAGAACAAGCCGAGGCGGTGTTGCGTGATTTGGCGGCCCATCCTTCTACCGCCAACTTTGTGGTGTACAAATTGGCCCGACATTTCGTGGCCGATGAGCCGCCACCTGTTTTGGTCAAACGCCTGGCGCAAGTTTTTCTGGACACGGGCGGCTCCTTGTTGTCGCTCCATAAGACCTTGGTGGATGCACCCGAGGCGTGGCAAGGGCCGCCCAGCAAGGTGAAGCGGCCTGACGAATACTTGGTCTCCAGCCTGCGCGCCTTGGGCGTGAATGCGCCACCCGGCCCCATGCTGCAAACCGCGTCGCGCGCCATGGGGCAGCAGCAGTTTTATGCGCCTTCGCCGCAAGGCTGGCCCGATCAAGCCAGCAGTTGGCTGGCGCCGGACTCGCTGCTCAAGCGACTGGAATGGGCAGACGCCACCGCCCACCGCGTGCCGACCCGCGACGTTCGTGCATTGGCAGCCGATGTGCTGGGGCCGCAACTCACGCCAGCCACGCAGCGCGAAATTGAACGCGCCGAGAGTCCCCAGCAGGCCTTGGTGCTGCTTTTGGCCAGCCCCGAATTTTTGCGTCGTTGAACTGCCAACGCAGGAGTCTTTATGAAACGCCGTGACTTTTTGCAGCACACTGCCCTGAGTAGTTTGGCGCTGGGTGCTTGGCCCAGCCTGGCCCAAACAACCACGCCTGCCTCCGACGCGCGCTTGGTATTCATCGTCTTGCGCGGCGGGCTCGATGGCCTATTTGCCGTGCCTGCGGTGGGCGACCCGAACTTCGCCAGCAGCCGGGGTGCTTTGGCCCAATACGACAGCCCACCTTTACCTCTGGACGGACTCTTCGCACTGCACCCGTCGTTGTCCCAGTTTCACAGCCTTTACCAACAAAAGCAACTGCTGGTGGCCCATGCGGTGGGGCTGCCCTACCAACAGCGTTCGCACTTTGATGCGCAGAATGTGCTGGACACCGGTGCCACCCGACCCTTCGAGTTGAAAGACGGTTGGTTGAACCGAGCGCTGGCTTCGGCAGGCGCTGCCGGACGTGCCACTGCGACGGCACAAGCGGTGGCCATGACATCGGCCATCCCCTTGGTGTTGCAAGGCGGTGCATCGGTGTCCAACTGGTCAGGGGCACGTTTGGGCGAGGTGCAGGGCGACACCCTGGATCGCCTGGCGCGGCTTTATGACGGCGACCCTGCCTTGGCCACGGCCTTGTCGCGCGCCCGCTCGGCCATGGACATGGGGGACGATGCATCCAACAGCATGACCGCTAACAACACCATGCGCGGCTCAAGCAACAAACGCCCTCGGGTCACGGCCGGCGCATCTACCTTGGGTGCTGCTGCCACCCAAGCTGCTGCGTTTTTAGCTGCTCCGCAAGGCCCGCGTTTGGCGGTGCTGGAGGTGGGGGGGTGGGATTCTCACATCAACCAAGCCCTGCCTCAGGGTCAGTTGATGCGCAACCTTGCTGCCTTGGACGAAGCCATCGCCTCGCTGCAAAGCGGGTTGGGTGCCGTGTGGCAACGCACCGTGGTGGTGGTGGCCACCGAGTTTGGCCGCACGGTGCACACCAATGGCACGAGCGGCACCGACCACGGCGTGGGCATGGCGGCGCTGCTGGCGGGGGGCGCAGTGCGTGGAGGCAAGGTGCTCACAGACTGGCCGGGCTTGGCCAGCAACCAACTGCTGGATGGGCGTGATCTCAGACCGACGGCCGACCTGCGTTCGCTCTTCAAAGGGGTGCTGGCGGAGCACTGGGGTTTGAGCCGTGCGGTGTTAGAGCATCAGGTGTTTGCGGGATCGGCCGCCGTGAAGCCCTGGCGCGATTTGATTCGCGCTGCTTAAACCTTTTCAATCCAGCGACATCAAGCGCCGCCGTTTCTGGGTTTGGTCGATGTAACGCTGCAAAGCTCGTTCTGCATCGTGGGCCAGGTTCACGAGTTCGCAGCCCAGGCGGGTGCCGCCCACATCGGCGTTCAGCGCCGTGATGTGTTGCAAGCGTAGATTGGCAGTGAAATGGGTGTCGGCGTCCAGGTCGATGTTCACATGGTTCATCAGCACCCCGGGTTCCAGCGAGGGCACGTCGTTGGGTAGAAACAGGGCGCAACCGGAGAGGCTCACATCCAAAATGCGCAGCGAGAGTTGCATGTCGCCAATCATGGGGTGGCGCAACCGGGCCATGGGCGAATTGCGTAGTAGGGGCCGCACGCGGAAGGCGCTGCGGCGCTGGAAGCGGAACATTTCGCGTGGCAAATTGCAGCTCAGGGCGCAGCCGTTTTTTCCGCGTACCAGCACCAGGCTTTGTAAGTCAAACTGTAATTTCACGCTGTCCAAATAACCCACGACGGTGGCTTCGTTGCCGTCGAGCACTGCTTGCAGTTGGGGGTCTTCGGCGTGCACGCTCAGGCTGATGGATTGACGATCGCTGTCAATGGCCCAGAGCATGGCTGTAACGGCCGACCCATTGGGCGCGTTCACATTGAGCATCACATTGCCGTCTTGCAGCTTACGCAGCATGGCCACAATCTCGGTGGGTTTGGTGATGCGAAAGTCGTCCAAACCGCCGTGGGCAGCGGCCAAGGCGTCTAGGGGGCTGGGGGCGGTGTCCATGGTGGGAGTGTGCATGGCGTGAACGCTGGATTGCTTCAGTGTATGGTTTTGGGGCGCGCGGCCAGCAAATCGTCCAAGCTTTCCAGCCATGGTTCTGCCAAATGGCGAATCTCAGCGTCGTTCACCAAAATGCGCTGCATGATGCGTGACTTGAGCTGTGCTTCTTCCGCCCCCAAGGGTTGTTTCGCGGCGGCGTGTTTGAGCTGAGAAATCAGCAGTGCGCAGGCCCCTTCCAGTTTGACCACATGATCCCAGTTGCCGGTGCGGGCGGCTTCCAGCATGTCGCTGCTGGCTTTTTCAATGGCTTCGTAGTAACCCAACAATTGGCTCTCGGGTTCTAGTTCGGGGCGTGGGGTGAAAGCGTCGCGTTTCATGGTTCAGATCCTTCAGGCCGCAACGGCTTGTGGGGAAACAGAAGATTGAATCTGTGTCCACGCTTCTTGAATCGGGGTGATGAGTTCTTTGCATTGCAGCAAAACCTCAGGGTCGTTGCGCAAATTGGCCAGGGTCAGTTGGTGCACCACGTAGTCATACACATCACGCAGATTAGAGGCCACAGCCCCACCGTTTTGCATGTCCAGCGGCGCAATCAAACCTTCTTGCAAGATGCGTACGGCGTGGCCAATGGCACGGCCTTTCTCAGCGATGTCACCACGTTGTATCGCCCCACGAGCGGCGACAAGCTCGCTTTGCAGCGCATCAAATAACAAGCTCACGAGTTTATGGGGGCTGGCACCGTCTACGGAGGTGGTCACGCCGATCTGCTGGTAAGCAGCCGGTATGGCTCGCCGTTGGGTGTTGGAGTAGGGGTTGGGGGCGGTGAACATCATGTGGATCTCCTGCGAGCTACATGATTTATCGACCCTCTCGTGCGCTTCTTTAACTGAGCACACAGTTTTGTGACAACAAATTCCCAAAGAAAGACCACGCTTTTTAATGGACTCTTTGCGCAAATCTGGAGGAGATCTGATGGTGCGCGATGAGGCGGGTCAGCTCGCATATTTCAGCAGGGGCGCGCGGCGTCCAGTAGAAGTTGGATGTGGCACTCCAAGCCACCAAAGCAAGTATTCATGCGCTGTTGCTGGGCGTAGGAGAGCGACCTGGTGAAGTATGCGGACCAGCGTTCGAACCCGCGCAGTGACCGACCGCAAGGATTTGTGCCGAGCCTCCCGGGGCATTGGGCCTGTGTCTGGCCGGGCTGCGCGAGGCGCCCACCGCGTTGTGCCGTCAACTGTTGTTATTGTTGTTGGTAGAGAACTGTTGCGTCACGTATTTGTTCAGTGCGTTGTACTTAGACATGGTGACATCCAAGGCGCTGTACTGTGCCCGCAAGCGCTGTTCCGTCAGTGCCAGCCTGTCATTGACCCGTTGTTGGTCTTTGGTATTGGCAGCAATGCTGGCTTGCAGTGACTTGGTTTGACTTTGGAACGTTCCGGTGGCGGCCAACAGCCCCGCAGTGTAGGTGCCGAAACGTTTGGCCAATCCGATGTTATTGCCACCCGTCCCCGCATCGCTGAAGGCTTTTGACATCTCGGGTAAGTTGGTGAGCGCGGCGTCCAACTTCGTGCTGTTGACCTTGAGGGATCCGTCCTTCTGAAGCTCAATGCCCATGCTGCTCAGGCTCCCGAAAGTACTGGAGGCCGTGCTGGACTGCGAGATGTAGGACCGCACTTGACTGAGTAACCCAACAGCCGTGGCATCCCCTTGAAACAAGCCCGCTTGTTTGGTGCCTGCGTTGTAACCGGTTTGCTGGCCCACCACGCTGGAGAAATCGTTGTAGGTGGAAACCAGCTTGTTCACGGCGGCTTTGATGGCCTCTAGGTTGGTGTTAACACTGACAGTGACAGGTGAGGTTGTGATTTTGTTGAAGCGAAAGCTGACGCCCTGAATCGCATCGGCAAGCGAGTCGGAGGTGGAGCTCACGGCGATACCGTTGATGGTGCCTTCTGTGTTGGATGCAGCCTGAGCGTAGGTCAGCGTGGGGGCACCTGGCGCAACGATGGTTTCAGGGTCGTATTGCAGTCGTGCCAGACCGGCAGCACCGGTCTCTGCGACGTTGATACGAAAGCCATTGGTTTCACCCGTGCTGTTGGATCGAACGGACAGACGTGCACCACTCGCATCGGTCACGATCGAGGCTGTTACGCCCGCATTGGCCGCATTGATCTTGTCGCGCACCCCTTGCAAGGTTTCGCTGCCACTGTCGATGGCGATGACGACATCGCTGCTGCCAGATTTAGGCGTGAAGACGCTGGGTTGGGTGGGTGGTGTGACGTTGTTCCAGTCGCCCAGCCGGATGGTCAGGGTGCCGGTGCCAACGACATCAGTGGCGGTGGTGAATTGGCCTGTGGGGCTGACCAGGGTTTGCGCTGCGGCCAGCTTGCTGACCGAGACCGAGTACGAGCCCGCAGTGGCCGTGGTGCTGGAGCTGACAAACACGGCGCTGCTGTCGGATGAGCTGGCAATGGTTTGTTTGAAGGTTTCTGGTTTCGAAAGTGTGGCCAGTGCGTCGTTCAATGCCGATGCCAGGCTCTGAATTTGGCCGAAACCCGACAGCTTGGCTTGCAGCTTGGCTTCTGCTTTCTGCAGAAGCTGTACCGGGCGCTGCTCTACCGCCAACAGACCACTGACGATGGCGTTCACGTCCAGGCCGCTGCCGATGCCAGGGGAGGACAAAGAGGTGCTGGTGGCCATGGTGATTCCTGTCGTGGAAGAGGACTTGTTCGGTTATCGGCCGAGTTTCTGATCGCTTGAGCAGATATTTCAGAGAACTGTGTGCTGTTGAAACAACCGAGGCTGCAAGAAGCAGCCTCAGTCCCTGGAATGTGCTTCTAAAAGGAACTCAACCTTTGAGCAACTGCAGTACCTGCTGCGGCAATTGATTGGCCTGGGAGATCATGGCCGTTCCTGCCTGCTGCAGTACCTGCGCGCGTGACAACATGGCTGTCTCTGCCGCGAAGTCCGCGTCTTGAATGCGACTGCGCGCAGCCGACTGGTTTTCTGCAGAAGTTTGCAAGTTCTGAATCGTTGACGAGAAGCGGTTCTGAATCGCACCGAGTTTGGCGCGTTCGCCGTTGATCTGGGCGAGTGCGGCATCCACAGAAGCCAGCGCTGTGTTGGCGCCAGCGACGGATGAGATGTCCAGGACGGAGATGGCGGCGCCGGTCAACGCGCCCGCCGTGGTAGCCGCCGTGAAACCACCGTTGGCTGGTGCCGTGCCCGCGATGGTGATGCCCGTGTTGGACGACGGGGAACTGGTGGTCAGGGCCACAGTGCCGCGCGTCGTGGCGGCCGTCAAGCCGGTGTTGGTGACGGTGCCTGCAATGACAATGTTGCGACCGTCGATGGCCGTCAGGGTCACTGCACCACCCGCAGAGGCTGTGGCTGTGACGCCCGATGCGGCAGACACCAGGTTGATGGCGGCGGCGACGTTGGCACCTTGGCCAGGAACGTCGGCACCAGCGGCGATGGCACCCACGTTCACGCCGTTGATGGTGAATGCGTTGGCGGCAATGGCACCGGCGGCGGCAGGGTTGGCGCCGGTGACGGTGGTGGCGTTCGCTGTGGCGATGACGGTGCCTTGGGATGCATTGATGGCTTGAGCCACCGCATAGGCGCTGTCAGCCGCTTGGCCGTTGCCTGAACCGGCCACGGCTGCTTGGATGGACTGGCCATTGAGTGTTAGCGCACCGGCGACCAAGGCCGTGGCGGTGACGGCACCGCCGGTCACGCTGGCGGTGTAGCTGGAACCCAAAGCAGACGCACGGGCGCTTGCGATGCCGGAGATCGAGATGGTTTGGTTGGCATTAGCACCGACCTGGAACTGCTGGGCGGTGAAGCTGCCATCCAGCAGATTCAGGCCGTTGAATTGCGTCTGTACACCCACCCGATCCACTTCGGCCACCAACTGGGCCACCTCTTGCTGCAAAGCCACGCGATCTGAGGCTGAGTTGGTCGAGTTGGCCGATTGAATGGCCAGCTCACGAATACGTTGCAGGTTGCCGCCGATCGAGCCCAATGCACCTTCAGCCACTTGGGCCAGCGAAATGCCGTCGTTGGCGTTTCGAGCCGCTTGGTTCAAACCTCGAATCTGGGCCGTGAAACGCTCGGCGATCGCCAAACCAGCGGCGTCATCTTTGGCGCTGTTGATGCGTAGGCCAGAAGACAAACGGTTGATTGCCGTGGACAAATCGTTCTGCGTTTTGGACGAATTGCGTTGCGCAGTCAGCGAGGCAAGGTTGGTATTGATGGTCTGGGACATGAAATTTCTCCATTGAGGCTATGAAACCCGGCTCATGTGCCGGCCATGTGGCCTCGGAGATGCGCTGCACTATCAACACATCCACAAGACCACCGCCCGGCCGTCCATTTGTTCTGTCCGTCGTGAGCGCGCGTTGCAACCCAAAACACAAACAAGACATTCGTTCCGGACCCCAGCTCCTTTCGGGGTTGGTGGTTTCATTGTCAATAAACTGAATTTCTACTAGCCCTTAATAAACGCCAGAAATCCCAGCCAATTCGAATCTTGAAATGAAGAGGGCCAGCGCCCAGTTGCCCGGGACTCTGGCCCTTGAAGAACCGCCGCACTCAAACGTGAGGACGGTCTGTTAGCTTTAGCGCAGCAACTGCAGAACTTGCTGTGGCAACTGGTTGGCTTGGGCAATCATGGCCGTACCAGCTTGTTGCAACACTTGGGCGCGTGACAGCATGGCGGTCTCCTCAGCGAAGTCGGCATCCTGGATGCGGCTTCTTGAGGCAGAGAGGTTTTCGCTGGTGACTTGCAGGTTCTCCACAGTTGAAGAGAATCGGTTTTGAATTGCACCGAGTTTGGCGCGTTCACTGTTAATCATGGTCAGTGCGGCATCGACTGACGCCAATGCCGTGTTGGCTCCTGAGACTGAAGAAATGTCAACCACCGACAGTGCCGCACCCGTCAAGGTGCCTGCGGTGGTGGCGGCTGTGAATCCACCGTTGGCTGGTGCCGTGCCTGCGATGGTGATGCCGGCGCTGGAGGTGGGTGAGTTGGTGCTCAGGCTCACCGTGCCGCGTGTGGTGGCGACTGTCAAACCGGTGTTGGTTATGGTGCCAGCAATGTCGATGTTGCGGCCGTCGGCGGCGGTCAGGGTAATGGCACCGGTGCCACTAGCGCTTGCGGTCACGCCCGATGCGGCTGACACCAGGTTGATGGCAGCAGCCACGTTGGCTCCCTGGAGCACCACAGTTCCACCTGCTGCAATGGCACCCACGTTGACCCCGTTGATTTGGAAAGCGTTAGCCGCAATGGCGCCGGTGGCAGCGGGGACAGCACCTGTGACGCTGGTCGCGTTCGCGGTGGCCACCACCGTACCTTGGGAAGCATTGATGGCTGCAGCGACAGCGAAGGCACTGGCAGCCGTTTGACCATTACCTGATCCGGCCACAGCGGCCTGGATCGACTGACCGTTGAGCGTTAACGCACCACTTACCAAAGCCGTGGCGGTGACGGCAGTGCCCGTCACGCTGGCGGTGTAGCTTGCACCCAATGCCGAGGAGCGGGCGCTTGACAAGGATGAGATGGAGATGGTTTGGTTGGCATTGGCGCCGACTTGGAAATTCTGCGAGCTGAACGTGCCATCAAGCAAATTGATGCCGTTGAACTGGGTTTGTAAGCCCACGCGGTCGATCTCGGAAACCAGCTGAGAAACCTCTTGCTGCAAAGCTGCACGATCGGTTGCGGAGTTGGTCGCGTTGGCAGACTGCACGGCCAGTTCACGAATGCGCTGCAAATTGCCGCCAATAGAGCCCAGCGCGCCTTCAGCGGTTTGCGCCAGAGAGATGCCGTCGTTGGCATTACGTGCAGCTTGATTCAAACCGCGAATTTGCGATGTAAACCGTTCTGCAATCGCCAAACCGGCGGCGTCGTCTTTGGCGCTGTTGATGCGCAGACCAGAAGACAGACGGTTGATGGCGGTGGACAGGTCGTTTTGGCTCTTGGTCGAATTGCGCTGTGCAGTCAACGAGGAGAGGTTGGTGTTAATGGTTGCAGACATGATGATTTCCTTTAAGTTTCGGTGGATGAGACTTCCGGCCAATCTGCCGGCTTGGCATCAGCCGCTTCAACCTTTCGGCTTGGGCAGCTTCGCCCTCATCGCCGAGGCGTTGCAGATGGTGCTTGCGGTAGGGCACTCTCTGCAACGTCCCGATCGAGTCGGGCAGCGCCCGGAGGCAAGTCGTTTGTTGCTTCTGTTGAGGGGGTTGTTAGGCCATCACCTCTTGGTTGCATCAGCCGGCTATTCCGGACCCCGGTTTCGATTCCTCGTCCCCGTTGGAATGCTTATCGGATTGACTTGAGTAGAACTTGAGGGGGAATTTTTGAGAACTTTGTCAACAAAAATCAGATGCACTTTTGCACGTCTTTTTATTCTTTTTGCAATGGCAAGGCTTGGGTATCGGCGTTTATTCGGAAAAACTTGAGTGCCACACCCGCGCTTGATTTCCACCAGGTTGACTCATCAAGAACAGGGACGGTAACCGTCTAACAGTCCGGCACAGGGTGGTGTGTGATGTATGTCTCGACAGCCCCTCAAAGCAGCACTTTTTGTAGGAAGTTGCCTGACAAGCGCCACAGAAGAAGCTGGACTTCAGTGACAGAGATGGGCTGATGTTGCAGCTCAATTCAGATCTTCACAATCCGTTTCACGTTGACACGAGAAGCCAACGGCCTCACAAAGAATTCCTAAGCAGAACACCACCACTTCACAAGGACAACCGCCATGAACGCTGAACAAATCCTTACCGAAATCCGCGAAGCCAACCTGTCTTACCTGATGTTGGCTCAAAGCCTGATCCGCGCTGACCGTGAACAAGCTCTCTACCGCTTGGGCATTTCTGAGGACAGTGCCGCCATGATTGCTTTGTTGACACCGGCGCAAATGATGAAGGTGGCCGCTGGCAACACGCTGCTGTGCCGTTTCCGCATGGACGACGACCTGGTGTGGGGCTTGCTCACCAACCACGGCAAAGGCGCAGCCAATGACATGACCAACCGTCTGCATGCCAGCATTTTGTTGGCGGGCCGTCACCAAGAAGCTGCTTGAAAACCAGACGACACAACAAGACACACCAGGAGCGAAAAAATGCGCAGCAAAAGCATCCTCACCGAGGCCAAACAAATTGAACGTGCCGTGACCCTGATTTCCCTGGGTGCGCGCTTGCAAGTGTTGGAGTCAGAAACTGACTTGTCTTATGAGCGCTTGTTGCGCCTCTATAAAGAAGTGTCGGGCAAATCACCCAGCAAAGGCCAGTTGCCGTTCTCTACCGACTGGTTCATGACCTGGCAGCCCAATATTCACTCGTCTTTGTTCTTGAATATTCACGAGTACCTGAACAAAGTGGCCGAGATGGACGAGATTGACACCGTCATCAAGGCCTACCAGCTCTACCAGGAACAAGCCACGGCCCAGGGTCTGGAAGCCTTGCTGTCGGTGACCCGTGCCTGGCGATTGGTGAAGTTTGTAGACAACGGCATGCTCACCATGATCAAGTGCTCCAAATGCGGCGGTCAATTTGTGACCCATCCGCATGAAATTGCCAAACACTATGTATGCGGCTTGTGCTGCCCGCCTGCACGAGCAGGCAAAGGCAAGGCACAAGGCGGGATTCAAATGCATTGATTGAAATAACAAACGCTGTCATCCGTGTGCTTCATCACGAAAATGCTGAAGTCACAAAAAAATTGAAAAAAAGCATTTAAGTTTCGGCGGGAAGGGCCGAAACTCATCTCGTAAGACAACTTCTTTCCGGTTAACCCCAGCAGTCGTTTCTTGCGTGAAGTGGTTTTCTCTTGCTTGTCTCCTCCTGGCACCTCGTTGTGCTTTTAAGCGGGTCCTTCGGGACCCGCCTTTTTTTTGGTGTGATCGATTGGCCCAATGGGTTCTGCCGCACGAAAAGGCGGGGAAGGGTGCCTTGTTCGAGCGATTGCAGTTCAAGGTGAGCAAGCACACTCAAGTGAATTCCTCTTGGGCCGATAAAGGCGGAAGTAAACCCGTGCAACGGCTGCCGGGTTGTTTCACGGAACCACTCGTACCATGTTTGTCTTGATTGGTTGGGGCCTCGCACTGGCCTGCATCTTTGGCGCTTACATCATCCATGGCGGCAATATGCAGGTCATCATCAAAGCGTTGCCCACCGAAATGATGGCCATCATGGGCGGTGCCATTGGTGCATTCATCGTGACCAACCAGCCCAAGGTGTTGAAGGCCACCTTGGCTGGCCTGAAGGGCTGTTTCAAAGGCTCCAAGTACAACAAAGCGCGTTACATGGAGCTAATGGCTCTGCTCTACGAAATTCTTCAAAAAGCCCGCAAGGAGGGCTTGATGTCGATTGAAAAAGACGTAGAAGACCCGCACAGCTCGGCACTCTTTCAAAAATACCCGGCCGTCGGGAATGATCATCACGTGGTGGAGTTCATCACCGACTACCTGCGCATGATGGTCTCGGGCAACTTGAATGCCCACGAGATTGAGTCGCTGATGGACAGCGAAATAGAAACCCACCACCACGAGGCCCACGCACCGGCCGCCGCCATTGCGCGTCTGGCCGGTGCCTTGCCTGCCTTTGGCATCGTGGCCGCTGTGCTGGGTGTGGTGAACACCATGGGCTCGGTGGGCCAGCCGCCCGCCATCTTGGGCGGCATGATTGGTTCGGCCTTGGTGGGAACTTTCCTCGGCATCTTGTTGGCCTACGCCATTTTTGAACCGCTGGCTGGGTTGATGGAACAAATCATTGACGAGAGCGGCAAAGAGCTGCAATGCATCAAGACCACCCTCTTGGCCAGCATGCAGGGTTATGCCCCGCAAGTGGCAGTGGAGTTTGGGCGCAAGGTGCTTTATTCGCCCGATCGCCCGACCTTCTCTGAGTTAGAGGGTCACGTCAAAGGTAAAAAATGAGGCTCGCGGCTATTGATGCTTCTCTAGTCTGGTGCTCCGCTCATTGGAGCAGTGAAGGGCTTTGTCATGGCCGGTGACGCCAAAAAACTCCAGCCCATCATCATCAAGCGGGTCAAAAAGGGTGGGCATGCAGCGCATGGCGGCGCTTGGAAAATTGCTTATGCCGACTTTGTGACGGCCATGATGGCTTTCTTTTTGCTCATGTGGTTGCTCGGTTCCACCACCGAAGGTGACAAAAAAGGCATTGCCGATTACTTTGCCTCGCCACTGAAAGTCGCCATGGGCGGGGGGAGTGGGTCAGGAGACTCGTCCAGCATCATCAAAGGCGGGGGCACGGACTTGAGCCGCTCGTCGGGACAAGTCAAACGTGGTGATGTGCAAGCGCCGCGCAGCACCTTGAACTTACAAGCCCTCAAAGAAAACCAAGCGCGGGCAGAAACGGCCAAACTCGAAGCATTGAAGGAAAAAGTGCAGGCAGCGTTGGCGGCCAATCCCAAGTCAGAGGCCTTGCTGTCGCAAATTCGTCTGGACATGACGCGTGATGGTTTGCGTATTCAAATCGTGGACGAAAACAGTCGACCGATGTTCGACAGCGGTAGCGCGGTGGTCAAGCCCTATATGCGTGACTTGTTGCGCGACATTGGCCTGGTTCTGGCCGAAGTGCCCAACCGACTAACCCTGGAGGGCCACACCGACGCCCAACCCTTCAGCGCGGGAGAGCGCGGCTACAGCAACTGGGAGCTTTCTAGTGACCGGGCCAATGCTTCGCGCCGCGAGCTGATCGCGGGGGGGCTGCCTGATACGCGCGTGTTGCGCGTGCAGGGTTTGGCGTCGAGCAATTTAATTGAGCCGAATGACCCACGCAGTCCTGTGAACCGGCGCATCAGCATCATCGTCATGAACCGTGAAGCGGAAGACAGGCTTTTTGGGAATGTCACCACCGCGACATCCAGCACGGGCAATGACACTGCCAACCCTGTGTTGGAGCCCGCTCCAATGCAGCAGATGAACAACACGCAAATACCGGCTATTTCGGGCTCAACTTCTCCCCCAGCCACCCGATAAACAAGCTAGCAAACATTTCGGCGCCAATACGCGAGGATCCCAACATGAGCATCTCCACCGACATGAAATTCCTGATCGTCGACGACTTCTCGACCATGCGGCGCATCGTGCGCGGCTTGCTCAAAGAGATCGGCTACAACAACGCCGAGGAAGCTGAGGACGGCGCCGTGGCGCTGACCATGCTCAAGAACGGCAAGTTTGAGTTTGTGGTCAGCGACATTAACATGCCCAATATGACGGGCTTTGATTTGCTGGCGGCGATCAAAAAAGACGACACACTCAAGCACCTTCCTGTCCTGATGGTCACCGCTGAAGCGCGAAAGGAAGACATTGTTCGCGCTGCGCAAGAAGGCGCTGCGGGCTACATCGTCAAGCCCTTCACCAAGGCCACCTTGGAAGAGAAGGTTCAGAAGATCATGCAAAAGCTGGCGGCAACCGCCTAAGCCTTCAAGGGGATAAAAATGAAAATGGAAAACCTCTCCACCTTGACGCCGCAAGCGGCTCAGGCCGCCGCCGCTGCTTCGCCAGAAGTGTTTCACCAACTGGGTTTGATCACGCGCCAGTTGCACGACACCTTGCACCAGCTCGGGGTGATGCCCAAGCTACAAAACGCAGCCGATGGTTTGCCCGATGCGCGCAGCCGCCTGAGTTACATCGCCAAAAAAACCGGCGAAGCGGCAGACAAAGTTCTGAATTTAGTCGATCAGGCCAAAGTGGAGCACGCGGGTATCGCCTCAGAAACTCGCCGCATGGCGGAGGCGTTGATGGCCGATCCGGTGAAAGCTGTTGCCACCGGTGCGGTGATGAATTTCGTGAGCGATGTGGAAGCGGCCACGGCACGCATCGACCAACACCTCACCGACATCATGATGGCTCAAGACTTCCACGACCTCACCGGTCAAGTGGTGGCCAAGGTCGTGTCATTGGCCACCGACTTGGAAGACAGCTTGGTGAAACTGCTGGTGCAAGCCGCGCCTCCTGAGCAAGCCAAGATGGTGGATCCGTCGGTGCTCAACGGCCCTGTCGTGAACCCCGAGGGTCGCACTGACGTAGTGAGCAACCAAGGCGAAGTGGACGATTTGCTGGCCAGTTTGGGTTTCTAATTTCGCTGTTCGCGGTCACACTTTGGACACACTGGCTTTTTCAATGGCCAGCGCCAGTTGCCTGACCACAATGGGTTTGGACACGTAGTCTGTCATGCCGCTACCCAAGTAGGTGTTGCGGTCTTGAACCATGGCGTTGGCTGTCATGGCAATGATGGGTATTTGGGCATATATACCCCCCAATGCGCGTATGGCTTGGGTAGCGGCTTGGCCATCCATTTCGGGCATTTGAATGTCCATCAACAACAGGTCGTATTGCGCTTGTTGAACTTGCCGAACGGCTTCAATGCCATCTGCCACGATGTCGCTGTAGTGACCCATTTGATCCAAGATGGCTTTGATCAAGATTTGGTTCACCCCATTGTCTTCCGCTACCAAGATGCGCAGGCTGTGGGCTGCGCGCTGCGCTACGTCGCCGCTAAGCTCCAGTTGGACCAGTTTTCGGCGGTCACCGACGACCAGCGGAACCCGCAACTCAAAGGTGCTGCCCACCCCCAAACGGCTCTCAACGCTGAGTGATCCTTTCATCAGTTCGGCCAACTCTTTGCTGATGGCCAAACCCAAACCACTTCCCCCATATCGACGTGCCGTGCTGCTGTCGGCTTGGGTAAAGCGGTCGAACAAGGTGGGCAGTGCCTCCGGCGCAATGCCAATGCCGCTGTCTTTGACGGCCACACACAACCAACAGCGGCCATCATCCATGGGTTCGTGGTACACCAAAACTTGCACCTGACCTTGTTCGGTGAACTTCAGCGCATTGCCGATCAGGTTGAACAGGATTTGCCGCAAGCGGCTGGCGTCACCACGCAAAGCCACAGGCAAGCTCGGATTCACCTGAGTCAAAAACGCCAAGCCTTTGGCTTGTGCTCGCACCGACAACAAGGCAGTAACTTCGTCAACGATCACCCGGGGGCTGAACTCGGCAATCTCCAGTTGCATGCGTGCCGCCTCAATCTTGGAGATGTCCAGCACATCGTTGATCACCGCCAACAGCATTTGCCCCGAGTTGCGAATCAACTCCACATAACGTCGCTGCTCGTCGGTCAGCGGTGTATTCAGCAGCAAACCGTTCATGCCCAGCACGGCATTGAGTGGTGTGCGTATTTCGTGGCTCATGGCGGCCAGGAACTGGGTTTTTGATTCGTTGGCCGCTTCTGCCGCTGATTTGGCGCGAGCCAGTTCACGCTCGGACGCCGTGATGTCACGAAACACACTGACCACGCCACCATCGGGCATGCGCGTTTCAATGGCGTGTACCACCATGCCATTGCCTATGTCTTGCTCAAAGTCACCGTGTTCACTGCGGTGAGGCTGCATGCGGCGGGTGATCCAATCCTCGTGTTCAGCCGCGTTTCCTGTCGGCAGGTAGTGACCGACCGAATACCTGACCAGGGTTTCAAAGGCGATACCGCGATGGATCACACCTTTTAGCCATGGAAAGATGCTGACGTAACGCTGGTTCCAAACCAGTACTTTGTCTTGCGCATCACACAACAAAAAGCCATCGCTGATGGATGACAACGCCTGATCCAGCAAGGCCTTGGAGCTCACCGTTTCTTGGCGCGCCCGGCTTAAACGGGCCCAGTGCCACTGCACAAAAGCGGCAGACAACAAAATCATGCTCAAAAAAACGCCGGCCACGGCAATGGTTTTGCGCCTGTCTGCTTGCCAGCGCGCCAAGACCTGTTGCAACGGCACACTGGCGGACAGAAGAATGCTGCGATAGAGGCTGGAGCGAACGGCGATCAAGGACTCGCTTTGATCGGGTCTGCCCAGGCCCAAGCGCACATGACCGTCCGCCAGCTCTTGGGTCAGCGGGGGGCTCAATACGGAAAGTCCCGCGATATCTCCTGGCGGCACACTGGCCAGCAACTGTCCGTCCTCCCGCTCCATGGTGATTTGCATGCCGTCCAAAATGGCGCCAGGGGCCAAGACGTTGGCCACCAATTGCAGTGGAACCTCCGCTACCACGAGCAAACGCTGTCCGCTGTTGGTGATTTTCGGGCGTGCCAAATGGATCACGGTTTCATTGGTGAAGGGACTGCGTGTGGCCGGACCGGCAAAGAGCCCGTTGCCGTTGGCCCCCCAGGCCTGGTTCAAGAAACCGGCGGGCCAGCGTGGGTCTAGGTCAGGCTGGCCAGAAAGCAGCGAATCGCGTGCTTGCGCACTGGCCAATAGTTGGCCGTTGGCCCCGAGCAAAACGATGTCTCTCACCAGCAAGTTACGTTTGACCAGGCCGATCAGCAGCTCTTGGGCTCGCGGGGTGTCAAACGTTCTGTCCGTACCCGTGGCGGGGCGAAGCAACTCGTCGACCCCGGTCAACATCACATCCACAGACAACAGGGTTCGATTCAGGGCAGCCTCGGCGCTGGCCAATACCCTCTCGGTTTGGTCACGCCCCTGTTGCAATGCTTCTTTGTGCCCCGATGAAATCAGCGACTGGGCGGTGCCGAGCACGCCCAGCGCAAACGCTGCCGCAACAAGCCAAACGGCGGCTGGTATCCAACGGGGCAGACCCATGTCAGTTGGCTTTAGGATTGATCCCGGTTACAGGGCCCAAAGACTGCTCCCAAGTGCGCGCGCAAACAGGGCCGCAACGTTGTATCCAGCGAGCCAGTACCGTGCTTGAAAAAACGTCTCGGCGCAGTTGGTCGTCTTGGGGAGTCAATGGCACAGCCACCATCTTGCCACGACGTGCGGTGGTGCAGCTGGCGGGCTGTCCGGTGTTGCAGGCGATGCCTTCTTGGGTTTCCTGTGCCGATTCAGCCCAAATAGCCGCTTCCAGCTTGGGCAGTTCTTCTTTGAGCAGTGCACGCACATCGGCTGGCAAGGCATTCCAGGACGCGCCGTGTGCTGCAAACACCGACAGCCCCCAATTCAAAGGCATGGTGTGCAAGTGGCTGGTGATTTCGTGCAAGCCCAAGGTATTGCCCGACATGGTGCCCGTGATGGCGCAATCGATGTTGCCGCTGCGCATATAGGGCATCATCTCTGCAAAACTGGTCACCACGGGGATGGCACCCAGAGCTTCCATCAGGTCGGCCTGCGAACTGCTAGAGGCGCGAACCTTTCGACCTTTGATGTCGGAAAGACCTTTGAATGGTTGTTTGCAATAAAGAACCTGTCCCGGGTAAGCGTAAACCGCCAACAGCTCGATGCCGTACCCCTCTCTGAGCGTTCTTTCAAGCATGGGTCGAAACACGCTGACAGCACGGCGTACAGATGCGAAGTCGGGGTTGAGGCCCGCCAAATCTGCGGCGGTGAGCTCGGGTGCTAGCGTGCCAACTTGGCTGAGTAAGCTATTTCCGAAAGGTATAACGCCCAACTGAAGTAAACGAAATGATTCCTGGACGCGAATTCCCGCTCTATCTGCAGGAACTATGTCCGCTTGTATACGCCCACCAGATTTGGCGGCCAATGTTTTTGTCCAGAACGGTTGCTCGTGCTTGGTGTATTGGCTCACACCATCCAGGCCGCCCAGAACCTTTATCCGAATAGTCTCGGTGTTTTGGGCTGTTTGAGATAGGACGTTCAAGCCAAACAGTAATCCCAGCAGGCAGCAAGCCACCGATTTGCAAGCCCGAACACGTGGACGAACCCGGGCCAGCTGATGGTGTTGCGTGAGGGGAAATCCTTGATCTCTTCGCACTCTCAAACCACCCCCACATTCGTTATAGGCTGTGGCTGGGCAGTGTAGAAGACACCACACCGGACGTAGGTCAGATGACGGTGATTTAGCGATAAATTGTCATCAATCGTTGCAGAGGCGAGTCACCCGCATGCTGCAAAACGAATCACTTGATGAAACTGCTGAAGCGGAGTCAGTAAGAAAAAAATCAAGTAGTCAGCGCCAGTCGTAAGAGAGCTGCAACATCACGCCCGCATCACCCAAAGCGTTGAGTTGAACCGAGGTGTTGCGACTGAACTGCCAGCCCACGGACACCAGGGCCCCGGGCGAATAGCCATTGTTGTTGAAGGGCACCTTGTCCTCAAACTTTCCTCGGTAGCCGTAAAGCAAACCCGCTGACCATTGCAAGAACAGTGGGGTGTCGCGCCAAACTTGGTCATACCGCTTGCCCAAATAGAGGTATCCGCTGGGCTGACCGAAGGAATTGCGGAAGTAAGATCCCCCATAAAGCCAGCCGTTGTCGTACTGCCTTTCAGCACCAATGGCATAGACACTTTGGTGCTCGTCACTGGGGCGCCAATGCAAGCTGTAAGGTGACAGCACAAAACGCCAGTGGTTTTCACCCGAGAATTCAGGTGTTGAGAACCAAGATTTGTTTTGAGCGAGCGCACTGGCCGGTGACAAAACAGCCCAACAAACAATTGTCCAAACAACAAAAAAAGCCCCTTGGGGCCACGCAATGGATTTTTTCATGAGCGCGATTCTATCTGCCAGGTGTGTCACGAAACATGTCAGGCTTGTCATCCTGGTCGTGGTGGTCTCGTGCTTGTCTGGCTGTGCGTGGCTGGATGCAAAACAACGCCAATTCGCTTTGCGTCCCACACCGAGCCAGCCTGTTGCCACCGACGGTGCAGGTTTTTCTGCATCAGACGAGCGCTACCTCCTTGCCCTGCATTCCAGCACAGCCGAGGCAGACCGTGCGCCTCCTGAGCAACATTTGGCCATTTGGTGGCTGCCCCAGGCCAATCCGCATGCGCCGGTGTTGCTCTACCTGCACGGTACTTTCCGCAACCTGTACCAGAACCTGCCCAAGATCAGGGCGTTGCGCCAGGCGGGGTTTGCGGTGTTGGCGGTGGACTACCGGGGCTGGGGTGACAGCAGCGCCATCGTGCCCTCCGAGGCCAGCATCAACGCCGATGCGGCCCTGGCCTGGCAAGAGCTCATCCAACGCGCGCCCAACCCAAAGCGTCGCGTGATTTACGGCCACTCCATGGGTGGGGCAGTGGCCGTCACCCTGGCCAGCCAACTGCGTTCAGGGCAAGACTATGGTGCACTGATTTTGGAGTCCACTTTCACCCGCATTGCCGATGTGGCGGCGGAAGCCGGTTTCTGGGGGCGTATTGCCTCTGCCATCACCACGTTACGATTTGATTCGCTGTCCAAGTTCAAGCAAGTGGACGCCCCCGTTCTCATGTTGCATGGCACAGCAGACCGCACTGTGCCCGTACAACTGGGTCGACGCTTGCGCGATGGGGGGCCTGCGGGAGTGCGTTGGCTGGAAATTACCGGTGGTTCCCACAGCCGACTCTTCAGCGACGCGCCTGAGGTCTATCAACAAGCCATGAGCGATTTGATTCAAGGGCTGGCCCCACACTCGCCGCCATGATGTGGCCCCTGCCTGCCTTGTGTGCTTGGGCCTTGGCCTGGGCTTTGTTCGCCGGGATGAAATACATAGGCGTCTCGACGGGGCTCGCGGTTCTGGCCGCCTGTTGCCTTGGTTTGTTGGGCGCTTTATTCGCTGCACAAAAAGGGCTCTCACGCTGGCGACAAGGGTTGATTGCTCTAGGGTTTCCCGTGTCTGCTTTCGTCTCGGGCGTAGCGGTGGGGTGGCCCGCGTGGGCGTGGTTGCTGCCTCTGTTGTTGTTGCTGGCGCTCTACCCCTTGCGCAGTTGGCGCGATGCGCCACTGTTTCCTACACCGCACGATGCGCTCGCTGGTTTAGCCGCTGCCACAGCCTTGCCCCCTTGTGTACGCTTGATGGACGCGGGTTGCGGCCTGGGTGATGGTCTGTTGGCGCTGCGCCGTGAATATCCCGCAGCTCACATCACGGGCTTGGAATGGAGTTATTTGTTGCGGATGCTCTGTGCTTTGCGCTGCGGATTTCGAGGTGCGAAGGTGCATGTGGCGCGTGCCGATATTTGGGCCGCAGACTGGTCGAGTTACGACTTGGTGTACGTGTTCCAGCGCCCGGAGAGCATGACCCGCGCCATGAAAAAAGCTCGGGCCGAGCTGCGACCAGGGTCTTGGTTGGTGAGTTTGGAGTTTGAGGTGGTGGGCCAGGAGGCTACCAAACGGCTGGTCTCACACCCAGGCAAGCCGGTGTGGCTGTATCAGATGCCTCGGTAACTCACAGTCAAAGGGCTAATCGCGTACGGTGCCTCTCTACCTGCGCACGCACTTGCGCTGGTGCAGTGCCCCCCAGCACTTGCCGTGCATTCAAGGAGCCATGCAAACTCAACACATCAAACACGTCCTGTTCAATCGAGGGATTGAAGGCTTGCAAATCGGCCAGTGGTAACTGGGCCAAATCCACGCCGCGTTCTATTGCCACCTTGACCGCGTGGGCTACGGTCTCGTGGGCGTCCCGGAAGGGCAGACCTTTTTTGACCAAATAGTCGGCCAAGTCGGTGGCCGTGGCATACCCTTTCAGAGCGGCACGTTCCATGGCTTCGGGTTTCACACGGATGCCGGCCACCAGTTCAATGAAGATGCGCAGCGTGTCTTGCAGCGTGTCCACGGTGTCGAACAGGGGCTCTTTGTCCTCTTGGTTGTCTTTGTTGTAGGCCAGGGGTTGGCCCTTCATTAATGTGATGAGGCCCATGAGGTGACCGACCACCCGCCCGGTTTTTCCCCGAGCCAACTCTGGCACATCGGGGTTTTTCTTCTGCGGCATGATGGACGAGCCAGTGCAAAAACGGTCGGCCAAGTCGATAAAGCCAAAGTTTTGGCTCATCCACAGCACCAACTCTTCCGACAGGCGCGAAAAATGCACCATGCACAGGCTGGCGGCCGCAGTGAATTCAATGGCGAAGTCGCGGTCGCTCACCGCGTCCAGACTGTTTTGGCACACGCCGTTCATCCCCAACGTGTGCGCGACGCGCTCCCGATCCAGCAGGTAACTGGTGCCGGCCAGAGCGGCGGCACCCAGGGGTAAGCGGTTGGTGCGTTTGAACACGTCTTCAAAACGCTCGGCGTCACGAGCAAACATTTCCACATAGGCCAGCAAATGGTGACCAAAGCTCACCGGTTGAGCCACTTGCAGGTGGGTGAAGCCAGGCAAGATGACTTCGACGTTTTGCTCTGCCACATTCACCAACGAGCGTTGCAAATGCGTCAGCAAAGCAACGATGGCCTTGATTTCATCGCGCAGCCAAAGCCGCACATCGGTGGCCACCTGGTCGTTACGTGAGCGGCCAGTGTGCAGGCGTTTGCCAGCATCGCCCACCAATTGCGTCAAGCGGGCTTCAATGTTGAGGTGTACATCCTCCAGGTCGAGCTTCCACTCGAATTGGTCGCTTTCAATTTCTTGGGTAATTTGCGCCATGCCGCGTTGAATGGCGGCCAGGTCTTCTTGGTTGATGACCTTCTGGTGGCAGAGCATCTCCGCATGCGCCAGGCTGCCGGTGATGTCGGCCTTCCACAGCCTTTTATCGAAAAAAACACTGGCGGTATAACGTTTAACCAGCTCGCTCATGGGCTCGGAAAACAAAGCCGACCAGGCCTGGGATTTTTGATTGAATTGGTCTGAGGACATGGAGGGTTGGAGTGATGTGAGAGAAGAGCGGAAAAAAGTCGGCTAGAACAGAACCGCAACAAGGGGACAAACGATGGAGTTTCAAGTTTCGTCCGTCTTGGCGACAATGGACGGGGTCGCTGTCAGCCCAGCTCTTTCATTCTATCCAGCCCCGTATGCCCAGCCATTCGCCCAAAGTGCCTCCCAGCTCGGTGATGCCTTCATTGATGGATTCCGTGTGGCTGGAGCCTAATGCCCGAGCTGTGCGGTCTCAAGCGCAAGGCGTGGATGCGTTCAACGTCTGCCACGTGGGGGTGGTGCTGCGCACCGTGGTGTTCGTGCATGCCGCCGTGGCCTTGGGTTTGCTGTTCACCAATCGCACGCCTTTGGGTTGGCTAGAGTCATTTAGCGTTGCAGTTGGTTTGGTGTTGCCCGGCGTGTTGTGTTGGTTGTCTATGGCTTGTCTGGCCAAAGGCTGGTTGGCGCGCATGAGCGCTACCCAGCAGTGGTTGTTGAGCGGCGCACTGGGTGCACTGTCAGCCTGGGTGTCTTGGGCCTTGGGGCAGTGGTCGGGTCTTTCGGTCTGGTCAGCCTCTACAGGAGCGGCTGATGCCCTGCCAGTGGTGTTGGCTCCCATGCTGGCAGGTGCAGCCTTGGCTCTGGGGGTTACCTTGTGGTTGCAATGGCGTGAACAAGCGCGTTTTCCGGCTGAAGCCACAGCGCGGCTGGCGGAGGTGCAGTCGCGCATTCGGCCGCATTTTTTGTTCAATACCCTGAACACCGCCCTGGCCTTGGTGCGTTTGGACCCCACACGTGCGGAAGGTGTGCTGGAAGATTTGTCCGAGCTGTTTCGCGTGGCATTGAGCGAGGGTGGTGAGTCCACCACCTTGGCCGGCGAGATCGACCTGGCTCGCCGTTACTTGGCGATTGAACAAATTCGTTTTGGCGATCGACTCAAAGTGCAGTGGGAGTTGGATGCGGCCGCCGGCAATGCCCGTGTGCCTCCCTTGCTGTTGCAGCCCTTGGTGGAAAACGCGGTTCATCACGGCGTTGAACCGGGCGAGCAGGGCGGCCTGGTGCGGATTCGCACCCGCGTGCTGGGCGGGCGGGTACAGGTGTCCATCGTAAACACTGTGCCCAGCAGTCCACCTCGGCCCGGCCACGGCATGGCGCTGCGCAATGTGAAGGAGCGTTTGCGTTTGATGCACGACGTGGCCAGCCAGTTTGAAACCCGGTTGCATGAAGGCGTGTTCAGGGTGCAAATCACGCTGCCTCTGGGTGTTGCTACGGAGTCATCCTCACCATGACCGCCTTGCGTGTGCTGTTGGTCGACGATGAGGCGCTGGCGCGCGCGCGCTTGCGCAGTTTGTTGGCCGAATGCCAAACACCCCAAGTCGTCGTGGTAGGTGAAGCCACCACCGCGATGGCCGCGCGAGTTTGGTTAGCCGAACATGCTTGTGACGTTGTTTTGCTTGACGTGGCCATGCCTGGCTTGAACGGTATGCAGTTCGCCGCCGAGCTGCGCCAGCAGCCAGCGTTGCAGAGCGCGGCACAACCGGACGGCAGCGTTGCGCCAGGGCCTCCACCTTTGATCATTTTCATCACCGCCCACCCGGAATTTGCCTTGAAAGCGTTTGAAGTCGAGGCGGTGGACTACCTCACCAAGCCGGTGCGCCGCGATCGCTTGCAAGCGGCTTTATTGCGGGCCGCACAGCGGCAGCATCGGTCAGATGCGGGCAACGGAAGCACCGTGCCAGCTTTGTTAACAGAAGCCGCGAGCCCGACGGTTTCCGTGGATACTGAACCCGTCATCGTGGTCAGTGACCGGGGACGCATCGTGCGTGTGCCGGTGAGCGAAGCGCTTTATTTCAAAGCCGAGTTGAAGTACGTCACCCTGAGAACCGCCCAACACACCCATGTGCTGGACGACAGTTTGAGTGACCTGGAAAAGCGGGTGGGGCCCAAATTCATTCGCGTGCACCGCAATGCTTTGGTTGCCAAACAAGCGGTACGCGCCTTAGAGCGCCGCATCATTGTGGGGGAAGCTGATGAAGACGGTAGTGGTACCTGGGCCGTGCGTGTCGCTCCACTGGACGAGTGGCTGGCTGTGTCGCGTCGTCAAGTGGCGGCTGTACGAGAGGCGTTGGCTGCGGACGGGGTGTAGCTGACGCTTAGGGAAATGCTGAACAAATTCCTCGCAGCGCGCGCATCTGCGGGGACTTATTCAGCGCTTCCAAATGAAATTGAACGGCCCCTAACCCGTGTTGCGCAAACCCGCCGCAATGCCATTGATCGAAATGTGTATGCCTCGTTTGATGCGTTCACTGCCAGGGTTGTCCGCGTTCAAGGTGGCTTGCTGGCGGTAGCGGCGCATCAGCTCCACTTGTAGGTGGTTCAAGGGGTCGAGATAGGGGAAACGGTGTGCGATGGATCGGGCCAAGGACGGGTTGGAGGCCAGCCGTTTTTTCTCACCGGTGATTTGGCACAGGGCTTCATGGGTGCGATGCCATTCGGCTTCAATCAGGGCAAAAATGCGTTTGCCCATTTTTTTGTCTTCTACCAAATCCACATAACGCGCTGCAATGGCCAAGTCACTTTTGGCCAGCACCATGTCCAGGTTGGAGAGCAAGGTGCGAAAGAAAGGCCATTGTCTGTGCATGCGTTGCAGGAGTAGCAAACGTTCTTTGCGGGTTTTGTTGTCTTTGCCCAGGAATTGCTCAATGGCCGAACCAAACCCGCACCAGCCGGGCAGAGCCACGCGGCATTGACCCCAGCTAAAGCCCCAGGGAATGGCGCGCAGGTCTTCAATGGCGCGCGTAGCTTTGCGTGATGCCGGGCGTGAACCGATGTTCAACTCGGCAATTTCTCGTATGGGCGTGGCGCTGAAAAAATAGTCGGTGAAACCGGGGGTTTCATAGACCAGCTTGCGGTAAGCGGCGAAGCTGGCGTCGCTGATGCTGGCGGCGGCTTCTAAAAATCCTTTGGGAGCGCTTTTGGTGGGGTGCAACAAAGACGCTTCCAAGGTGGCGGCCACCAAGGTTTCTAGGTTGCGCCGACCGATCTCAGGGTGGGCGTATTTGGAGGCAATGACTTCGCCCTGTTCAGTCAAACGAATTTGCCCGTTCACCGTGCCCGGCGGCTGGGCCAAGATGGCTTGGTAGCTGGGGCCACCACCACGTCCTACCGTGCCGCCCCGGCCATGGAATAAACGCAGGGTGATGCCATGTTGTGTTCGCAGCAGAGTGAATAAATCCACCAGGGCGATCTCGGCGCGGTACAGCTCCCAGTTGCTGGTGAAGGTGCCGCCGTCTTTGTTGCTGTCGCTGTAGCCGAGCATGATGTCTTGCTCGCTTCCCGAGTTTTTCATCATATGTGCCACGCCGGGTAGCGCATAAAACTGCTGCATGATGGGTGCGGCTTGGCGCAGGTCTTCTATGGTTTCAAACAGCGGCACGACGATGAGGTCGGTCACCGCCGATGATTCAATTAAGTTACCGCGCAACAGCCCCACTTCTTTGAGCAGCACCATCACTTCCAACAAGTCGCTGACGTTTTCGGTGTGCGAGATGATGCAGTGGCGCAGGGCATCGCGCCCGAAGCGTTGGAGCGACAACGCAGCAGCTTCAAAAATGGCCAACTCGGAAAGGGAATGCTCGCTGTAGGCGGCGGTGCGAATGCGCAGGGGGCGGGCATCGCCCAGCACTTGCAGTAGCAAGGTGCGGCGCTCTTGTTCACCCAGCGCGCTGTAGTCGCTGTGCATGCGTGCGGTGTTCAGTAACTCGGCCACCACGGCTTCATGTTTGTCTGAACTTTGGCGCAAGTCCACCGTGGCCAGGTGAAAACCAAACACCTGCACTGCGCGCATCAGGGGACGCAAACGGGGTTCGATCAAGGCCTGGGCGTGGTGGGTTTGCAGCGACGCTTCAATGATGCGCAAATCTGCCAAAAATGCCTGTGCGCTGGGGTAGGGGTTTTGTGGGGCCACCGCGTGGCGCAAGGCTTCGGTGCCGGTCAAGGCCTGCAAAGTGGCCGCCAGGCGCGCATAGATGCCAATGAGGGCGCGACGATAGGGTTCGTCTTGGCGGTGTGGGTTGTGGTCGGGTGACGATTCGGCCAGGGCCTGCATGTCACTTGACACTGGTGAGAGCGTGGCGGAAATAGAAAGCTCGGCACCCAGCTCATGCACCTCGGTCAAATAAAAACGCATAGCGGTTTCTGCTTGCCGCGCCAGTGCCATGTGCAAGGTGTCCGCGGTGACGAAGGGGTTGCCATCGCGGTCACCCCCTATCCAGTTGCCCATGCGGAAAAAATTGCCCACCGCGTGACCGGGCAGGGCACCCTCCATTTCTTTGTACAGGCGCGGAATTTGGCGCAAGAAGGTGGAGCGGTAGTAGGACAGTGCATTCTCAATTTCATCGGCCACCGTCAGTTTGGCGGTGCGCAGCATGCGGGTTTGCCACAGTTGGGTCACGCGGGCGCGCAGCAGGGATTCGTTGTCGGCTTGTTCGCCCGGTGTGCGGAGCAGGTCACGCTGCTCCAGCAACTCGGCAATGGCGCGTTCGGCGTCCAAAATACTCTTGCGCTGTACTTCGGTGGGGTGGGCGGTGAGCACAGGGGAGATATAGGCTTTGGAGAGCAGGTAGGCGATGTCGGCGGCACGCACATCGGCACGCGCCAGTCGCTCAAAACTCATGGCCAGCGAGCCTTCTTGCAGGTGCCCGTGTGAGGCATGGTGGTTGCGGCGGCGCACATGGTGCTGGTCTTCAGCGATGTTGGCCAGGTGTGAAAAATAGCTGAAGGCGCGTATCACACTCACCGTTTGGTCGTTGCTGAGGTTCTTCAGCAGGCGGTCTAAAGCTCGCCCTGCTTGCGCGTCACTTTTGAGCCGGTAGGCCACCGACAACTGCCGAACACGTTCAATCAACTCGAACGCTGTTTTGCCCTCTTGCTCTCGAATCACATCGCCCAAAATGCGGCCCAAGAGGCGGATGTCGTCCACCAGGGGTTGATTTTTTGCAGCCGCATCGGCTTTCGAGGCCTTGGCGTTGGTGTTGCGGGGGGTGGATGCGGAAGCGGCTTGGAGTGGCATGGTGTGCAGGCGTGGTGCGCCGGAGCCCCGGCTGTTTGACGTAACTAGATTACATATTTTAGGCTGAGTCGTTCTGGGCGAGTTACTTTTTTGTGCGGCGCACCAATGCTTGCTTTGTGCCTTTGTGTGCGTGAATGCGTGCCCGTGCTGTTCGACTTCGGGCTGCTAGCATGCCCGCATGAATTCAACTCTAACCATTGCCACACGCGAGAGCCGCCTCGCTTTGTGGCAAGCCGAATATGTGCGGGACTTGTTGGTAACGCGGCTGGGACGGACTGTGCAACTGCTGGGCATGACGACCCGGGGCGATCAAATTTTGGATCGCAGCCTCTCCAAAGTGGGTGGCAAGGGTTTGTTTGTGAAAGAGTTGGAGGTGGCTTTGGCCCAAGGCCGAGCCCAGTTGGCCGTGCATTCGCTCAAAGACCTACCGATGGATCTGCCTGAGGGCTTTGCTCTGGCGGCGGTGCTGGAGCGTGAAGACCCGCGCGATGCTTGGGTCTCCAACCACTACGCGAGTTGGCGCGACTTGCCCGCAGGCGCGGTCGTGGGCACCTCCAGCCTACGCCGTGTGGTGCAACTGCGGGCGCTGCGGCCTGAACTAATCATCGAACCCCTGCGTGGCAACTTAGACACCCGCTTGCGCAAACTCGATGATGGCCAATACGCAGGCATCGTGCTGGCCGCCGCCGGACTCAAACGATTGGGCTTGGCCAATCGTATTCGTGCGCTGTTCGAGTTGGAAGAGATGCTGCCTTGTGCCGGTCAAGGGGCCTTGGGCTTGGAAGTTCGCAGCAGCGACTTGCCGCTACAAGAGCAGCTCGCCCGCCTGTTGCATCCACCCACCTGGTTGGCCACGCAAACCGAACGTGCGGTGTCCCGCGGGCTGGGCGGCAGTTGCAGCATGCCGCTGGCGGCGCATGCGGTTTGGCTACCGGACGCGGGTGGTCATCCTGGTCGTTTGAAACTCAGTGCGGTGTTGGGGGCTGACGAGTCGTTGTCACTGCCGTCTTCCTTACCGCTGCTGCGTGCCCAGGCTGAGGCCACCGTGAATCAGGTCGACGAAGCGCTGGCGCTGGGCGCCCAGGTGGTGACGCAGTTGCAGGCGCTGGGCTGTGCTCGTTACTTGGCCGCACACTGAACCATGCCCACAACCGCCGCCACGGGTCGGCTCCGTGTCTTGGTCACACGGCCTGCCGCGCAAGCCAGCACTTGGGTGCGCGACTTGCTAGGGCAGGGGGTTGATGCGGTGGCCCTGCCATTGATCGACATTGTGCGCATCGCAACACCGCTTCAATTGGACGCAGCTTGGGCGGGTCTTCATCGTTTCAAGCTGGTGATGTTTGTCAGCCCCAACGCGGCGGCGCAGTTTTTTGCAACCCCATCGCATCAGCCTTGGCCTGCGCAGGTGCTGGCAGCATCGCCCGGCCCGGGCACCAGCACTTCGCTGCGTGCTGTTGGTGTGCCCGCTGGCTGCGTGATCGAACCTGCTTCGGATGCCCCCCAGTTCGACAGCGAAGCCCTGTGGCAGCAACTCAAGCAGCACAACTGGCGTGGTGCGCGCGTACTGGTGGTCGCTGGGGAGGGGGGACGCGACTGGCTGGCGCAACAACTGCGCGCCTGCGGGGCCGAGGTGGAGCAATTTCCTGTCTATCGCCGTGCCCCGGCGGTGTGGGCGCCGCCTTCTTTGCTGCTCGCGCAACAGGCTTTGGACCATCCTGACGAACACCTTTGGTTTTTCAGCAGCTCCGAGGCCATCGCGCAATTGATAGAGCGTTTCCCACAGCCACTTTGGGCCCGTAGCCAGGCGCTGACCACGCACCCACGTATCAGCCAAGCGGCTGTTCATGCCGGCTTTGCCTCGGTGACCAGTTGCCGTGCTCATTTCGATGCGGTGGTGGGCTGCATACAATCCCTGGACATCCAACGCAGTCCTCGTTTATCTTTGTCAATGCCGCCCACACGCTCGCAGTGAATCCAGAACCCACTCTCCCACCATCACCGACTGTGAGTACCGAGGCGACAAACCTCGCCGCTACAACGCCTGCGCAGGGTGATTCAACACCGATCGAGGCCAACTCCCCCTCCTGGGGTTGGCCCTGGGCCTGGATTGCGGGCCTGTTGCTGGCCGTGGTGTCGCTCTTGAGTTTGAGTTTGGCCTGGAAGGCGCAACAACGCGGCTCATCGTTGGAACAAACCTTGGTGAGTAGGCAGGAAGCCAGCCAAAAAGAAGTGCTGGCGGCCCAGTTGCTGGCCAAACAAGCCAACGACAAGGTGCTCGAAGCGGCGGCCAAAGTGGCCTTGCTCGAAGCGAGGGTGGCCGAGGTGGCGGTGCAGCGCGGTCAGGTGGAAGAGTTGATTCAGTCCCTGTCGCGCTCACGTGACGAGAACGTGGTGGTGGACATAGAGGCCGGCATCCGCGTGGCCCTGCAACAGTCGGCCATCACGGGCAGCGCGGAACCTTTGGTGGCGGCGCTCAAACAATCGGACGAGCGACTGGCGCGTTACAACCAACCACGCCTGGAGGGCGTGCGCCGAGCGATTGTGCGTGACTTGGATCGAGTCAAAGCAGTGGCTGTGGCCGATGTGTCTTCATTGAGCATCAAACTCGACGAAGTGGTTCGTTTGGTGGACGATCTGCCGCTGTTGTCGCGTCCCGAGTTTCGTCCAGCGATTGCCAACAAAGACGCGCGCTTGACAACGCAGCCGCAAACCACCAAACCGATAGATTGGAAATCAGCGGAAGGTTGGATGGAGGCCTGGAATCGCGTGCAAGAACGGGTTCTAGGCGAAGCACGCTCCCTGGTTCGAGTGACACGTATTGATCACCCCGACGCCATGCTGCTGGCTCCAGAACAAGCGTTTTTTTTGCGCGAGAACTTGAAGCTGCGGCTGCTGAATGCGCGCTTGGCATTGTTGAGTCGCCAGTTTGAAACCGCGCAATCGGATTTGCAATTGGTTCTGCTTTCGCTGGATCGTTACTTTGATCGTCAGCACCGCAGAACTAACGCGGCGGTTGAGGTGGTGCGTAACGTGGCGGCGCAGTCTCGCCAGGTGGTGGTGCCGCGCCCCGACAACACCTTGGCCGCACTCAGTGCGGCCGGTGTGACGCGATGAGTTGCCACGCTCATCAACCTGATTGAACGAGTAGTTCCGAATGCGTTTCGTCGTCTGGCTCCTGTTGCTCTCCATCGTGGCCGTTGTTGCCGCAACGGCCTTGGGCACCAACGATGGCTTGGCTTCGTTCTACTGGGGCACCTGGCGGCTGGACATGTCGCTGAATTTGTTCCTGCTGCTGTTGCTGGGAACCTGCGTCGCCTTGGTCACCTTGATTCAGGCCGTTCGCAGTCTCACCACCTTGCCGCATCGTGCGCGCCAGTGGCGTCTGGCCAGGCGCGATCGCAGCGCACAACTGGCCTTGCGCGAAGCACTGGCCCATTACTTTGGTGGCCGTTACGCACGCGCAGAAAAGTCTGCGCAACGGGCGCTCACCATTCAAGCCGATACGCCTGACTTCACCCAAGACAACGAGTTCACCGTGCTGGCTCATCTGTTGTTCGCCGGCAGTGCTCACAAACTACAAGACCGAGTTCGTCGCGACAGTCATTTGCAGCGGGCTTTGCAGCTTGCCAAAAGCAGCCGTGCGGCAAACGCAGCACACGAAGGCGCACAACTGCTTGCTGCCGAGTGGGCGCTTGACGACAGAGACGCTCAACGTGCCTTGGGCCTGTTGGCCGCTTTGCCTGCGGGTATAGCGCGGCGTACCCACGCGCTGCGCTTGAAGTTGCAAGCCACACGCTTGGGGCAGCACCCTGCGGAGGCATTAAAAACCGCCCGACTGCTAGCCAAACACCAAGGTTTTTCCAAAGTGGCGGCCGTAGGTTTGTTGCGCTCTTTGGCTTTTGAGGCTTTGGATACTGCACACGACATCGACCAATTGCGCCAAGTGTGGGCGCAGTTTGATCCTGCCGACAGGCGCGATGCTTTCGTCGCAGCCAGGGCTGCCTCACGTGCTGCACAACTCGGGCATCCGCAAGACGGACGAGTGTGGCTGCGGCCTTACTGGGACACCATCGATACCAGCAGTCCTGAAGACCGTCCCGCCCTGGCACAAGGGCTGGTCGATTGCGTGGAGGGTATTGAAAGTGACTGGCTCCCCGCACTGGAGCAAGCCGCCCAGCGCCACGCCAGAGACAGCGCCGTGGCGCTGGCGGTGGGCTGCGCTTTTGCACAGCGGCAGCTTTGGGGCAAAGCGCGTCAAAAACTAGAGCAGGCTGCGCGCGATCCATCACTACAAGCGGCTTCTCGTCGACACGCCTGGGTGGTCTTGGCACGACTGGCGGAACAAAACGCCGATGCCACGCTGGCCGCCGACTGCTACCGTTCGGCGGCGCTGTCGTACGAGTAGAAGGCAACTTAATCTGTGCTAGAATGCAAAGCTTCGCGGCTGTAGCTCAGCTGGATAGAGTACTTGGCTACGAACCAAGGGGTCGTGGGTTCGATTCCTGCCAGCCGCACCAGTAAAGGCGAGGGTTAGCACGTTTGCGCGTGC
Source organism: Burkholderiales bacterium (assembly GCA_046094425.1). GTDB lineage: Bacteria > Pseudomonadota > Gammaproteobacteria > Burkholderiales > Burkholderiaceae_C > JANPCX01. The sequence continues at coordinate 1,756 of JBJTHI010000181.1, read as the reverse complement.
TAACCCTTTTGTCTTTTTGGGATTGACTGGGAACGATTTGGGAACACTAATCGATTTTTCTGCATTCGGAAGTCGCGATTCGGGGCGGCTCGCTTCTCAATTTCTGCTGTGATTCGGAATCGCACTTGAAAGAGGGAGGCGCCGTGAGCCATACTGGGCGGCTTTCACCCCACACCATAAGGGCCAAGGGCGGGTTTATTGACCTCTTACGACAGTCGCCATTGAGGCCATCACTGGCTTCGCACTTCTGTAATCGAATCAGGTTGAGCCGGCGATTTATGGAAGGTCTTTGAGGCGCAGAATTGCAACCGCTCTTCTATTGGGTGTCGGCGTGGAATTTGCACCTGCCCATCAAGTCCTTGCCCGCTTTTTTGAGGACAACACCCGAATCCTCCACCAGGCGCTGCACCGACACCTCTTCTTTGAGTCGATCAATTTCCTGCTGCGGGATACGTGCCATCGGGTGCCTCCATAAAAATCTGGTGGCGCGACTATATACGGTTACGGTATATTCACGCAAACCGATGACTGAATCGGCCATAGCATGGGTGCCATTCCTTTTGAGAGGCCCCCATGTCCAAGCGGAAGACGGATGTGATTGAGAACTTTGGTGAACGCCTGGCCACTTTGCGCAAGGCCGCTGGTTACACACAGGTGGAGTTCGCCGCCGAGGTGGGCATTACCCAGCGCATGGTGGCTTACTACGAGGTGCCTAACGCGCAGCCTCCGGCGCATTTGCTGCCGCAGATGGCGCAGGTGCTGGGGGTGGGTGCCGATGTGCTTTTGGGTATGGCTCAACCGCGCAAGGTCAAGCGCCTGGCCACGAACAGCCTGGAGCGGCGGCTGCTGGCCATCGAGAAGCTGGACCCCAAGGCTAAGCGGCAAATCACCCAACTGCTGGATACTTTCATCGAACGTGAGAAGCTCAAGCAGCGCGTGGATGCACACAAGAATGCATCCAGCCCCTCCCAGCGCAACACCACCTCCCAAGGAGCCTGACGATGACAATGATTCAGATTGAATTACCCGATGCCACCGCCCAAGCCGCACGGGATGCGGGGCTACTCACACCGCAGGCGCTGGATCGGCTGCTTAACGATGCCATCAAGCGCCAGCAAGCCGCCGATTCGCTCCAAGAGGAAGAGCGCCGACGCCTGACCTTGGAAGCGCTGGCCGATGTGGATGCCCATCAGGTGATCGACCACCAGGCCGTGCAGGCCTGGGCGGCCAGTTTGAGCACGGACGCACCGCTCAATTTGCCCCAACCTCGGTGATGGATGGCACCGGTGTTGATGGAACCGAAGCGATGGAGCTGAAGTGGACGAGCAAAGCGCTGTCGGACTTGGCGCGGCTGTTTGAGTTCTTGGCACCCGTCAACAAGCCAGCGGCTGCGCGTGCCGTGCAAGCCCTGACGGCTGCGCCGCTGCGGCTGCTGGAGCAGCCCCGCATTGGTGAGCGTTTGGAGGAATTCGCGCCCCGTGAGGTGCGCCGCATCCTGGTGGGTCACTACGAACTTCGCTACGAGATCGACCACGCCACTATCTATGTCCTGCGCCTTTGGCATACCCGTGAGGATCGATAGGCATCTGGCCAACTGTATGAACGGGCGATGAGGGGGCAAAAGACAAGACCTGATAAACATCTACCCGTGAGTCGGCCTCCATTGAGGGGTCTATCGTTTGGATTGCGATTCAGACGATGGAAACCTAACCCAAGGAGGCCGACATGGAACTTTACGCGGGGATTGATTTGCACA
>JBJTHI010000180.1:0-6944 GCA_046094425.1 Burkholderiales bacterium | reverse complement strand
CCATGATTGGTGTAGACCACAGCGGCGTGGTCAAACAAATCACAAAGCTGATTCCCGACTACATGGTCATGGGCGAGCGTGGCATGAAAGACATGACCGAAATGGAAATGCCCTTGCCCGACAACACTGCCGCCATGATGGCCGGGCAAGGCCCCTTTGGTGCGGTGGGCATGGGCGGCATGTTCAGTGTGCTCAAGGTGCGCAAAGACCAAAAGCCGGGCGACTACACCGACCCCGGTTGGTACCAACACCCACCCGGTACCGTGGCCTATGAATTCACCGGCCAGCTACCTGATCCCGCGCGTTTCAAGGCCGAAGGCAAGGGGGTCATGCCGCCGCTAGCCAAACCCACGGTAGACACCGAGGTGCAAATTCGCAAGCCCGCTGGTGGGCATGCGGGGCATTGAGTTCAAGTATCAATCTCAAGGAGATGTCGTGATTCAATTCAGCCGTCAAACAATCTGGAGATTGTTGGTTTTATTGGGAGTCGGGTTGACCAACCCGGCCTGGTCACATGGCGAAAACCATGGTCAAAAATCCGGCCCAGTCAAAAAAGAACAAAAAGACTGGGGCATAGCAGGGGATGCCAAGGCCGCTAAACGCACCTTGGTGTTCACCATGACAGACAACATGCGTTTCACCCCCGATGCTTTCACTGTGCGGCAAGGTGAAACCGGGAGGATTGTGGTTAAAAACCAAGGCAAGATGCTGCATGAGTTTGTTTTGGGTACGCAAAAAGAACTCGACGAACATGCCGCCCTGATGGTCAAGTTTCCCAATATGGAACACGACGAGCCCTACATGGCCCATGTAGATGCAGGCAAAACCGGTGAGATTATTTGGACGTTCAACCGCGCTGGCGAATTTCACTTTGCGTGTTTGATTGCTGGACACTACCAAGCGGGCATGGTGGGGCGGGTCACTGTGATTCCAAGGGGTAAATCATGAAGCGGCGGAGTGCACTGACCTCGCTGCTCGGCGCTGCTGGCCTGCTGGCCGCTCCCAAGCTGCTGCATGCGCGGGACCCTGCAGTGCTTGTCGAGGTTTGGAAGAGCCCGACCTGCGGATGCTGCAAAGACTGGATCACTCACCTTCAAGCCAACGGCTTTCAGGTCAAGGTTCACGATGTGGGCAACGTCGCAGCCCGAGCCCGGTTGAAGGTGCCGATGAAACTGGACTCTTGCCACACGGCCTTGGTCGGCCGCTATGCGATTGAGGGGCATGTGCCCGCGGGCGATATCCAGCGGCTGCTCAAGGAGCGCCCCGACAGCGTCGGTCTGGCTGTTCCCGGCATGCCCATCGGCTCCCCGGGTATGGACGGGCCGGCCTACGACAACCGGCAGGAACCCTATGACGTGCTGCTCATCGCCCACGATGGCAGCACCCAAGTTTTCAGCAGCTATTTCTAACCGGGGAAACGCTCATGAGTCAATTCAAAGTCTTCTGTAGCAAGGTTGGCATCGCTGGGATGCTCTTGGCGGTGGCGAGCGCGCCGGTCTGGGCGGAAAATCACCAGGCAGGCCACAGTGCCCATGACAATCATGCCAAAGCCGCTGAACGTGCAGCCTCTGGCGATATGACCGATGGCGAGGTGCGAAAAATTGATCTGGCCCAAGGCAAGATCACCCTGCGGCACGCCGAAATGAAGCACCTGGACATGCCACCCATGACCATGGTGTTTGTGGTGCAAGACAAGACCGCGCTGGCCAAACTCAAACCCGGCGACAAAGTGAAATTCAAAGCCATCCAGGACGCAGGAAAATTCACCGTGACTGAGATTCAAGTGGTGCCTTGAGCGGCTGTCCAGCCAATAAAACCCCCAAAACTCCCGTTTGTTTGCCGGATCAACCGGGCTTAGAGCGCGGCAACATGCCTCAAACGCGCTGTGCATGGTGCCTGCGCGGTGATTGCTTTTGGGGTTTTTGGCATGGCCACGTTGACCGCAACACTGTTTCGCCCTGGCGTCGCCTTGATGCGGAGCTTGCGTATTCCGGTGAAACTCACCCTCATCAGCGCCTGCGTTTTCGTGCCCATGGTGTGGTTGATGGTGAGCAGTTCCAAACAGTCTTGGGATCAAGTGGTCTACACCCAAGCTGAGGTGGTGGGCACCCACCTGGCCCAAGAGATGGCCGAGGTGGTGCACTACACCCAGCTCGCGCGTGGTTTGCATGTGCGGGTGCTTGCTGGTGACAAAAACCAAGACGACAAATTGGCCAAAGTCCTAGAGCATTTGAAGCAGGCGTCTCTGAAGGTGGATGCCACCATGGCCAGTGCCCCCTTTGAGATAAAAGATGTCTGGTCTCCCGTGCGTGACTCCTTGAAGGCAGTGACAGCAGGACAAGTGCCGGGCGAAATCCATGCAGCACTGGAATTTCACGGCGATCTGATTGAACGCATACGCCAGGCGGTGTTGTTGGTCGGTGAACGATCGGGTCTGTTGTTCGACCCTGAACCCCAAACCTATTTCATGATGGACCTGGTGATCACGCGTTGGATCGCCATGACAGAGAGCTCTGGAAAACTGCGTGCCAAAGGCAGCGCGGTGCTGCGTGCCACGGTGAGCGAGAGCGACAAAGTCAACATGTCAGCCCACACCCTTTTGCTGGAGCGCATGTTGCTCGACGCGGATTTGATCCTGGAAGCGCTCAAACGCACGGGCAGCGAAGTGCCCGATTCTTGGGGTGCCGCACAAACGGCGACGCGCGCGTTTGCCAGTGTGTCGCAAGAACGTTTTTCGCCGGACTCGATCGCCGTGGACGCAGACACCTACTTTCAACAAGCCACCGACGCGGTCAACGCCACGAATGCTTTTGGTCAAGACATGGTGCAACAACTGCTTGCGGCGTTTGACCAACGCATCAGCCGCCTTTACCAATCGATAGCCGTGAACTTGGGTTTATCGCTGCTGGGTTTGTTGCTGCTGACCTACCTGTGTTTGTCTTACTACTTTGCCTTCATGGGGGCCCTGCGTGCTTTGCACAAGGGTGTGGAGGCGGTGGCCAACGGTGATCTGTCGCACAGCATGCAAGTCAAAGGGCGCGACGAAGTGGCCGACATTGGCCGCTTGGTTGATGGCATGAACAGCCGCCTGTCTTCTATGGTGGCTCAAGTGCGCAGTAGCGCGGCACGTGTGGAAATGGCGGGCAAACAGGTGTCGGACGGGAGCATGGCCCTGTCGCAACGCACCGAGGCCCAAGCCAGCAGCTTGGCGCAGACGGTGGCGACCATTGCCCAAGTCAGCTCTGCTGCGGCGAGCAATGCCGAGTCGTCGCAAGAGCTCAATGCCTTGACCCAAACCTTGAGTGAAAACGCTGAAAAAGGAGGCGCTGCCATGACCGAAACCGTGAGCTCCATGAGCCGTTTGGAAGAGTCCTCCCGCCGCGTGGCCGAGGTGGTGGGCTTGATTGACGACATTGCCTTTCAAACCGGCATGCTCTCGCTCAACGCGGCGGTGGAAGCGGCCCGTGCGGGCGAAGCCGGACGCGGGTTTTCTGTGGTGGCCTCAGAGGTGAGGCAATTGGCACAGCGCTGCGCCGAGTCGGCTGAGGAAATTCGCCAGCTCATAGGCACAGCGGTAGACCAGGTGACCCAGTCGTCCAACAACATTCAACAAGTCAGCGGTGCGCTAGACGCGGTGATGCACGGCATACGCAGTGTGTCCGATCGCTTGCACAACATTTCTACGTCCAGCGCCCAGCAAAGCGCGAGCTTGGGTGAGGTGACCCAAAGCGTGGGCAGCTTGGACGGCATCACCCGCCAGAACGCCGTGATGGTCGAGGAAGCGACTGCCTCTTCAAGGCTCTTGGTGGAGCGCGCGCAAACCTTGCGGGACGCCGTAGGCACCATACGTTTGCGCCAAGGCTCGGCCGACGAAGCCCATGCCATGGTGTTGCGCGCGGTGCAACACATCAAAGCCGTGGGGCTGCAACAAGCACAGCAAGACTTTCATCAGCCCGATGGTGGTTTCATCGACCGTGATCTTTACGTGTTTGGCATAGACCGCGATGGCACCTATTTCGCGCTGGGTTCCCGCGAAGACATGGTGGGGAAAACCGTTTATGAGATGCCCGGCTTGGACGGAGACACTTTCTTGCCCCGACTTTGGGAGGTGGCCGACCAAGGTGGCGGGTGGTTGTCCTACCAGGTACGAAACCCGCAAACCGGGTTGTTGTCCACCAAGGAATCCTTCGTGCTCAAAATCAGCGACAACGAACTGGTGGGTTGTGGCGTGTTCCAGGCGGTGAACGAAACGGTGACCGATAGATTGGGTGCGTTGGCGGCAGCGTGAGATGGGTGCCAATGATCGGTAGATCGATTGCGACTGATGTGATTCACGACAACCAACTCCGTTCGGGTTGATCCTTCGACTGAGCTCAGGACAGGACTTGTCGAAACCTGCGCCTGCGGAAGTGACGGCCCTTCGACGGGCTCAGGGTGAACGGCAGAAGACGGGCTACCTTCAGATCGCGTTGACCCAATAGACCTCGAACAACGCTGTCTTTGCCCCGTTTATTCCGCTCAAGTTTCGGCCCAAGAATTTAACAATGGTGCAACGCCCCATCATGGCGTTTCACCATGGCCCAACAAGACTCTCAAGACCGCACCCACCCCGCGTCGCAGCGCAAATTAGAGAAAGCGCGCAAAGACGGCAATGTGGCACGCTCGCAAGACTTTGGGCATTTTGCGGCGGTAGCCGCAGGCGGCGCGGCCCTGGTGGTGATGGCACCGCAAATCACCGGTTGGCTCAAAGACGCCCTGGCAGGGGCGCTGCGCTTCAACTCACAAAGCCTCTCTTCGCCCCAGTTCATGCTCGAGCGTTTGGCTGAACTCACTTTGAAACTGCTGTGGGTGGTGCTGCCTCTGGGCTTGTTGATGGTGGCTGTGGGTGTGTTGGGCAGCTTCTTGATCGGTGGCTGGAACTTCAGCCTGCAAGCCGTGGCACCCAAGGTCAGCAAACTGAACCCCCTGGCGGGTGTGGGCCGCATTTTTTCAAAACATCAGATGGTGGTGGCGCTGAAGGCGGCGCTGCTGGCTTTGCTGTTGGGCGTGATCGGCGCGTTTTACTTGCGATCCCAACTGGAAGGTTTCATTGCCACCTTGACCATGCCCCTGCCCGCCGCCTTGGCCCATGCGGGTGATACCTTGCTTGGCGGCTTGCTGCTGCTGGTGATGCTGCTTGCGGTGTTCGCCTTGGTGGATGCGCCGCTGCAGCGCCACTTGCATGCCGAGCGTTTGAAGATGAGCCACCAAGAGGTGAAACAAGAATACAAAGAGATGGAAGGCAATGCCGAGGTCAAAGGCAAGCTGCGCCAGCTCATGCGCGAAGCGTCCAAAAAACGCATGATGGCCGCCGTGCCTACCGCCGACTTGGTGGTGATGAACCCCACCCACTATGCGGTGGCCTTGAAATACGATGACACCCAAATGGGTGCACCCCGTGTGGTCGCTATGGGTGCAGATTTGCTGGCGCTGCGCATTCGTGACTTGGCCAAGGAATCGAAGGTGCCGGTGCTGCAAGCCCCCGCTTTGGCCCGCGCGCTGTATGCCCACGCCGAGCTGGACAAAGAGATTCCCGCCGCCCTGTTTGCTGCCGTGGCCCAGGTGCTGGCCTATGTGTACCAGTTGCGTGCCGCCATGGCGGGCAAGGGCGTACCACCGGCTGACTTGCCTGAACTGAACGTGCCGGTGGAGCTCGACCCCCACCACGGCAAGCGTCAGCCTAATGACGCTGGATAAATTGATGGCGTGCAACCACCCTCACCCTAACCCTCTCCCACAAGTGGGAGAGGGGGCATTGACTCCCTCTCCCTCTGGGAGAGGGGGCATTGACTCCCTCTCCCTCTGGGAGAGGGTAGGGGTGAGGGTGTGTGAGCACCACCACATCACATTGAATTGCACTTGAAGAGCTGGATAGCAAGGAGCCGAATATATGAACCCGTTGATGCAGCAACTTCAAAAAATCATGGGCGGCAATGCCACCGCCATCAAAGCCTTCATGGCACCGCTGTTCATCGTATTGGTTTTGTCCATGATGGTGCTGCCCTTGCCACCCTTCGCCTTGGACTTGCTCTTCACCTTCAACATTGCCATGGCGCTCATGGTGATGATCGTGGCCTCCTACATGGTGCGGCCGCTGGACTTTGCGATTTTCCCGACCGTGATTTTGCTCACCACTTTGCTACGTTTGTCGCTGAACGTGGCTTCGACCCGGGTGGTGCTCATGGACGGTCACACTGGGCCCGGTGCCGCAGGTTCGGTGATTGAGTCTTTCGGCCACTTCTTGATTGGCGGCAATTTCACTGTGGGTTTGATCGTGTTTGCCATTCTCGTCATCATCAACTTCGTGGTGGTGACCAAGGGTGCCGAGCGTATTGCAGAAGTGGGCGCGCGTTTCACCCTGGATGCCATGCCCGGCAAGCAAATGGCCATTGATGCCGACATGAATGCTGGTCTCATCGACGAAAAAGAAGCCAAACGCCGCCGCGCTGAAGTGGGCGAAGAGGCTGACTTTTTTGGATCCATGGACGGTGCGGCCAAGTTTGTGCGCGGCGACGCCATCGCTGGTTTGTTGATTTTGTTCGTCACCATCGTGGGTGGCTTCATCATCGGCATGGCCCAGCATGGTTTGAGTGCCGGTGAGGCGGGAAAAACTTATGTGTTGCTGGCCGTGGGCGATGCTCTGGTGGCGCAAATTCCAGCTCTGCTCATTTCCGTGGCCGCCGCCATGGTGGTCTCGCGTGTGGGCAAAGAAAACGACGTTGGCAGCCAGTTGTCCAAACAACTGTTCGATTCACCCCGCTCCTTGGCCATCACCGCCGGTGTCATAGGCGCGCTGGGTGTGATTCCCGGCATGCCGTCTCTGGTATTCCTCTTGATTGCAGGCGGGCTTGGTTACGCCGCCTATGCGCTAGACCAGCGTCAGAAGAAGGCCAAACTTGCTCCCC
>JBJTHI010000179.1:0-3431 GCA_046094425.1 Burkholderiales bacterium | reverse complement strand
ACCAGGATCAGGCCGCCATCTTCTCCGCCCTCAAGACCAACAAACCTTCAGCCAACCCCCAACTCAGCCTGTTGTAGTGGCAATTTGAACTTGCACCCTATACAGATCAACCACTTACGCGCTTTGGTGTCGAACTCAGGCGCACAGGCTCAACACTGCCCATTGCGAGCAAGCACCAACCATGCACGCTTAGGAACAATCTCGTTATTCCTTTTAACGAGCGAGTTCTGAACATGAAAAAAGCACTTTCCACCGTGGCATTGGCTGTCGCCACCTTGGGTCTGCACATCACAGCATCCGCCAACTTGGTGCTCAACGGCGGTTTTGAAGACGTGAGCCCCGCGCCCGGCGTGCAAACCCAAGCCAACGGCACCTGGTCTATTTACAACGCGATTGCTGGCTGGACCACCACCGCAGGCCCCGGCATTGAAGTGCGCAACAACGTGGCCGGCACCGCCTCGGAAGGCTTCAACTATGTGGAGCTGGATTCCACCGGCAACACCACCATGTCGCAAACGCTGACCACGTCTGCAGGCAGCTACTACGCGCTGACCTTCGACTACTCCGGCCGTGCCGGTGTGGCCGCGGTATCCAACGCCATTGAAGTGCTGTGGAACAACGTGGTCGTCAAACTGAACCCCATCACCGCCAGCGGCATTGGCCAGGGCAACCATGTGTGGACGGGCTACAGCTTTGGCGTCTACGGCAGCGGCAGCGATGTGCTGAGTTTCCGCTCCGTAGGCACATCGGACTCCTTGGGTGGTTCACTCGACAACGTGCGCGTGTTTTCTGAGCCGGGCATATTGGCGAGCTTCGGCTTGGGGTTGTTGGCTCTGGGCTGGACACGCCGCCGATCAAACTGATCCCCATAACCGGTGCGTCAAGGCGCACCGGGCAACACCGCCCGTGCTGCTTCGGGCTACAGGCAAACCCACACTTGCTTGATGCGCCGTGGGCTCGCAAGATGACGGCCTTGTTCCTCATCCTGCCAAGCCCCGATGTCGCTACCCCACGCAGCACCCAACACCCATCTCACATTCGGTCAACGCGCCCTGCTCTATGGCGCACCCTTGCTGATGGCTTTGGTCATGTGGCTACACGGCCCGATTCAGCAGTGGGCCAGCTACCACCACTTTGCTGATGTGCACACCCTATGGGGCATGCCCAATGCAGCCAATGTCATGAGCAACCTGCCCTTCTTGTTGATTGGTATGTGGGGTGGCTTGGCAATGTGGCGACAACGGCAAGCCCACCCCAACCCCAACCCAAGTTTTCATGCTTGGTGCGTGTTTGCTTTCTCCATCGCCTGCACCTGCTTTGGCTCTGCCTACTACCATTGGGCACCGGACAACGCCACCTTGTGGTGGGATCGCCTGCCCATCGCCTGGGCCTGTGCCAGCCTGAGCGTGGCCTTGCTCGCTGAACGGGTGAACCCGCGCTTTGGCAGACCCTGGCTTTTGTTTGCCGCCGTGACCATCGCCACCCTCAGCGTCTTCTATTGGTGGTGGACGCTAGCCCCACAAGGCAAGCTGCCCGGCGGTGACTTGCGCCCCTACCTGTTCGTGCAGTTCCTGCCCATGCTGCTGGTGCTTTTGTTGTTCGGCATGAAGCTGGCGGCTCAACATTCGCAAGCCATCCCCGCCAGCGCCGCCTGGTGGGCCCTGGGGCTTTACGCCATCGCCAAGCTGCTAGAAATTGGTGACCACGCGGTGTTAGAGAGCCTGCACTTCATTGGGGGGCACCCGCTCAAACACTTGTTTGCAGCGGCGGGCGCAGCCATGTTGATGCATGCAGCGGTCAGGCCTGTCAACTCGCGTACTTGATGCTGCACCCATAAGGTGCTGAGGTGGGCGTGCTCACCGGCTTGCCGGCGAGCAACTCAGAAAGCCCCACCTTCACAAAGTTCTTGGCCGTGGCCACATCCGCCGGATTGGCAGACCGTTTGTCATCAATGCCCCCGGCATAAACCAACACCCCCTTGGGATCCACGATGAACATATGCGGTGTGGTGCGCGCCGCATAAGCCTTGCCCACACGGCCATCATCGTCCATCAGCATCGTGGTGGCGCTTGCACCCCAGCTTTGGTACTTGGTCGTCAGATCTTTCGGTGCCAGATACTCTGAGTGGCTGGGTGCTGTAGAGCTCACAGACAACCACACCACGTCTTTGGCCTTGGCGTCTTTCTGCAGGCCCTGCATGTTCTGCGTACCGTAATGCTTCAGCACAAAAGGACAACTCGGGTTCGTCCACTCCAACACCACGTGCTTGCCCTTGAAGTCAGCCAACTTCACCAGCTTGCCACTGGCGTCTTTGACTTCAAATGCTGGCGCGGGTTGGCCGATGGTGACGGCTTGGGACATCGTAGCCAAGGCCAGTGTGGATGAGGCTAGCAAGGTTTTGAGGAGTGGGCTCATGGGCGGCTCCGGTGGGTGGGGCAGAAGTTACATCGTAGTCAAAAGCGGATGTCCAGCCAGTGGCGATACCCCCACACCCCTCGGGGCCAAGTCGTCATGACAGGCGGATGAAATCGGGTCAATGCCACTTTGGGTTTGGCAAACCTTGACAATGCAACAGAAGTGTTTAGTATCAGACGCATGAACTCCAAGCAGATGAAAAAGTGGCTGGAACAACAAGGGGCCACCTTTCAACCTGGCAAGGGTTCGCATCTCAAGGTTTTTTTGAACGGCAAACAATCCACGCTGCCCATGCACGGCACCGCCGAACTGGGTAAAGGGCTTGAGGCCGCGATCAAGCGTCAACTCGGATTGAAATGAGGCCACCCCATGTTTGACTACCCTGTCACTCTGACCCCAGACGGCGGCACCGTGCTGGTGACGTTTCCTGATGTGCCGGAGGCACTGACCTTTGGTGCCGATGAAGACGAAGCGCTACTGCAAGCGGTGGATGCGCTTGAAACGGCGCTGTCGTTTTATGTGGAGTCGCGCCAACCCCTGCCGGTGGCGAGCAAGGCCAAACGCGGCCAACGCACTGTGCGGCCATCGGCCTTGGAAGGTGCCAAACTGGGCGTGTACCAGGCCATGACTGAGCAGGGCATCAAGAAGGCCGAACTGGCACGGCGCTTGGGCTGGCACATGCCGCAAGTTGATCGTCTGTTTGACCTGCGCCATGCGTCCAGGCTCGACCAAATTGAGGCAGCAGCCCGCGTGCTTGGTCGGCAGCTTGAAGTGCGCATCGCTTGAGATTTCTCATGCCAACCCAAACCGCAGCACAAACAAGAATCCTGGGGGCAGCGCACTGCTTCCCTGCCCAGTGACCGGGAGTGGGCTTATTTAGGGATGGTCTGAAAAACTCACCCCAAACCGTGCGGCAGAGGGTTTAAGTTTCAGATGTTGAAAGCTGGCGCAGTTTTTGGCCGAAATTCGAGCTGGCCCAGGGCTAAAAGCTCCTGTTTGGGGCTTGTTTGAAGCCC
>JBJTHI010000178.1:0-5434 GCA_046094425.1 Burkholderiales bacterium | reverse complement strand
GCGGATATGCATCGGGGCCAGCACAAGCAGCTTGGGCAACCAAGCCGTTCATGCAATCAAGGCCGGATATAAGGACGCAGCCGACTTCTTCACCACACCACACCGATTGCGCTTGTCAGCCGGGAGGCATCCATATAAGACCACAACATGACCAACACCCATTGCCTGATCAGCGAAGAAGCCTGCGGCCGTGAGGCTGGCAACCCTGTATGCCCCAAATGCGGGCTGGATGAACGGGTGGTGTACCCGGGGCAGGCGGACCTGGAGGCGGCGCTGGAAGCGGCGCGGGCGCGGTACGTGGCTGCGCAGGAAGCGGTGGAGCCTCCGACGCCACCTGAGTCGCCCAAACCGCTAACACCTCCAGAGCCACCGCCGCAACCACCAATGCAGCCGGACCCTGAGCCCCTGGCTCCCCCGGGCGGGGCGATAACGGTGCTCAATCGCCTCGGCCTGGGGGTGCTGGTCGTGGCCCTGCTGGGTGGCGGCTGGTGGTGGAAAGACCAGCAAGACCAGCGTGTACGCCTGGCCCAAGAGCAGACAGCCAGCGAAGCCTTAGCCGTCGAGCAAACACGTATCGAGCGAGAGGCAGGAATGAAACGCGCTGACGAGGCCGAGGCCAAGCGCATGGCCGCTGAAAAGGCCCAAGCGCAGATGGCTGAAAAAGCCGCAGAAGCCGCACGACAGGCGGAGGCAGAACGCGCCACGCAGTTGGCCCGGGAGAAACAAGCTGCCCTGGCGGCTAGCAAAGCAGTGCAGCCACCACCCGCACCGCCATTGGCACAGCCAGCCTCTGGCGCGGATCGTATGGATCAGGAAATGAGAGAGAAGCTGGAAGCCATCGCTGCGATTTGCGCTGCATATAGAGACAACGGACTCGCGCTAAAGACACCCTTTTGCCAATGATTCAATCCTGAACGCTATCCCTTGTTTTAAGCAGCCGCTTTCGGGGTAGATCTTGCAAGCGGATCTTGCTCCAATGCCATGCGAGCCTGGGCTTTGCTCTGGCCTGCATCTGCCGGCAACGCTCGCCAAAGGCCAGGCTGGAGTGCTTCAGCGTAAATTTATCTGTGAGGACAACGCGAAGTAGGGTGTGAGCCCGCGGGGGCGGTCTTGTTGGGAGTTCTGCATGACTCTCATGCATATTTGCCAAGTGATTTGAGTCGGTAGCCGGGGCATTGCCGTCTTGAGTGGAACAGCCATTTTTTCCACTCAAGACAAAGGGGATGCCATGAAAACAATCCACACACCCGTTCCAGACTTCTCTGCATCGCTCCACGGCCGCCGCGCACGCCGCCCGCTGGAGTTGCTGCACGCGGCTCATGCGCTGGCCATGCAGGCCCATTGGAACCAGACCCGCAAAGACGGGGTGACCCCGCAGATCACCCACCCGCTGCGGGTGCAACGTTTGCTGGCACGGTGCGGCGTGAATGACATGGAGGTGCACGCGGCAGCGCTGCTGCACGACGCGTTGGAGGAGAACCCCGGTGAGCAGGGACAGCGCCTGTTGAATGCCATGGCGCGTAGCTTGCCGCGTGGGGTGATTGAAACGGCCTCGGCCTTGACTGACCCGCCCGGCCTGCCCACCGACTTTCGCAAGGCGCTACAGATGGAACGCTTGGCTCAGGCGCCTTGGGCCGTGCAGGTGGTGAAACTGGCCGATGTGGTGGCGGGTTTTGAGGAGGGGCCGGCGCCGGGCTGGACCAGCGACAAGAAAGCCAGCTACGTTCGCCAGCGGACGGAGCTGGTGCGGGAGGTGCTGAGCCCGGCCTGCGGGCGCTTGCGGGTGCTGTTTGAGCGGGCGTTGCGCCAGCCGGTGTGGGGAGGTGCAGCATAAGCCGCGGCACCAAAATGTTCAAGTGCCTTGTGGTGGCAGCTGGCACAGTGCTGGTACCGCTTGTGCAGCGCCGGGACGACGTGGCCGAGGCGCAGCTCCAGCAAGCGGTACTGAGGACGATGCCTGCCATGTCGGTGGCGCGTATCAAGGTCCGTAACGGATGGAGCTGGTATGTGATGCGACCCTTGAACGCGAAGGGCGGCCCAGCGGTTGAGGGCGAGCTGCTGTCAGCCAACTCCAAGATCAAGCTGCGACCCGAAGGGCTGCGCGTGGGGGTACCGGCGCCCGGTTTCACCAAGCGGCTGGTGCAGACCGTACCGCTGGGGGTGGCTAATCGCAGTTGGGCGCTCCACGCGCTGAAGGGCCGGGCCAGGGATGCTGCAGCGGCACCGGCCGTTGTGGTGTGGCGTGCCCGGGGGCAAAGATGGGTCAGCAAGGCACAGCGGGTCGAGATTGGCGGTTTGCCAGTGAATACTCTCCCCTCGGTTTGGCGTTCAGCTGGGATGCCATTGCTGCTGGGCTGGGTGGTGATGTCCGGTTGGGCAATGGTGGTGTATCCATCTCATCTCGCCCGGTGGGATGCGTCCTCCGGCAGCCGATTCGCCGACTCATGGCGACCGGTCGGTTGGTGCTTGCCGACCGCACAGGTGAACATTTGCTTGCCCGCGATACGCAGGCTATTGATCTGTGGATCCGTCCGGCGACTTTTTGGGACCCAGCTTGGGCGAATCCCAAGTGGGGCGCCTCGGCTACGCAGGGTGGGGATACCCATGGGATGCCTGACAGCAACGGCAGGATGCGCTGGCACCTTGGCCGCTAGCGGCACGCGTGGCGGTTTACCGGTTGGCTCATATGAACCGAGCGGCTGGTGAGCCGAAGCTGTTACTGTGGGCGCAACCCAGAGAAGTGGTCGATGCCGTACAGGCGCGTTGACGGCGCACGTGCTGGGGTTCACGACGCTGTCAACCGAAGGCGATGGGCGAGAGGCTCTGGAATTGTTGTTGAATCGGCGTTTGAAGTCCCTGATGCGGCCACAGCAAGAACCTGCTGCCCTGCGCTCATCGCTGGACATGGGTGTGCAAAGGCTGGCCGACGCAGCACTACATAGGGCGATGCGCGAGAAAAGTGCAGATAGCGGGTCGGTCATGGCGGTGGATGTTGTCAGTAGCGAAGTGAGGGCGTTGGTGAGTACACCAGGATTCGACCCGAACGACCATGGCAGTTTCCGAAACCCTTACCAGCCTGATCGAATGCTGAGCCAGGCCACGGGCCGACCGTTGGCGCTGGGTAGTCTGATCACTCGTTTGCTGGTGGCCGATCTGGTGCAGCGGGGTGTAATTGACGCGAAAGCGGTGGTGAACCTGAGCGGCGCGGATGGCTTGAAGGTGCAAGGAGTGACGGTCCGCGACGCGAACCCGGTTCCGACTGGAACGATGTTCGACATCGTGGCCCGATCCAGCAATGTGGGCCAGGCCAGGCTGGCGCTGCGCATGACGGAGCGAGAGTTGCAATCGCTGCTGCTGGGCAGCGGCCTGCATGGGAGCACTGGGATGACCGCTTTGCCCTCAGTGGATTTTTCGACTCCGGACTGGAACCTCTGGAATGTTTCATTGAAGGCCATGGCCGGGCAGAAACTGAGCAGTGCCTTTGCCCGGATCGCCCAAGCGTACCTGCCAATTGCCAACGGCGGCATGGAGCAGCGCCTGACCCTGCTGGCGAACGATGGCGCAGAGGTAGTGGATGGCGGCAAATGTCGCGTGTTCAGCGAGCAGACCGCCTGTGCGGTGCGGCGCATGCAGTATCGCGCGGCCAGTGTGCAGGGTACGGTGCCGCTTGCTCAAGTCACAGGGGTGTCGGTGGCAGGGAAGACCGTTTCAACCACCTATCTGCCCGTGATGGCGGAAGATGGCAGCATGCGTTACCTGCAGCAAGCCAATGCTGTGTTTATTGGCATGTTTCCGGCTGAGAAACCGCAGTATCTGATTGGAGTGCGACTCGGGTTATCGGACGTTCAACCACTCAAGGCAGGGCAGATGGCGGCACCGGTGTTTGCTCAGATCGTTCGAGGTCTTGTGGACGGTGGTGCAGCGGGTAAGATTCAAGGGCAAATGGCCTGCCCGATGCCCCAAAGCCAGGTTGGCTCAAGAAGAGACCGAGCGGTAATGGTTTGGTGTTTGCGGAAACTTCATGCTGTCTGATAACCTCTTCGCAATGCTTCACTGGCTGCCCTCATTCTTCCGGGAGGCGCCGACCCTCACGCAGTGGTTGCTTCTGGCCTTGGCCTTGTTGCTGGGCGTGCTGATGTGGATGCTGCTGGAGCAGTTGTTGACCCACCTGTTCAAGGCATTACACGCGATCACGCCCAAGGGCCGCGAGCAGCGCCGTTTGGAAGAAGCCGCGCTGTGGGCACAGGTCGATGCCATCGTGGCGACGATTGTCAGTAGCCGGCCCCTGTTCATGGGGCCACCCAAACCACCGTCTGCCTGGCAGCATTGGCTGCCTCGCCTTGGGTGGTTGCTGTTCGCGGCGTGGCTGGTGGTGTGGGTCGGGCTGGCTTGGGACTTGCGCGCCCGCGCCGATGTCATGGCCACCACCTGGGCAGCCAAAACGGCGGCGAATCCGTTTTGGACGCCCGCCTTTGAAACCACAACACCGGGGGGCTGCGCCTTCTGTCCAGCTTTTTTGGCGTTCAGGTGGTGGCGGTGTTGCTGGGTGTGGGGTGGCCGCGCTTGCGCGCCGGGGAACAGCGGCGGAAGCCATGACAGCGGCGGAGTACATAAGCGCTGGCGGAGCACTGGTGGGCGACTCTGCTGTCACGCAGCGCCTGGATGCCCTGTTCGACCTAGAGCGCTGGGCCGACGTGGTGAGCTACGGCGCGCCTTTGATGGTGCAGGCGCCAGACCCCAAGGTGTTTGCCCAGGTGGCACATGCCCACTGGGCCTTGCAAGACTGGCCCGCCATGCAGCAGGTGCTGGCGCTGGCCCGCCAGCACTGGCCAGGGGACGAACGCTTCTATTTCTATGGGGCGCAACTGGCCATGGGGCAGAAGCTGTTCACGCAGGCCGAGCGTGAGGTCCGTAGTGGACTATCACTGGCGCCGCAGCACGCCGGACTGCACTTTGCACTGACACAGGTGCTGTGGCATCTGGGCGATTTGCCCGGGGCTCGGGGTGCCATCAAGCAGGCCTTGGCGCTGGAGCCCTCGACGTCGCTGTACCACACCTGATGGCAGCCCTGATGGCCGATGTCGACATCACGCAGGCCCGGCACCACAACCGGCAGGCGCTGGCGATGGAGCCCGGCAACGCGGACTACCTGGCTTTGCAAGCCAGTCTGGAGAGTGGTGAGAGCCGCCACTTGGCGGCGCGTCTGCTGCGGTCGTCTTTGCGGGTGGATCCTTCAAGCCGCACGCGCCAGCGTCGACTGCGTGAAGTGACGGTGTTGTGGTGGGTGGATGTGTCGTAAGCGCGCGGTGAACCACACCCTATGCGAGCCGTCAGAAGCCTGAGAAGGTTGCTGTTTTGACAAAAGCGAGGGTGGTGCGAATGGAAACGGTGCAGAGGCAGGAGAAGATTAGGCGACAACTGGAAGTGGTTCAGC
>JBJTHI010000177.1:0-8763 GCA_046094425.1 Burkholderiales bacterium | reverse complement strand
CAAAGCGCCACGAGCCCCCAGAAGGGCTTCAAACATGCGCCAAAGAGCGCACAAAACGATGAAACATCACCCTCAAATCACTGAACCAGCAGCACAGCTCACACGCGCACTCGTTTCGCGGGGTTGTTCAGCGTTTCCCTAACTGCTGTTTTATTTTAGAAAGCTTTTCTTTTTCGATTTTAGAAAATTTTTGCTCGTATTGGGCTACAGTTTTTGCTGCAATCCAAAGCGCCCTCTCCGCTTTTTGAAACGGTGTGTCGGGTTGCTTCTCTTCTTTCACCGGCTCACCGGCTTTGCGGGCGCGAACAGCGCGGACAGAGGCTTGTCCAGTGGTTTGCAAAGTATGCCACGCCTCTTGCATGGCTGCGACATCCATGCGGGCCAGTTCCACCAAGAAGGACTTTGAAGCCACGTCGGACGTCCGACACTGCGCTTTGATGTCCTCAGGCAGCTTGAGCAGAGAGAGCAATTCCGTGACGGTGTTGCGGGCCTTGCCGATAACCCGAGCGGCATCTTCTTGGGTGTAGCCGTGGGTTTCCATGAGTCTGCCGAGTGATTCGGCCAGTTCCATCGGGCGCAGGTTTTCGCGCTGTACGTTTTCGATGATGGCCACTTCGTCGGTGTCACCTTCGGTGACGACGGCGGCAATCGTTGGACGTGAAAGCAACTGGTGGGCGCGGTAGCGGCGCTCCCCGGCCACGATCATGTAGCGCTCGCCCTCCAGGGCTTTCACAAGAATGGGCTGGAGCAAGCCTTTGGCTTCGATGGACTGTGCTAGCTCCATCAAGGCGGATTCGTCAAAGAATTTTCGCGGCTGGTCAGGGTTCGCATCCACCTAGGGCGTATCGGGGTCACGTCTAACATCCAAACATTTGAATCGCTGACCGACTGTTCAATCGCTCCCATTCCCCCACCCCGCGCTAAACTCGTTCGTTGCTGACTAGGAGTTATTTTTATGGTCAATCCATTGGACGAAATCACGACTCGGGCCATTGCTTTGTCGCAAGAAGATCGGGCGCGCCTCGCCGACCTTTTACTCGCGTCGCTGCCAAATGAAGCAGATGAACCGCTGGATGAGGCCTGGGATCAAGAAATTCAGCGGCGGGTGTCCGCTGTTGAGTCGGGAACAGCACAAACCGTCTCTGCCGCAGACGTTCACGCTGAGGCCCAAAAGATTTATCAGCGGTGAAGTCTGCGCGCTGCTGACATGAATGACATTCTTGACGCGCACAAACACAGCTCCAATCACCGAGAAGAGGTTTTGGCCAGTGGTCTCTGCGGGTGCTTCTACTGCCTTGGTATGTTCGCACCGGCCAAGATCACCGAGTGGATCGATTGGCCAGAGGAGACGCCCGCAGGCGATGAGCAAAAAGCGGGAACCACCGCACTTTGCCCTGTCTTCGGAATAGATTCGGTGATCGGCGACAAGGCTGGTTACCCGATCGACGAGACATTCTTAAAGTCAATGAACCGCCACTGGTTCTAGTTTTCTTGTGCCCACCAGCCTCCCACCCAACGCCGTTCACCCCCTAACCCGCGACGAATGGCGTTCGTGGCTGCAAGCCCACCATCAGCGGGATGAAGGCGTGTGGTTGGTGTCTTACAAAAAGGCCAGCGGCAAACCCAGCCTGGGTTACGACGCGGTGGTGGAAGAGGCCCTGTGTTTTGGCTGGGTGGACAGCAAACCGAGCAAACTCGACGAGCACCGCACCATGTTGTGGTTCTCGCCGCGCAATCCCAAGTCGGCCTGGTCGCGGCCCAACAAAGAACGGGTGGCGAGGTTGATGGAACAAGGGCTGATGCATGCCAGTGGCCTTGCAAAAATCAAGGCGGCGCAAGCGGACGGTTCTTGGACGGCGCTGGATGAAGTGGAGCAACTGGTTGTACCTGCCGACTTGCAAGAAGAGCTTGCCCGCTACCCCAACGCCACCGCCCACTTCACCGCATTTCCCCGCTCTGCCAAACGCGGCATCTTGGAGTGGATCAGTCAGGCGAAGAAACCCGAGACACGCGCCAAGCGGGTTCAAGAAACTGCCCGCCTGGCGCAATACAATGTGCGGGCCAACCAGTGGCAACCCAAACCAACCGCTTGAAAGAACCCTCCCATTGAACACCGCCTCACGTCATCTCGTTTTGCATGGCTCCATCGTTTTGTTGTTTGGATTGTTGTTGGGTGCGCCTTATGCGCGCGCCATCAAACGCCAAGCCGCCGCCCACATCGTCAACTCCTGGCGCGTGGCGCATTTGAGTTTGCCGATAGGCGCGACGCTGATGCTGGCGGTGGCCGCGCTCTTGCCTGGTTTGGCGGCACCTGCGGCCCTCACCTGGACCATCGTGGTGGCCCTGGTGGTGTCGTCTTACGGCTTTTGTGTGTCCACGCCTTTAGCAGCCATCACGGGTGAACGTGGATTGGCGGCTGGCGGTGTGGGTTGGGGGCGGCTGGTTTATTGGGGCAATATGGTCGGAGCACTTGGCTCCTTGGTGGCAGCCGTGGCCTTGCTCGCGGCGGCGGTGTTGGCGCTGTAAAGAATCAACCCGCAGAGCGCATCAGGAAGACGCTAAAACCCGTGCCCTCGGTGTCGCACCACGTGCGATGCTCACGCCAGCCTGCGTTGCGCGCCAAACGCAAGAACGCTGGCGCGGTGTATTTGTAGGCATTTTCGGTGTGGATGGATTCACCGGCTTTGAAATCAAAACGGTGGCCCAGCACGGTGACGGTTTGTTGAACCTCGCTGACCAAATGCATTTCAATGCGGCCAAGCAGTGCATCAAAACGCGCTGCGTGGTGGAAGTGGCGCAAGCTGAAGTTCGCGCTCAATTCGCGGTTGATGCGCAGCAGCAGGTTGCGGTTGAAGGCTGCGGTCACGCCTTGGGCGTCGTCGTAAGCGGGCACAAGCAAGGACGGGTTTTGGGTGGTGTCCACACCAATCAACAACCAAGCCTGCGGGCCGAGTGCTTGTGCAAATTGGGCGAGCAAGTTCGTGGCGGCTTGGGGTGAAAAGTTGCCTATGGTGGAGCCTGGGAAAAATCCCAAACGCGGGCTGTGCTGTCCGTGGCGTTGAGTGGGCAAACGAGGCAAGGCAAAGGGCGCGGTGAAGTCAGCCACCACGGGTTGAACCAGCAACTGCGGAAAGTCGCGCAACAAACCGACCACGGCGTCATTCAAGAAGGCTTCTGAAATGTCAACCGGCACATAGGCCGCCAGCTCGGGCAGGGCCTGTAGCAGCAGCCGTGTTTTGATGCTGGAGCCGCTGCCGAGTTCGATCAATTGGGCCTGGGGGCCGAGGGTAGCGGCCACCTCGTCCACCAAGCCTCGTAGCAAACGGGTTTCGGTGCGAGTGGGGTAGTACTCGGGCAGGCGGGTGATGTCTTCAAATAGCTGTGAACCCCGGTGGTCGTAGAACCAAATGCAGGGCAAGGTTTTTTGCGGCTGCGACAAACCCGTGAGCACATCACGGGCCAAGGCCAGTGAAGAAGCAGTGGCACTGTCGTTCATCACATCGTCGACCGTGGTGACGCGCCGGGTGTTGGTGGTCAAACTCATGCGTCCTCCGCCAGTCGCAAACCGGTGAATTGCCAGCGCTGGATGGGTTGAAAAAAGTTGCGGTATTCAGGCCGCAAATGACTGCGGGGCGAGACACATGAACCGCCGCGCAGCACGTATTGGCCGTTCATGAACTTGCCGTTGTATTCGCCCACAGCGCCTGTAGCCGGACGAAAGCCGGGGTAGGCCACAAAGGGGCTGGCTGTCCATTCCCACACGTCGCCGAACATTTGGCTTGGCGACGCGTCGTTGGTGGCTACAGAAGGCTGCGACGAGAAGCGGCCGCTCTCGACAAAATTGCCATCAACCAAACACATGTGCGCCGCATGCTCCCACTCGAACTCGGTGGGCAGGCGTTTGCCCGCCCAGCGGGCGTAAGCATCGGCCTCAAAAAAGCTGATGTGGCTGACTGGGGCGTCCAGAGGCAGCGGCTGCAAACCATGCAAGGTCATGGCCAGCCATGAAGCATCGGTGTTTTGTTCCCCAGCTTTTTCCCAATAGAGGGGCGCGCGCCAGCCTTGGGTTTGCACTTGATCCCATCCGTCCGACAACCACAGCGCCGGGTCGCTGTAGCCACCGGCTTGCATGAAAGCCAGCCACTCGCGGTTGGTGACGGGCCTGCTGGCCAAGCGGTAGGGGCGCAGCAACACGGTGTGCCTTGGTTGTTCATGGTCAAAACAAAAGCCGTCGCCAGCGTGCCCCACCTCGACCAAACCGCCTTCAAATGAAAACCAGTGCAGGGGCTGTGGTGTGGCTGTGTGGGTGGCCGTGCTTGTGTTCAAAGCAGGCGCGCGCCAAGCGGGCCGCAATGGGTTCTGCGCAAACAAATGCAGCAGGTCGGTCAGCAGCAACTCTTGGTGCTGCTGTTCGTGGTGCAGCCCCAAGGTGATGCGCTGCACACACTCGTCTGGCAGCGAGCGCGCGAGCAGCGCCAGCATCGCCCTGTCCACATGCTGGCGGTAGTCCAGCACCGTGGCCAAACTCGGCCGCGTGAGCAAACCACGCTGGGCACGTGCTTGCCGTGGCCCCACAGCGTTGTAGTAAGAGTTGAAGAGAAACGCAAAACGCGAATCGAACACGGAGTAGGCCGCGTCAAACACTTGCAACACAAACTGCTCGAAGAACCATGTGGTGTGCGCTAAATGCCATTTGCCCGGGCTGGCGAATTCGGCCGACTGCGCTGTCAAATCGGCGTCACTCAGCCCTTCAACCCACTGGACGGTGGAGTGGCGAATGTCGCGGTAAGCGAGTAACAGGGACTGCATGGGCGACGCGATGAAGTTGAAGAGGCAGGGCCCATCGTAGTAGGAAAGCCCACCGTTTGTCGTGACAAACCGTTTGGCCTTGCGCACCCCCCAGATGTCGACGCGGGACGCGGGTTCTTACATCACAGACGACTCAAGCAATTTGATCAAGCTGTTGCTTGCGCGCAGCCGCTTCTTCCTGTCCACTGGGAACTTACCGATGGAGAACTTCGATGCAACTGAACAACATTCCCTTTGGCACCACCGATTGGACACTGGTCGAAAAGACAGAACACCCAGGCGAGCGAGGGCTGGCCACTTGGCGCACCCAGCACTTCAACGACATTCGGGTGCGTATGGTGGAGTACACCCCGGGCTATCTGGCCGACCACTGGTGCAGCAAGGGCCATGTGCTGCTGTGTTTGACTGGCGAGTTGCACACCGAGTTGGCCGATGGCCGCCGCTTCGTCTTGAAGCCTGGCATGAGCTACCAAGTGGCCGACAACGCCGAGGCGCACCGGTCTTCCACTGATGTGGGGGCAACGCTCTTCATCGTCGATTGACGGCGCCCAGGGACCTTGGGGATGAGAAAGCCTGGGAGCGGCCCGGCATTTTCTCATGAGTTTTACACTCGCCGCCATGATCGAATTTTTGCTGGAACTCTTCGGCGAGTTTTTCTTGCAGCTGTGCATCGAGGCCCTGGCCGAGATGGGTTTACACGCCGTAGCGGATCCGCTGCGTCGTCCCGTCAACCCTTGGCTCGCGGCCTTGGGCTATTCGCTGTTGGGTGTATTGCTCGGGGCTGTGAGTTTGTGGCTCTTCCCGGTGCATTTCATTGACAACCGCAGCATGCGCTACCTCAACCTCATCATCACACCTGCCGCGGTGGGTTTAGCCATGATGTGGTTGGGTATGTGGCGCGCACGACGTGGTGAGCCTGTCGTGCGTTTGGATCGCTTCACTTTTGGCTTTTTGTTCGCCTTTGCACTCGGAGTAACCCGGTTTGTTTTTGGGGCCACTGAATGAGCACGACCACGCCTGCGCCAACCTTTGCGCTGCAGGTGCCACAAGCCTCCACGCAAACGGCCGCGACGGCCGACCCGCTATGGCAGCACCAACTGGGCTTGCTGCTGGAATCCACTGGCGAGGGCATTTTTGGGGTGGACTTGGATGGCCACTGCATGTTCATCAACCGCGCAGCAGCACAGATGTTGGGTTATGAAGCAGCCGAGGTGTGGGGCCGCAACATGCACGAACTCACCCACCACTCGCATGCCGACGGCTCGCCCTACCCCGACACCGACTGCCCCATCTTCAACGCCTTTCGCCAGGGCCTGCCTTGCCGCATCGACACCGAAGTGTTTTGGCGACGCGACCACAGCAGCTTCGCGGTGGAGTACTCCAGCCACCCCATCATGGACGGCAGCGTGGTGCGTGGGGCGGTCATCACCTTTGTGGACATCACCGAACGCAAACGTGCGGCCGATGCGCTGCGTGCGGCGAAGGCCGAGCTGGAGCAGCGCGTGGAAGAGCGCACGGCCGAGTTGTCACGTGCGCTGCAGCAGTTGCAGGAGTTGTCGGTTTACTCCGAGGGCGTGCGCGAAAACGAACGCACACGCATTGCCCGCGAGGTGCACGACGAACTCGGCAGCCTGCTGGTGGCTTTGAAGATGGACGTGAACTGGCTGGACAAACGCCTGGGCGAACAAGAAAGCCGTGAAGCCGCGCAGGCGCAAGCCATGCGCGAACGCATGCGTGCCAAGTGCCAAAACATGAGCCGCTCGATTGAAACAGCGGTGGACAACGTGGGGCGCATCATCACCGACCTGCGCCCCAGCATCCTCGACCACCAAGGCCTGTGGGCGGCGCTGGAGTGGCAAGCGCACGAGTTTGTACAAACCGCCGAACTCACCTTGAACTGGCAGATGCAGGTGGCACAAGCCCCCGAGCTGCCCGAGCCCGCCGCCATGGCGGTGTTTCGCATCTTTCAAGAAATGCTCTCCAATGTGGGCCGCCATGCGCAAGCAAAGCAACTGGACGTGGCGATTCATGCCAATGCCAACGAACTGACCTTGAGCGTGCGAGACGATGGCGTGGGCGCACCCCCCGCCGCTTTTGAATCCCCCACCGCCTACGGCGTGATGGGCATGCGTGAGCGCGCCCGGCCCTTTGGTGGGCAGATCCACATCCACAGCACACCGGGCCAGGGCAGCCACTTCCAACTGCACATGCCCATGCCAAAGGACAGTTCATGAACCCCACACGAGTCCGTGTGCTGCTGGGCGACGACCACCGCATCGTGCGCGAAGGGCTGAAGCAGGTGTTGGCCGACGCACCGGAGATTGACGTGTGCGCAGAAGCCGCCACCGGCCCTGACGTGGAAGCACAGGTGGAGCGATTGAATGGGCGCGAAGGCCTGGACGTGGTGCTGCTCGACATTGCCCTGCCCGAACGCGATGGCCTGGACGTGTTGCAAAACCTGCGTAAAACTTGGCCCGCCTTGCCCGTGCTCATGCTCAGCACCTATCCCGAAAAACAATATGCCGTGCGCTGCATCAAACTCGGTGCGTCCGGGTATCTGAGTAAAAGTGCAGACCCTGACGACATGATTGCCGCCGTTCGCAAAGTCGCGGCAGGTGGTGTGTACGTCACCCCCACCACGGCGGAAGCCCTGGCCAATGCCGTGGGCGCGGCCGGCACCCAAATGGGGCCTGAAGCCTTGTCGCACCGGGAATACCAGGTGTATCGCCTGCTCACCACGGGGCACAGCGTGAGCGAAATTGGTGCGCAATTGCAGTTGGCCGCCAACACCGTGAGCACCTACCGCGCGCGCATACTGGAAAAAACCGGCACCAAGAACGATGTGGAGCTGGCCTTGTATGCGCAGCGCCACCACCAAGGCCGCATTTAAAGCCTGTTTGTAGGGCCAGCCCTACAACAGCTCGTTGGCCCGTGGGTGATTTGTGGGGTTCACCTCCAAACTGGCACGCCTGGGCGCGGCACTTGCATAGATGTGGGCACCTTTCAACCTCCGAGGTGCGCCATGTCCAAGCTACCCGCTGCCCCAACCACAGCATCCGCCCGCCACGACCCCTACGACGCCGACCGCCCTCTGATGCTGCGCTGCGCCTGCGGCGAAAACCATGCGCCGCAAGACCATGCGGCGTCGCTGGCCAGCGAAGTGGAGGCCACCTCAAACAACTTGCTCGAAGCCAGTTTGATGAAGGCACTGTTTCCGCAAGACGGTCTGCGCCGCCGCTTTTTGCGTGCCGTCGGGGCCAACACCGCCCGCGCCGCGATTGCGTCGGTGCTGCCCCTGGGGGCCCTGCAAGCCATGGCACAAGACAAAGGCCCGCTGGAAAAGAAAGACCTCAAGATCGGCTTCATTCCCATCACCTGCGCCACCCCCCTCATCATGGCCCACCCCTTGGGCTTTTATAAACAGCAGGGGCTGAATGTGGAGGTGGTGAAAACCGCGGGCTGGGCCTTGATCCGCGACAAGATGCTCAACAAAGAGTACGACGCCACCCACTTCCTGTCGCCCATGCCGCTGGCTATTTCTATGGGTATAGGCTCCAACCAAGTGCCCATGAATGTGGCCACGATTCAAAACACCAATGGCCAGGCCATCACCTTGGCCAACAAACACAAAGACAAACGCGACCCCAAGCTATGGAAGGGGTTCAAGTTTGCGGTGCCATTTGAGTTCAGCATGCACAACTTCTTGCTGCGTTATTACGTGGCCGAACATGGCCTGAACCCCGACACCGACATTCAAATCCGCGTGGTGCCGCCGCCCGAAATGGTGGCCAACCTGCGCGCCGGCAACATCGATGGCTACTGGGGAGGCTGTCGGGCTTTGGGATGGGCCTGCGTTGAGTCAGAAAAGGGGTTCAGCCTAGGCGCAAAGCACAGCCATGCCAAACGGCATGGCGCGCATTTGCAACGACGGCTCAACCCCTTTTCTGACTCAAC
>JBJTHI010000176.1:0-8643 GCA_046094425.1 Burkholderiales bacterium | reverse complement strand
CAGAAGAACTCCACAGCAAGGTACGTACTTGGGCGGCGGACGGTATGTTCTGTTCCGACCAAATGTGCATGGCCACACCAGCGGCTTTGAGTGAACGAGCTTTGCGCGCATTTCGTTTGGCAGCACGGGGGTGACTGTCAGAGGATTTATTGCGAATTTCCACCACGGCAAGCACTTTGCTGCTGCCGTTGCATACCACCAAGTCTGCACACTGATTGCCGACGCGGCGCAGCCACTCGGCGTAGGAATAACGTGTTTCTACTCTGATGAAACGCGAAAGCGGCACCTGGGACAACACCATGTACTCTGGGAGGGCTTCTCGCAGTGTGTCGTAAGCCCGTTGTTCAGCTGCCGTCATGAGGCGCGTGGCACGTGGTTGCCAGCCGATCACGGTGTCTACACGCTCGGTTGCGTGGGCGTTTCGTGTTGAGTTCGATCGGATGTGGAAGTACCAATAGGCCAGCCCTGCAAGGGCGGCTAAGACAAGAAGCAGAGTAGTCACGGCGGTTGCGTCAAGTGTGAATCTTGTGCTGACCATAGCCCGCAGGCTCTAGAGGGTCAATACGGCTAGCCCCGCCTAGCGGCATGTTGCCCACAGACATTGACAACTGGTTACGAAATTGTGACCCTGCTGATTCCTGCGGGCGCAGCGCGGTGTTCAGCGAAAACCGCCCGGGCCTTTCATGCCCGCCATGCCGCCCATGCGCTTCATCATTTTCATCAGGCCACCGCCTTTCATCTTCTTCATCATGTCTCGCATTTGCTCAAACTGGTTGAGCAGACGGTTCACGTCTTGCACGTGTACGCCTGCACCTGCCGCCACACGGCGTTTGCGTGTGGCTTTGAGCAGTTCGGGTTTGCGGCGTTCTAACGGTGTCATGGAGCAAATAATGCCTTCCATGCGGCGCACGTCACGCTCGGCTCGGTCCATGTCGGCTTGGCCGAGTTGGCCGGCTTTGGCGGTGAGCTGAGAAGGCAGCTTGTCCATCAGGTTAGACAGCCCGCCCATTTTTTTCATTTGAGAAATTTGCGACAAGAAGTCGTTCAAATCGAAGCTGTCGCCCGCCTTGACTTTGTCGGCTAGCTTTTGCGCGGCGGCCATGTCGGCGCCTTGGCTGATTTGCTCCACCAAGGCCACGATGTCGCCCATGCCGAGCACGCGCTGCGCATGGCGCTGCGCGTCAAATACCTCCAACCCGTCTATCTTTTCACTGACGCCTGCGAACTTGATGGGCGCACCGGTGATTTGACGCATCGACAGTGCTGCGCCACCGCGCGAGTCTCCGTCCATCTTGGTCAGCACAATGCCTGTGAGCGGCAGCGCTTCTTTGAAGGCTTTGGCGGTGTTGACGGCGTCTTGGCCTTGCATGGCGTCCACCACGAACAAGGTTTCGATGGGCCCTAGTTCCGCATGCAGTGCGGAAATTTCTTGCATCAAAGCCTCGTCAATCGCCAAACGACCTGCGGTGTCCACCAGCAGTACATCGACATGGTGCTTGCGCGCGTAGTCCAGTGCCGCACGGGCAATGAGCAGGGGCTGATCGGTGCTGCTGGAGGCAAACCACTCGGCGCCGGCTTGTTTGCTCACCAGCTTGAGCTGTTCAATGGCGGCGGGCCGGTAAACGTCGGCAGAAACGGTCAGGACTTTTTTCTTGCGCTTTTCAATCAGGTGTTTGGCTAGTTTGGCTGTGGTGGTGGTTTTACCTGCACCTTGTAAACCGGCCATCAATATGACTGCGGGGGGCTGTGTGGCTAGGTTGATGTCGCTCACACCCTCACCCATGGTGGCGGCCAACTCGCGGTTGACGATGCCCACCAAGGCTTGGCCCGGCGAGAGCGAGCCCACCACTTCGGCTCCAAGCGCTTTTTCCTTGACGCGCGCGATGAAGTCGCGCACGACGGGGAGTGCCACATCGGCTTCCAGCAGAGCCATGCGTATTTCACGCAGCATGTCCTGCACGTTGTCTTCGGTGATGCGTGCCTGGCCACGCATCGTTTTGACGAGGCGGCTCAAGCGATCGGTGAGTGTGGAGGCCATGTTGCAAAAAGGGGGGGTTGAGGACTGCGCTTTTCTCGCAGCAAACCTGGTGTCGTGTCACTACCAAGGGCAGCGAAAGTACACTGCGCAAATGATTCTATCGCCCAGCCTTTTCTCGCCCAGCTCGAATCCAGATTGGTTGATGGGCGCCACTTGGGTCAGCGCTTTGGCCTCGTTGTTTTATTTGGCAGCAGCCATGCTGGCCGACACGCAGAAGAGACGCTTGCAGACGGTTTTGTTGTTTGCATGGATCGCTCACGCGGGGGCGATTTTTTTCGAAACCACGGTGTGGTCATCAGTTAGCTCTGGTATGCCGCAGTTGCAGGGTGCCCGTTTTGGCTTTGCACCCGCGTTGTCGGTGACGGTGTGGCTGGTGCTGACCGTGTACATGCTGGAGAGTCGGTTTTTCCCCATCAGTGGCATGCGCCGCAGCTTGGCTTGCTTGGGCGTGCTGGCGCTGGGTTTGGCCTGGTTATTCCCAGGCGCGGTAACGCAAGCGGCGCAGTCGCCTTGGCAGCCACTGCACTGGATATTGGGCATTGCTTCCTACGGTTTGTTTGGTGCGGCTGTGTTGCACGGTGCCATGTTGCGCCGTGCTGATCGTCAAATGCGCTTGCATGCCCAGGTCAGCACGCCGCTGGGTTTGCCTTTGCTCAAACTGGAACAACTCACTTTCCGTTTTGTCGCCAGCGGCTTCGCGGTGCTGACGCTGGCGCTACTGATTGGCTGGTGGTTCTCCTCCCCATGGCGGTGGGATCACAAAACCGTGCTGTCGCTGCTGGCTTGGGGTGTGTTTGCGGCTTTGTTGCTAGGTCGGCAACTTCTAGGCTGGCGCGGACCAGTGGCTACACGCTGGTTGTTCATTGGTGCGGCGTTGTTGTTGCTGGCTTATGTGGGCTCGCGTTTTGTGCTGCAAGTGATTTTGCAGCGCCCGTCCCATCTGCTTTGAATTTGAAAGAATTCATCTGATGAAGTATTTGGTGATGCTATTGGTGGCCTTGTTGGCATGGTGGTTGTGGCGAGGCCTGTTCCGCAATCGCGTGTCGGATGACAAGCCTGCGCCGGGTTTGGGCGGGGCGGCATCAACCGCATCGGCCAATAGCGCGAACGCTCAAGAAACCATGGTGGCTTGTGCGTTTTGCCAGTTGCATTTGCCTCGCAGTGAAGCGGTGTGGTCAGGGCCAACGCCTTTTTGTACGCCAGCGCATCAACAGCAGCACGAGTCCGGGCGCACCGGGCGCTAGCGCGTAGATTCATGGACAGCCCCACTCCTAGGCCCGAACGCCGCCGTGGTGACCGTCGCAAGCGGCCGCGCGAGCCGCAGGCGGTGGCTGAGGAGTCGTGGTTCGGGGCGGTGGGCGTTGGGGCCGACACCGAACAAGGTTCAGACACCGTTCTTGACGGGGACGATTTGGCCCAACCCCGTGACTGGCGCGCCGCTCAAGAGGCCAACGCCGATTCGCGGTTTTTATCTCGCCAGGCCCGGCGTTTGATCACGGCCGGTGCCAATGCCTTCGAGCGCATTTACCGTGCCTTCTTAGGTGCACGCGCCGCATTGGGTTTGGCCCTGGTGTTGGCCCTGGCGGCAGCCGGTTATTTCGGAAGCAAACCGCCCTTGTTGATCACGCTGATCAGCGTGGTGTACGCGACCTTGGCGGGGTTGGCTTGGATATGGCCTGCAACCGCGCAGGCGCGCACGGGCGGTCAACAAAGCACGGCGGGTGTGGTCGACAAAACCACTTCCCACTTGCACAAACTCAGTCGCCGTCAGTGGCTAGCGACCATAGGCGTGGACATTGCCTGTTTCTCTGGGCTGCATCTGTTGTCGTCAAACACGACCTTCAACTATGTGGCCATGCTGGTGTTGCCGGTGTTGATGGCGGGTGTGTTGACCCCGCGTTTGACAGCATTGGCAACGGCCGCCTGCGTCACGCTGACACTGTTGTTTGCTGCTTGGGTGTCGGCCGCATGGGGCGAGGGTGCGGCCACCAGTTTGATGGCACAGGCCGGGCTGACCGGCATCGGGCTGTTTGTGATTGCAGTGTTGGCGGGAGAGCTGGCAGGTCGCTTGGCCAGAGAAGAGTTGACGGCCAAAGGCAGCTTGGAGTTGGCTCGGCAACAAGCCCAACTCAACAAGTTGATGATTGAAGAAATGCAAGACGGGGTGCTGGTGGTCGATCGCAAGGGCCGGGTGCGCGCTGCCAACCCAGCGGCCCGACGCTTGCTCGCACCCCAAGGCATGTGTCACCCAGCGCCGTTTCGCATGCGCGGCGTGCCGCAGTGGGATCGGTTAGCAAGTTTGGTCGACCAGGCATTGCAGGAAGGCCAATCAGCCGAGGAAGGTAGTGATGTGGCGCTGCACTTTGACGGCGGTATTCGGCGCACGGTGAGGGTGCGCATTCGATTTACAAAACGAAAAGGGATGGAAATCGCCTCCAACGCCAATGAAGAGTTGTGCGTCTTGCTACTAGAAGACGTGCGCAGCATGCAGGCGCGTTCCAGGCAAGAAAAGCTGGCGGCCATGGGGCGCGTGTCGGCGGGCATTGCCCACGAAATCCGCAACCCACTGGCCGCTATTTCGCAAGCCAACGCTCTGTTGTCAGAAGATGCCAGCACCGCCACACAGCGCCAACTCACCCACATGGTGAGTGAAAACGTCGGTAGACTCAAACGCATCGTGGACGATGTGATGGAAGTGACTGCGGGCGAGCGGATCCCCGCGAGTGTCGTGGACGTTGCGGCCGTCGTTTTGGCCGTGTGCCAAGAGTGGGCGCACGCGCAAGGCTTGAATTGGTTTTTTGTGGCGGGTGACAAGAGCGACCATCCGCAGAACGCCGTCGGCGCGGAGTCGCTGCTTTACTTGAACATGCCCGAGCTGCCCTGCCACGCAGCGTTTGATACCGAGCACTTGCGGCGTGTCCTGGTCAATTTGCTGGACAACGCCAAACGCCATGCCAGTGGCCGCCCGGGCTGCGTTCAAGTGGCGTTGGCTGAACATGGTTTGGCGGGTTTGCAGTTGCTGGTTTGCAGCGATGGTGAGGCCATTGAGCCCGATGTCGAGCAGCATTTGTTCGAGCCCTTTTTTTCCACACGCAGTCGAGGCACGGGGCTGGGTTTGTACATTTGCCGTGAGTTGTGTGAACGTTACGGGGCCAGCATTGACTACCGCCGCCGCAGCACCGAAGCAGGTACCTTCAACGAGTTTTTTGTGCGCATGCCCAAACAAAATCCGTCACAAGACTTGCCGCCTTCAACACTGCTCCCAACGACTTCCAGCAGGGCATAGACTTGTCAACCATGACTTCGACCCCACCCGCCTCCCTGAGTTTGTTGGTCGTTGATGACGAACCCGATTTGCGCACCTTGTATGAACTCACCCTGCTGCGTGAGGGCTATGACATTGAAACTGCCGCTACCGTCGAAGAGGCGTTGGTGCGGCTGGGCGAACGCCAGTTCAGCGCCGTCATCACCGACATGCGCTTGCCCGACGGAACGGGTCTGGACGTGTTGCGCCGCTTGGAAGAATCTGGACGGCCGGAGAAAACCATCGTCATCACCGCCTATGGTTCGGCAGAGAATGCTGTTGAAGCACTCAAAGCCGGTGCGTATGACTACCTGACCAAACCGGTAGACCTCAAGCAGTTTCGGGCCGTGGTGGCCTCAGCGCTGGGGCGCGGGCCAGGTGGGGCGGCGGCACCTTTTGGTTCCTACTTGAACGCTGTGCCCATTGCGGGTGCGGCGTCGGCTGCGAAATCATCGGTCGTTGTACCTGCTGACCCCACCCCTGTTTCAAGTGGTGTTTCGGCCAGTGTCGCTCTCAAGCGTATGGCCGGGCGTTCGGCTGCCTTGTTGCACGTGCGTGCACTGATCGACAAAGTGGCGCGCAGCATGGCACCGGTGCTGATCCAGGGTGAGTCCGGCACGGGCAAAGAGTTGGTGGCGCGCGCTGTGCATGAGGTGAGCCCGCGCTGCAAGCAGCACTTTGTAGCGGTGAATTGCAGTGCCATCCCTGAACAGTTGTTGGAAGCGGAATTTTTTGGTTATCGAAAAGGCGCATTCACCGGAGCGAACGAGGACCGCGAAGGGTTCTTTCAAGCGGCGCATGGGGGCACGTTGTTTTTGGACGAGATTGGTGATTTACCCCTGACCATGCAGAGCAAGCTGTTGCGGGCGATTCAAGAGCGTTCGGTCAGACCCGTTGGGGCGGTTACCGAACAAGCGGTGAATGTGCGCCTGCTCAGTGCCACTCACAAAGACTTAGGTGCGGAGGTTCACGCGGGGCGTTTTCGCCAAGACCTCTACTACCGACTGAATGTGATTCAAATTCGTGTTCCGCCGCTGCGTGAACGCCTGGAGGATTTACACGACATCAGCCGGGCTATCTTGGAGCGCATTGCAGCAGACGCCGGCGTCTCGCCTACGCCTGAGTTGTCACCGAGCGCCTTGGCGCATTTGGCACGCTACCCATTTCCTGGCAACGTGCGTGAGCTAGAAAATTTACTGCACCGCGCCGTGGCGCTCTCCAGTGACAGCACGATCGACGTGTTTGAGCTGGGTTTGCCGGAGTCCGTATTCACCGACAGCGCGGCTCAGGCTTTGGATCTGGTCACCCAGAACACGCCTGCGGCCCCAGACACCTGGCGCGCAGAAAGGCCGCTTGTCGAGCCGCCCCCATTGCCCAGCAACCTCGAACAACACTTGGATCAAATCGAACGAGACATCTTGATGCGTGCACTGGAACAGCACCGCTACAACCGCACGGCCGCTGGTGCACGCTTGGGTTTGTCGCTGCGGCAAATGCGCTATCGAATGGCTCGCCTCAAAGTGCTGGTGGGGGACGATGCACAAGCGCCCGAAATCACCGAGGGCGAGCCTTCACTTGGTGGTCGCGGATCCACCAGTTGAACCCCCAATGAAACGTGCGATTTGGATCAATGGTTGGTGGACGCATGCACGGCACCGACCTTCACCCAACCAGGGCCCGCGACCGCCGGGTGCTGTGGTTGATTTGGTGGTGCTGCATTCCATCAGCCTACCACCTGGGGTCTACGGTGGCGATGCCATTGAGAAGCTTTTCACCAACCAGCTTGACTGGTCGGCCCACCCGTACTTCGAGCAAATTCATGGTCTCAAAGTGTCGGCCCATTTTGTGATCGACCGACAGGGCCGCACGACGCAGTTTGTTTCTTGCGACGAGCGTGCCTGGCATGCAGGCACCTCACAGTGGCAGGGGCGCGACAACTGCAACGACTACTCCATCGGCATCGAATTGGAAGGCTTGGAAGGACATGCTTTCGAGTCCTCGCAGTACGACAGTCTGACGCTCTTGCTTCGCAGCTTGTGGCGCAGACAGGGTATTCGCACTGTCGTGGGACATGAACATGTGGCACCGGGCCGAAAGGCCGATCCCGGCCCTGGTTTTGAGTGGGCTTATTTGCAGCGGTGTTTGGGTTGGAACGCTCGGTGTTTTCCCGCAAGTGGAAATCAGCGCTATGGCGCTTGACCCTTGCTGCTGGTGTTGGGCCTGAATGCAAGTGGCCTGCTGCATGAAGGTGGGCCACCAGTTTTCATGCGGTTTGGCGCGCCATTTCCTTGGCGAACGCCCGATTTACAAGGTTCTGTCTCATACTCGCCAATGAACATGCTGCGTGCATGACGATGCCTTCAACGCATGGCTTTTCAAGCACTCACGATGTGGAATTTTGCGCCCGGCGATAGAATCAGCGCAGGGGACGTAGACACTAGCGGTAGTGCTTGAGTGAGCACCTCACACCAGATATAGTGTGCCGCTATGCCAAGCCTTGTGTTCTCAATCGGCACCTGTGAACTGAGTTCGCCAATTTTTTCGGCCGACTGTTTCGCAGTTTTTAACGTCACAAAAGCCACCTCACCCGTGAGGGTGCTGCTCATAGAGCGCAGCGCGGCATCAGAACTAAAAAGCCAGTGAGTCACCCCACTAGGTGCTCAACATCTCTACCCATAAATCACAACATCGCATCGAGACAGAAGGGGAATCCATGCAATCTGCTATCGCCACGCCTACCGCCGCCACATCGTCCACACCCACGGTGACCCGCGCCGACAAGTCGCCCTCGCCTGCTGCATCCGCCTACGTGGGCTATCAAATCATCCGCCGCAACGGTGCGGTGGTGGCCTTTGAGCCGGGCAAGATCGCCGTGGCCTTGATGAAAGCCTTCTTGGCCGTGCATGGCACCCAAGGGGCCGCCTCGGCCAGCGTGCGTGAGACCGTGGACGGGCTGACTGAATCGGTGGTTCGTGCACTGCTGCGCTCCCGCCCGGCAGGTGGCACCTTCCACATTGAAGACATCCAGGACCAAGTTGAACTCGGCTTGATGCGCGGCAGCCACCATGAAGTGGCCCGCGCTTATGTGCTCTACCGCGAGCGCCGTACTCAAGAGCGCGCCAAACAAGGTACGACCGAAAAAGCGGTGGCCACCCACACCTTCATGGTGACCGAAAACGGTCAGCAACGCCCCTTGGACATGGAGCACCTGCGCGGCCTCATCCAGTCCGCCTGCGCCGACCTGGGGGCTGACGTACAAGCCGAGCCCATCCTCGCAGAGACTCAGCGCAATTTGTACGAC
>JBJTHI010000175.1:0-2748 GCA_046094425.1 Burkholderiales bacterium | reverse complement strand
GGTGTTGACCATTGCGTACTTCGACCGGTTGGGGGTGCCCCGGCTGTCATGACCTCAAACTCTCGAACCGCCTGGTGCGGACCCGCATGCCAGGTGGTGTGGCAGGGGTGCCTCCGATAATGGAGGCCCCCTATGCCGATTCCAATAGCGGTATGGCGCTGAGTTTCAACCCCCAACATTTGCCCGCCGTGCGCGTGGACGGCCACCTACCAGCGGTTGCGCCCGAGCAATTGCGGGCTGACGCCCTGGTGCGGCGTTTTCTCAGCCCCCCGCCTTGGCAACCTGAAATCAACACCGATGGCCGTATCGGTAACCGCCCGCCCGCGCTGGCCTCAGTGCTGGTACCCCTGGTGCAGCGCAGCGAGTTGACCGTATTGCTGACCCGCCGCACCGAACACCTGAGTGACCATGCCGGGCAAATCAGTTTTCCCGGTGGTCGCTCTGAAGACCACGATGCCGATGCCGTAGCCACCGCGCTGCGCGAGGCGCAAGAAGAAATTGGCCTGCATGCCCATCATGTGCGTGTGCTGGGCCACATGCCCAACTACACCACAGTCACGGGCTTCGTCGTCACGCCCGTGGTGGCCTTGGTCGCTGCCGAGCATTCAATCCAAGCTGATCCGTCTGAAGTGGCCGAGGTGTTTGAAGTGCCCTTGTCTTTTTTGATGAACCCCGCCCACCACCGCCACCATGCGGTGGAGATCGCAGGTGTGCGCCGAGAGTTCATGTCCATGCCCTGGACCGCGGCGGGCGCATCAGAGCCCACTCACTTCATTTGGGGGGCTACAGCGGCCATGCTGCGTAACTTCTATCGGTTTTTAATCGCCTAAAACCCCCGCCGTTATCATCCCACCACATGGGCTTCTTCTCGGTATTGCTGGCTCTTCTGATAGAGCAACTCAAACCACTGCCACGGCGCAACGTGGTTCACGAGGCGCTGACGGCTTGGATGCGCTGGACGGGTCGCAATTTCGACGCTGGCCGCGACCACCACGCCAGCGTGGTGTGGTTCATCACCACGGTGCTTCCAGCCTTGCTGACCACCGCCGTGTTTTTGGGCCTGGCTCACTTCAGTGTGATCTTGGCCTTGGTGTGGAATGTAGCAGTGCTCTATGTCACCCTGGGTTTCAGGCAGTTCAGCCACTACTTCACCGACATCCGCGACGCGCTGGAGCGCGGTGACGAACAAGCTGCGCGAGAGCTGCTGTCGCACTGGCGGCATTTGGATGCCAGCGAGTTGCCACGCACCGAGTTTTTGCGCCATGTGATTGAACATTCTTTGCTCGCCGCCCACCGCCATGTGTTCGGCGTGTTCTTTTGTTTCATTGTTTTTTCTGCCTTGGGTTTGGGGCCGGCGGGCGCGGTGTTCTACCGTTTGGCCGAGTTTTCCAGCCGTTACTGGGCCTACAAAAACCGCAGCTTGGGGTTGGCTGCCAATGAGCGTTTGATGTGGTTGTCGCAGCGCTTGTTCAACCTGGTGGATCATTTGCCATCGCGCCTCACCGCCTTTGGTTTTGCAGTAGTTGGGAACTTTGAAGAAGCCGTGAACTGCTGGCGCAGAGACGCTGTGTTATGGCGGCATCCCAACGAAGGCATCATCTTGGCTGCCGCTGCAGGTGCGGTCGGTGTGCAGTTGGGTGGCCATGCCGCGCCGGGCGTGACGCCTGACCGCTCCAAAACCTTTGACAGTGGTGAGGCCACCGACACCGCCGGTGCCGAAGGCTCCACGCCGGGGTTGCCGCCCATGCAGGGCCACTTGAGCAGTGTGGTGGGCTTGGTGTGGCGCTCGGTGATTTTGTGGATGTTGTTGTTGGCGCTGCTGTCGCTGGCTAACCTGGCTCCCTGAGGTTCACTACCAGCGCGTTTGGTTGAGTTCTCGCAAAATCTCCCCATAAATTCGGTAGCGCGAGGGACTGATTTTTCCTGCCTCCAGCGCGGCCCGCACCATGCAGCCGGGCTCGTGTTGGTGGGTGCAGTTGTAGAACTTGCAGTCAGCAGAATGCGCGGCCAGGTCGGGCATGAAGCCTGCAAGTTGTTGCGCGTCGATTTGTTTCAGCCCAAATTCTTGAAAGCCGGGCGAGTCGATGAGCGCGCTTTTTGTCTCTCGGTTGATCCAAAACCACTGCGTGTGTGTGGTGGTGTGGCGGCCCGAATTCAGCGCACTTGAAATTTCGCCCACGGCGGCTCGTGCTGTGGGCGCCAACAAGTTGATGAGCGTGCTCTTGCCCGTGCCGCTGGGGCCCAGCACCAAGCTGGTATGGCCTGTGAACAGCGGGCCCATACAAGCCTCGGCCTCACGGGCTTGAGTTTTGAGTGATACCTCGACCACCTCATAACCCATGTCCACATAAGGTTGCAGCCGACCTCTGGCGGTGGTGATGGAGGGCAGGTCAGCCTTGTTCAGGATGATGCGCGCCGCAATGCCCGCGCTGCCCGCCGCAATCAGCGCCCGGGCCAATTGGCTCTCGCTGAACACGGGTTCACTGGCCACCATGATGGCAATGTGATCCAGGTTGGCGGCGAAGGCTTTGGTTTTCCATTCATCTTGGCGGAACAACAAATTGCGCCGCTCAAACACCTGTTCAATCACACCCTCTTCGCCGGAAGCGGTGGTGGGCTGGAAGGTGATGCGGTCACCCACCA
This sequence comes from Burkholderiales bacterium, assembly GCA_046094425.1. GTDB lineage: Bacteria > Pseudomonadota > Gammaproteobacteria > Burkholderiales > Burkholderiaceae_C > JANPCX01. The sequence continues at coordinate 105 of JBJTHI010000175.1, read as the reverse complement.
CACAGTCACTCTTTTTGCCGCGTGGGTGGCAGGTGAGGCGCTGCCCGTCGTCGGTTTATACCAGGTAGTGGCGGCCATGGCCTGCCACCCACGCGGCAAAAAGAG
>JBJTHI010000174.1:0-11074 GCA_046094425.1 Burkholderiales bacterium | reverse complement strand
AAATACAAAAAAGCGACCCCCATACCCAGAGGCGCCGCAGTGAGGGCAGGAATGCCGAGTTCGCGGCATTTGGCGAAGACCATGCGGCGCACCGGCAGGACAAAAAAATCCAAACCATCTACGTACACATCCACATCCCGTAGAAACTCATCCACGTTGGCCTCGGTCACCCCGTCGGAGAACAACCGCAGTTGAGTCTGAGGGTTGATGTCTCGAACCATTTGGGCGATCACATCAGTTTTGGAGCGACCAAAGGTCGACACGAACGCGCCAGCCTGACGGTTGATGTTTTGCACCTCAAAAACATCAAAGTCGGCAATGCATATGTTCGCAATACCCAGGCGAGCCAGGGTGGCCGCATGGGCCCCACCAACACCCCCTAAACCGGCAATCGCCACCCGAGCCTCGCGCAACACCTCTTGTTCGGCACGGGTGACCCAACCGACATTACGCGAGTAAGCCATCGCATACTCAAAACTACCGCTTTCAACCATACCACCCTCACCCCGCTAAGATTTCCAGTGCCCTCGCACCCCTCGACGACCCACGTGGTGCTGACCTGGCTTTAACGTCGACTTCTTTTACAAATAAAACACAAGTTGAAACGAACCTCGGATTAAAGCCTTGTTTTTAAAAGACTTTTTTTTTTGGCACGGAGTCTGCTTAGTCTTATGCGTCAACAATCTACCGCGTTACGCACAACGCCATCCTCAGGAGTCCGCGATGAAGAAAACCCTAGTATCACTTGCAGCAGTAGCCTTCTCGGCGACTGCGGTTGCCGGCAATTTCACCATTGACAATGGTATCGATTTCCAATTCCCTGCCAACGGCAGCACCTCAACCAGCCTCATCGGTGGCCTCGGGTTCACTGGCACGCTGGCAACCTCGATCTATCTGGGCAACCCAGCCGTTATCGGCACACAGGTGGTTGATACGAACCAGGCATCGGTTATGAACTTCTACGGTTTTGCGCCAGGCGCTAAGTTGGCATTGGACGCTACCCCGCTGAACTTTGCGTACCCCAGCAATCCAGGCGGACTGAACATTAACGCGCTGAACAATGTTCCTGCGGTGACCGACACCAACGGCTTTGTCTCAGGTGAAGGCTTCCCCGACTATGGTCAGTTCGGCTCTTGGGGCCTGACATACGACTACACCATTTTCGGTGTCACAACCGCGACCGGCGTTAACTTCACGTCCGGGTTCTTTAACGTTTACTACCAGTCCGGCGACGCCAACGACGGCCAACAGGTTCTTCGCTTGAATCTGACTGGCTCCAATACGCAGCAAGCCAACCTGACACTGTCAGGTAACATGTCGTTTGACTTCGATGGTAATGGCACCGACGATTCCAACGCGTTCTCGCAGGCTTTCTGGGCCTCTGCGAACGGCGTGAGCTTCTACAACTCGTGGTTGGCGGCTCCCGGCAACTTAACCTGGGAAATTAACACCAACGTGAACCCTCCTCTTCCAACCGTAAGCCAATTGTGGGCCTCCACCTCGGGCGCATTGTTCCGTCAAACTGAACTGAATGGCAGCATCAGCTTGAACGTTCCAGAGCCAGGCTCCTTGGCTTTGTTCGGTTTGGCCTTGGCTGGCATGGGTTTCGCCCAGCGTCGTCGCAACAAATCGGCCTAAAGACAGCGGCCTCCCAAAAAGAGGCCCGGTCTTGATGCAGCGGTTGCGTTTAGACCGCTCATCGGTCAAAAACAAAAGGGGACATGTTCAACATGTCCCTTTTTTTATGCTTTGAAGAAAAGTGCCAACAACAACCCATCTTGCCGCGCATCACCCCTTGGTTTATCTCACCCCCATGTGAGCAACGTAGCACAAAGCGACTGGTCTGGAAACACTCAAAAGCGGTAGGTTCCGGTCAGTTGGACTGAGCGACGATCTGGAAAGACGCCGTACTCCGTCCCCGACTTGCCCCTGTTCTCTTGCCACTGCAAGGCCAAATCAAATTGGCTCCCACGGTAGCGTAGCTCCAGCCAAAAAAGTTGACTGTTGTCTTCCGCGTTGAACCGTACAAAAGTAGTCAGGTCCAGATCCTTCCATACCAAGTCTCTTTGTGTGGCATAGAGCAGATAGGCCTGGCGTGAAGTGATGTCTTGGCGGCGCAAAGCCTCTCGGATGTAAGCCCCTTGTAACTGCGGGTTGATCGTCCCCAAGCCATTCCACTGGTTCTTAGACAAACCAAAGCCGTTGTACTGATACTCGGCCGTCAGCGACAGTTTGCTGGCGGTGGTGTAGGTCAAGCCACCCACGAATCGATCCGCCGTTTTTGTGCTCTGCGCTTGCATCAACAACGCGCTACGCAAATCTTTTTCTTTGCCACGCGTCCATTCCGCGTGGACAACCGCAGCGTCAGACACCAAGGCACTCAAGCTGGCACCCCATGTGGGGGAAATGCCGTCTTGTTTGTAAACCAGTAGTTGACTGTTGACTCTGGAGGACAGCTTCGTGTCCAAAGTCAACACAGCCCGGTCGCGGTTATTGGTAGAGCCCAAATCCAAACTCCAGGTGTCCTGGTTGGGCCGATCCTGCAACTTGGGTGAGTAAGCGAAGGCCAGAGAACCCCCAGACCACAATTTCTGGCCTCGCAACATCACCGAGCCCAAGCGGGTCTCACGCAGCGTGAATGGATTGGCACTCACAATGGCGCGCAGGCTGCCATCACGAAAAAAATCAGTGGGGTTGTAGCCATAAGCAGGTCCATAACGAAGGTTGACACGCCCCAGTTCTAGTACGGTGTCTTCCCAGGGCTGCCAGCCCAAATAAGCTTCGCGCAGACTGTTGATGGTGGCCTCAGAGCCCGCCTCCCTAGGGTGAAAGTGATCCAGTCTGTTGGACAGCACCGCGCGCAAACCGGGTGCAAGCTTTTGGGTGTGAGAAAAGTCAAGCGACAAGCGGCCGATGTCGCGCGTGCCTTGACCGAAACGTTGGCTGGCTTGACCAGCCGCTGCTTCAACGAAAAACTTCGTTCCTACCGACGTCGAGGCAGGCTTTTCCGGCGCACTCTCCAGGTCGAGTGCATCCAACTCCGTCTTGTTGGCCGATGCCGAGGTGCCAGCCAAAGTCAGCAACGCCGCTGCAACACCCGCCGTCAAACGATTCAGTGCAAACATATTTTTTAGTCCGGTTGAAACGTGGGCATGTAATCGCGCTGCAACCACAAGTCGGGGATAGGGCGCGCAACATAGTCAGAAAAACGCATCAGTGTGACCCACTGGGGACTCAATCCATCGATGATCACGGTTTCGGTAGGCCGTTCAGCGCCCAGTTGACGCTGGTAGCGTCTGTAGAACGCCGTTTTCAGCAATCGGCCCGACTCGGAAAAAAACCGAGCCTTCAGAGGCCTACTGTTCTCGACGTCAACCCAAATTTCAATGTTCGCGTAAGTGGCATTCGGAACGATCGGGGCCAAGGTGAGTTTGTAGGCCTTGCGCGTGCGACGCTCGCCATCCAAAACTTCCTCTTCTCCAGCCAAAGTCGGGGCGTAATCCTTGGCAAAGTTAACCGTCACCACATCACCGTTGGACGCTTGACCCAGCAGCCGCTGCTGCGGAGAAAGGCGAACGCTGGACTTGGCCACGGGGTCGTAAAACCACAAGTCGTTGCCGTTCTTGAGCATCAGCTTGCCGGTATCGCGGGCAGGTTGCGCAAACCGGATCATGCTGGCGAATTGCCCGCTTTGCGGCATGATTTTGGAGTAACTCACCATCGTGCTGGTGTCGGTGCGTTGACCGTTTTCGAACTCGGTCAAAGTCACCGTGACGCTGAATGGGCGGCCCGGATTACGAATGTTGTCGCTGGCGACCAAGATGTCATCGGCCGTGGGCGCAGCTAGGGCAGTGGATATCGATAAACACCATGCCAGCAGCACAGAAATCAAGCACCTCATGCGTAGCGCCCTTTCCCGATTAAACATGCCGCAGTGCATCGACCACACTGAGATGTGCAGCACGGTAGGCTGGCCACCACGCGGAGACCACCGCAATCACCATCAACCCCAAGGTGGTGCCAACGATCATTTTGGTTTCACCCCAAACTGTGAGGGTAAGGGGCAGCGGATCGACGTTGCCAGGAGGCCACCACGTCAAGCCCAAACCGTTAACCAGTGTTGATAGCAGCAAGGCCAGCAACACGCCCAAAAGAGCCCCGGACATACCCAAGAATGCGCCCTCAGTGACAAATAAAGACCGGATACCTGCACGGCGCAGGCCGATGGCTCGCAGTGTACCAATCTCGACCGTTCTCTCGACCACCGCCGTGTTCATGGTGTTACTCACCGTGAACAACACAATTCCACCAATCAAAATGAAAATGAAACCGAAGATGGTGTCAAACATGCCTATCGTCTGCACATAAAACGGATTGAGTTTGCGAAAGTCCAGCACAGCCAAAGGCTGGCCCACAGAGTATTTTTTCAAGATGGGTTCCAGGCGCTCTATCGCCAAAGGTATGTCATGCGAGTGCTGCAACTGCAGCATGATGGAAGTCACCTTGGGTTTGGACTTGCCATAAATCAACTTTTGAAGCTGATCCAGGTGCATCATCACATAGACCTCGTCCAGCTCTTTGACGGCTTGCTCTTCCGCGCGAATCACTTGGAGCGAGGTCACATTGGGCGCACCTCGTGCGTTACCAATCAACACCTCAATGCGCCGATCTTCTGACGCGGCGGGCTTGGCCGGGGCAGCATTCTTTGACGACGGATCCGGCAGCGACAACTGAGCAATGTCGTCCGGAATTTTTCCGCCCTCCACGACAGGCTGTTCGGCTTTCTCAGGTGCAGGGCAACGTTCAATTTGCAGTGCTTTGCACAACTGCAGAACCCGCGCGACACCAATGCCGACGATGGCAGAGTCCGGCGGCGAGCCGTCCAGGGCGAACTGTTTGATGGGTGTGATTAATTCAAAATCGTTCCACAACCACATGCGGTTGACGTCTGCGGCGACAAAACCATTGCCGATCACGGTTCGAGAAACACCGGCCGCATAGTTGCCAGCAATGCCGCCAAACTGCATGGTGGGACTGACCACCAACACCATTTTTCCTAGCACTGGGTCTTGCCGTATGGACTCCATCAATTCTTTGTAATCGGCAATGCCATAAGCGGTGGGATTGCCGTTGCCGTAAAGGTAAAAGTCGCGGTGCTGAATTTGCAAATGCCCGCCTACCCTGACGTGGTGGGTGTGCATCATGTAGTTGATATTGGCGCTGAAACCACCGAACAACAAAGTGGCTGTCGATCCAATGGCCATGGCCAACAAGGTCGCCAAGGAGCGGCGCCGGTTGCGCAGCAAATTGCGCAGCGCCAGAGACAAAGTCATCATCATGGCGCACTGCCCTCAGGAGCGTCCTCGCCCTTGCGGCGGATGCCACGAATTGTTCCGTCCTTGAGAAAAATGGTGTCGTCGGCGGCTTTGATCACTTCCGGATCATGGGACGAGAACAAAAACGAAATTTGATAACGATCCACCATGCGACGCATCAGGGACAAAATTGCTGCGCCCGTTCGGCTGTCCAAGTTGGCCGTGGGTTCATCAGCAATCACCAGCTTGGGTTTACGCGCCAGCGCCCTAGCAATCGCCACACGCTGGCGTTGCCCGCCCGAAAGTTGTCCCGGTAGATTTCTGGCTTTATCGCCGAGTCCAACAGCTTCCAGCAATTTAGTCACCCGATCTGCCCGCTTTTTCGGAGGTATACCTGCGAGCAACATGGGGTATTCGATGTTTTCGTAGGCGCTGAGAACAGGGAGTAAGTTGAAATTCTGAAAGATAAAGCCTATGTTCTTGGCGCGAAAATCAGACAGCGCATCGTCGCTTAACTCACCCACATTACAGCCCGAGACCGTGATTTCACCCTGATCGGGTCGGTCAATACAGCCAATCATATTGAGCAAGGTTGTTTTGCCCGAGCCGGACGGCCCCAATAACACCGTGAATCTGGCGTGGCGCACCAAAACGTCCACACCCTTGATGACCGGAACCTCCACACTGTCCATGAAATAGGTCTTCTCGATCCGTGTCATGACGGCGACCGGGCCCTGTTCCACCATCGGCTTGCTGACTAAGTCTGTCATCCGAGCTTGCTCCACAGTGTTTGACCACTGCTCGTATTGCATCCAGGTGGGCGCAGCTAACGAGCTGGCCGATTGTTCCATCTTTTGCGGGCGAAATAGAAAGCGATAGATCACGCCTGCAAGTCACTACACGAGCCAATCTCCACGGATAAGAATGTTTGGGTCTAAAGTGCTCGCCAAAATCCTGTGCGCCCACCGCCTCATTTAAACGGCGGCATTGTCGTCTGTCCCATTGTCGTCTGTCCCTCTTCGTGGGGTATCCTGCGCGCCCAAGATTCATGTTCTGATCGGGTTGTAGAAGGCTTAATCTACATGAACCCATACTAGCCTATGACCTTTGCAATGCAACGACCACACCTTTGCAAGAGGGTGCACCCAAAACCCCCAAATGGAGAGTAATCATGGCTTCGTTAACTTCCGAATCCGTCGCCAATCAACTGGCTGAGATCGCCGGCAAAGCAGTTGGAAAGGCGGGCGCTGACATCAACCGAGATCTTTCACTGAGAGACCAAGGCATTGATTCGCTCATGCTCGCCGAATTGATCTTCGAAGTGGAAGATACCTTCGACGTCCAGATAGCGAATGAACGAGAAATGCTGGCCAAAATGGAGACGGTGAATGAACTCACTGCCTACATCGTGGCCCAAAAGGCCGCGCAATGAAAGTGTGCATCACGGGCACCGGGGTGGTGTGCCCGAGTGGCTTGACCGTGGCCAGCATGATGGCCGCGCTGACATCCAACCTTTCAGCGATTGTCGCGCTGCCTGAGGCTGAGGAATACGGCCTAACCGCCATGGCTGGCGGTACATGCCCCGATGAAATAGACATCCCAGGTATCCAGCCGCATTTGCTCAGAGGCCTGGATCGAATCAGCATTTTTTCTCTGTCCGCAGCGCACCAAGCACTCCTGCAGGCAGAAAAAGCGGGGCCACTGCACCGATCATCTGTCCCCATCATTTGGGGTTCGGGGATGGGCGGACTGTCGACACTGGATGAGGGCTACCTCAGTGTGCTGCTGCACCGAAAACGTCGGATCCGGCCCGTCACCGTGCCTTACGCCATGCCCAGCGCACCGGCCTTCCATTTGGCGCATCACCTGAATCTGCGAGGCCCTTCGTTCACGCTGAGTGCGGCATGCGCCTCGTCGGCCTTGGCCATCGCGCAGGGTGCTCGGCTCATCAGCAGCGGGGAAGCGCCGATGGTGGTGGTAGGTGGGTGCGAAAGCATGATGTCTCCGATTGTGCGAAGAGCCTGGCAAATGGCACAGGCGGTTTGCGCAGTAGATGACGACTCACCGGCGCAGAGCTGCCGCCCTTTCAGTGCCCGGCGATCGGGTTTCGCCATGGGCGAAGGAGCTGCTTGTTTGGTTCTGGAATCCGCTGAACATGCTGCTGCACGGAATGCGTCTGTTTTGGGCTGGCTGCGTGGCATTGGACACACCACAGATGCCATGCATATATCCAAACCAGACGCTGCATCACAAACCCTGGCCATGCAGCAAGCACTGCATCATGCCGGTGTTGAACCACGTGATATTTGTTATATCAACGCACATGGCACCGCCACCGCCGTGGGCGACCTCAGCGAAGGGCAAGCCATTGAGGCCGTCTTTGCTCAAGAAAATCCTAAGGTGCCGGTCAGTGCCACCAAGGCCATGCATGGGCATTTGATCGGCGGCGCTGGTGCCCTGGAAGCAATCGTGACTTTGGAAGCGATACGCGCAGGTCAGTTGCCGGGCAACCCTCACAGCCGAGAGCTGGACCCCGCATTTGCAAACGTCAATGTATTTCAGGGCCCCTTGCCGTTGCCTAATGATTGCAAACGCATTGCCATGAGCAACTCATTCGCCTTTGGCGGAGTGAATGTTGCACTGGTATTGGAGGGCGCGCGGTGATGTCGATCTTCGACGATGAAATCATGTCAACGCTGGCCGAGACATGACCAAAATACTGATGGTTTGTTTGGGCAATATTTGCCGCTCGCCCATGGCCCAGGCGGTTCTGCTGCACCATGTCAATCGACTCCATCCATCGCGGTTGGCCACGCCTGTTGCCGTTGAATCTGCGGGCACGCAAGCGGGTCTCCTCGGGCAACCACCCGACCCAAGAGCCCGTGCAGCGTTGGCGCGAAGAGGATATGCCCTGCCCGGTGATCTTTCTAGGCGGATATCAGAAGCCGACTTTGAACGTTTCGATTTGATACTGGCGATGGACCGCGACAACATCAAGCAGCTTTTGCGGCGCTGCCCAGATGAACACGCCAGCAAAATCCAGCTGTTTTTAGATTTCGCAACTGACCTTGCCGAGGACGAAATACCAGATCCCTACTACGGTAGCGCCCAAGGTTTTGAGCGGGTGCTCGATCTATGCGAAGCGGGGGCAAAGGGTCTGGTGGCAGCAATCGAAGGTGGTGCTGTTGCGGGATCACTGTCCGCCCGATCCTGAGAAAAGCACAAGACTCGGCCCATCGCGTTGTAAACGGTTCAAGCCTGTTTGTTCTCGCTGTCCATGACCAAACCACGCAAACGACCGACGATGCCTGCCTCTTCTTGAATAGAGAACAAATAGGGATAGAGGGATCGTTCAGCAGGGAGCGGTTTGCCAGTTCCCCCGAGCTTAGAAATCATTTCCTCAACATAAGAAAACGACAAGCGAAGTGGCACAGAGGGTGCGTTGACGCGCTTGTTCAAACGCTCTGGTCCAAGAACGACGAATCCAAGAACTCTTTTGTAGTACGGTACGTGGCGAGGGTTGACCTCAATCACCAAGTCTTGGAACCCATGAATCCGGTGGGCATAGATATATGCTACGTGGAACAAGGACGCCAGCGCGTGCTCGGATTTACTGGTGCTCTCCATCGCCAATTTGGTGAACTCGCATACCTTGCGACCCTGGGCACGCAAACCGTCGATCTCTTGCTTGAACAAATCATCAGCCATCAAACCTTGGGGGTTGTCAAAACCTATGGTCAAGGTGCCGATGGTCACGTCGTTTTCGTTGGCGGTGAGCGTCATGCGGTAAGTGTCTTGCCCCTTGCCCGGCAGTCCTGCGCTCAAATAACCCCGTGTGGCATACATTTTGTTGATCAAAATGCTGGCTGAACTGCGCTGCCCCTCAGAGCCCGCGGCGCGTATCTTGAAGTAGTTGTTGTTCAGGGGCTCTGCGGCCATCTCGCTCGGGCCACTGTCGTCCGACAGCAGCGACTTGAGCGCCGGCTGTGTTCGCATCGACACACCGATGATGGTATTGCCCACAGTTTCTCTTCCCATGTGTGTCCCCGTATGACACGTTCTCAGGCGGAGTTTGAACTCACTCCGCCCCCATAAATGTAACAAATCGTTCAACTCTCACTGAGAGTCACCCGAACACGCCCGTCTAAAGCGCATATTGTCGCCTGGGAACCACGTCTTAGCGATGCTGCGGGGATGCGGCATCATGCCGCAACTGATGTGACTGTCGATGACAAACTCAGCGGCTCCGTCATCTTCGGACGCAGCCCGGCAGTCACGACTTGGAGACCGCATGTTGACATCACGCACCTGGAAGAATGCCATCGTTTTTTTGATCGGTTGGGTGGTCACCACCCACAGCGTGGCCAATCTCGTTGAGTTGATTGCCAAAAGCAAACCCAGTGTCGTGATCGTGGGCACCGACAGCCCCACTGACAATCCTCGCTTCACTGTGCGAGGCGCGGGTTTTGTGGTCGGCAGCGGAAATTCGGTGGTGACCAATGCCCATGTGTTGCCTGAAGCACCCAACAATGCCAATGTCGTGCGACGTTTGGCAATTCAACTCCCGGGAAAACCGGGTGAATGGGAACTGCGCATGGCCAGCGTCATCAGCGTGGACAGGAACCGCGACCTGGCCTTGCTGAGAATCGAAGGGCCTGCTGCACCTGCGCTTTCCTTGGGGAGCGCTACCTACGTGCCCGAAGGCACCGATGTGGCATTGATCGGGTTTCCTATTGGCGGTGCGCTTGGCTACTCTCCGGTCACCCACCGTGGCATGGTCTCATCGGTGACCGCACTGGCACCACCCATGCCCAGCGCCCAGCAGCTCAATTCGCAGGCGATTCATCGCCTGCGCCAAGGCAGCTACGACATCTACCAACTCGACGCGACCGCCTACCCGGGCAACAGCGGTGGGCCGCTGTTGAACACTCAAACCGGCGAAGTGATCGGAGTTGTCAACTCTGTCTTCGTCAAAGGCAGCAAAGAGTCGGCACTGAGCCAACCATCGGGCATCACCTATGCGATACCGGTGCGTTTTGTCATTGAATTGATGGAGCGCCGTTGACCACACCTTCGTATGGCTCCACGACAGTCTCTGGCCGTCCAAGGTTTAAAAAACATCTGCAACTGGCCCTGCTGTTGACCTGCACGGTGTTGGGTCTGGGGCTGGCCCTACAACACCCGCTGGAACCTGCCGCCGCTGTGTCGCTTTGCTTGCTATGGGCGATGTGGGTGGCTTGGCATCAGACGGCTTGGCTGTGGGTGCTGCCTGCCGCGCTGCCCTTGGCGAATCTGTCACCGTGGACGGGCTGGTTGTTGTTCGACGAGTTCGATTTACTGGTACTGGCCACGGTCAGCGCACTGCTGGCACGCCAGCGTTTCTCTCGCGGTGAGAGTCCTCGCCTACCAGCCCTTGCGACCTGGCAGGTGGCGCTGGTGATCGCCCTGCTGGCGTGGTGGTTCTGCAGCACAGCGTTAGGGTTGCTGGCGGCCCCCTCATCGCCATGGCACCTGTTTGCCAACCACGAGAGCGACTTGTGGCCAGTGCGGGCAGGCAAGGCCTTGCTGTGGGCTTTGTTGCTGTGGCCCTGGCTGCGGTTGAATTTGTTGCAAACGCCACGGGCCACACTGAATCGAATCGCTGTCGGCATGCTGCTGGGCTTGGCCGCAGTCAGCTTGGTGGCCCTGAACGAGCGTTTGGCTTACCCGGGGCTCATCGACTTTGTGAGTCACTACCGAATCACCGCCCTGTTTTGGGA
>JBJTHI010000173.1:0-3839 GCA_046094425.1 Burkholderiales bacterium | reverse complement strand
GCGGTCAACTGCCGGATCTAGGATCATTGCTTGTCCGCAAAAGAAAAAGGCTGCTCACCTCGCGGTGAACAGCCTTTAACGAGGCTCTATGTGCAGTTGAATTACTTGCCCGGTGCGCTGGCTGCTTCTTGTTTGAAGATGGCCATGGGGTCGTAGTCTGCAGGTTTGGCCGTTTCCGCCTTGTCTTCTTTGAGCTGGTTGTCCAACTGATCCAGAACCTGTGTCGCATCCAGGCCTGGGGCCTTCTTCGATTCGTCTTCCAGCACGAGTCCCGGGAAGGCGATGACGGCGGCCACCATGATGAGCTGCAAGATGATGAAGGCAATGGAGCCTTTGTAGATTTGCGCTGTGGTCACAGCGGGAATCATCTGACCAGTGACGCGGTCTTTGTAGTCCGCTTTAGGTGCCACGCTGCGCAGATAGAAGAGTGCAAAACCGAAGGGCGGTGTCAAGAACGAGGTTTGCAAGTTCATCGCCAAAATCACACCAAACCAAATCAGGTCGATGTTCATGCTGGAGGCCACCGGTGCCAAGATGGGCACCACGATGAAGGCGATTTCAAAGAAGTCGATGAACATGCCGAGAATGAACACCAAGAAATTCACCACCAACAAGAAGCCCAACTCGCCACCGGGCAGTTTGTCGAACAGGTGTTCCACCCAAATGTGACCGTCGGCCGCGTTGAAGGTGAAGCTGAACACGGTAGAACCAACCAAGATGAAGAGCACGAACACCGCCAACTTGGAGGTGTTGGCAAGCGCTTGCTTGAGCAAGGCGAAACTCAGTTTGCCTCGGCTGCCAGCCATCAACAGGGCACCGACCGCTCCCATGGCACCGCCTTCTGTTGGGGTGGCAATGCCCAGGAAGATGGTGCCTAGCACCAAGAAAATCAGCACCAGGGGTGGAATCAATACGAAGGTGAAACGCTCACACAACTTGGAGAGCAAACCGAGTTTGAGCACCGAGTTGAGAATAGCCAGTAGCAAGGCCAGTACCGAGGCCACCGTCATCGACAGGATGAAAATTTCATCGCCAGGCGCTGGCAGTTCGCGTTTCACCAAAGGGTTGATGATGCTTTGGTGAACGGTAGACCAGAGATAGCCCACCACACCGCAAATCAGCAACAAAGTCAGCAGCGACTTGTGACCGCTGGCACCGGTGCTTTCCCGGTAAATGCGTGCTTCGGGCGGTAGCGCTGGCACCCAGGCTGGCTTAATGATGGCGACGAAAACGATGAATACCAGGTACAGCCCCACCAGCAGCAAGCCAGGAATCAAGGCGCCGGCGTACATGTCGCCCACAGAGCGGCCCAATTGGTCGGCCAACACAATCAGAACCAGCGAAGGCGGAATGGCCTGTGCCAAGGTGCCCGAGGCAGTGATGGTGCCGGTGGCAATGGTGCGGTTGTAGCCGTTGCGCAGCATGATGGGCAAGGAGATCAGGCCCATAGAGATCACCGCCGCCGCTACCACACCAGTGGTGGCCGCCAACAGTGCGCCCACCAGAATCACCGCCACGGCCAAACCACCGCGCAATGGGCCGAACACCTGGCCCACGGTTTCAAGCAGGTCTTCTGCCATGCCCGAGCGTTCCAAGATGATGCCCATCAACGTGAAGAAGGGAATGGCGAGCAAGGTGTCGTTCTGCATGATGCCGAACACCCGCAAAGGCAGGGCACTGAACAAATTGGTACTGAACAGTCCCGCTTCCATACCAATAAAACCGAATAGCAAGCCCGTGGCAGCCAGGCCAAAACTCACCGGTATGCCCGTAAGCAGGAACAACAACAGCCCCGCAAACATGAGCGGGACGAAATTTTGGGCGATGAACGCAGTCATTGTTTAGCTCCAGCGGCGGAAAGGCGGTTTTGTTCTGCCAGCAGTTCTTCTGCCAGGCGTTCTTCGTCAGATTTTTGGTGCGGATCGACGCTGAAGGGGTGGTCGCGGTGGCCGGTCAAAAAGGCGATGCGTTTGATGAGCTCAGAAATGCCTTGAATCAGCAAACAAGCGAATCCTGCGGGAATCATCAACATCACGGGCCAGCGAATCAGGCCGCCAGCGTTTTGGCTCATCTCGCCACTGACCCAAGCGTTGTGGAACAGTGGCCAAGACAGGTTGATGAAAATGAGGCACAAGGGAATGAGGAAAACCACGATGCCCAAGCTGTCGATGACGGCGTTGGTGCGGTCTGAGAGCTTGCTGGAGATGAAGTCAATGCGCACATGGGCATTGCGCAAAAACGCGAAACCCGAACCCAATAGGAAAACAGCCGCAAACAAATACCACTGAATTTCCAACCAACCGTTGGAGCTGATGTCAAACGCTTTGCGGATCACGGCGTTGCCAGCGCTGATGAGCACACTGGCCAGAATTAACCACATGATGAGATTGCCGATGAGCTCGCTGAACGAGTCAATCAGCCGTGAAATGGCAAGTAGGGCGGTCACGGTGTTCTCCAAGGAAAAAAGAATTCTTGCGCACCCAGCCAACCCAGCCGCCGGGCGACAACTCGAGCACGACACACCCGAGCCTAACCCCGTATCAGACCCGATTTGCCCGGTGCTTGCTAGGGGTTTTACCGCTAAGTGGAAATACGCAGTTACGAGTTTTTATCAATGATGATGCGCGCGCCATCATGGCAGATCAAACTCTCGGCAGTGCTCCACCGCGTACTTGATGAGTTCGGCCTGGCCTTCCAGGTTCAGCTTGCGTCTGATGTTTTGTCTGTGGGTCTCCACGGTGCGCGCGCTCACGCCCAGTTCCTGGGCCATTTGCTTGCTGGAGTGGCCTTTGGCCAAGTGGCTCAAGATGGCGCTCTCGCGGGCTGACAACAGCGGCCGCGGGGTTTGAGACCTCAGCAGCCGACCTGAAATATCTTGACTCAAAAAAGTACCACCTGCGACCAAGGTGTCTATGGCCTGCAGAATGTCGCTGGACGGGGCGTCTTTCAAAACATAACCGCGTGCACCCGCTTGTATGGCACGGTTCACGGTGGCGGGGTTGTCGTACATGCTCAACATCAACACCAGAAGTTGCGGGTGCAGTGCGAGCAGTTGGCTGGCCAGTTCGATGCCATTCACGTCTTTCATGCCCACATCGAGCATGACCAAGTGCGGCTGGGTTTGGGCAACCACGGCCAAGGCTTCTGTGGCATGCCCAGCTTCACCCACTACCTCAATTTGCGGTGCGGCCATGAGCATGGCCTTGAGGCCTTCGCGCACCAAGGCGTGGTCGTCAACCAAGACCAAACGGGTGCGGTTGTTATTGGTCATTACTGTGTTCCGTCAACATGCTTCAAGCCAATGCTTCTTGGGCGGCGGGTCGTGCCGATTTATTCAGGCCTTCAATCACGTCGGCTGGTACGTGCACGGCCAGTTCGGTACGCCCTTTTTGAGAGGTCACCGCAAATTGCCCGCCAATGGACTCAATGCGCTCGCGCACATTACGCAGTCCTATGCCTCGGCGCGGATCTTCTCGCACGGCTTGCACATTGAAGCCCACGCCATCATCGATGATCTTCAGGCGCAGCCCGGCGGCCCCGTAAATCAAGCGCAAGGTGACGTGCTGCGCCGCCGCGTGTTTTTCAATATTGGTCAACGCTTCTTGGGTGATGCGAAAGAGCACAGTGTTGACTTCATCGGGTAAGGGCGGCAGCGCTCCACGCACTTTGAAGGAAAACGCCATGTGGCTGTAATCGCTGAATTCGTGTCCCAGCCTCTCCAGTGCGGCGGGCAGGCCCAACACGTCCAGTTCAGCCGGGCGCAAGCGGTGAGAGATATTACGTACCTCCAGCAGCGCGTCGTTCAAACGGCCCAAGGCTTTGGGCAGGGCGGCAGGCAA
>JBJTHI010000172.1:0-18081 GCA_046094425.1 Burkholderiales bacterium | reverse complement strand
TTGTTCAAGCCACCGGCAAAGCTTCGGCGACTGCGGCCATGGAAGGCACCGCGACCGTTGGTAAAGTGGCAGGGCCTGCTGCGCAAACCACCTCCAGCAGCCGACCAGTCGGCCAAGTGCTGACCACCGAGGCCTCAACGGGAGCGGCGGCGGAAGGTGCGGCGGTGGATGCGGCCAAGTCGGTGCAGGCCAACATCACGCCCAACACCGGACGATCTATTGTTTACGTAGATTCAAATGGCACAGCAATTGCCGCTCAACGGGGCTCGGTTTTCCGCGCAAATGCTGTCACTCCGGAGATTGATGCAAGTATTTCTAAGAGTGGTTTCTTAAGCGGTGAGGCTAGAGGTGTTCCGGCAAACGCCAACCCAGCCCTCGGAGTTGAAGCTTCAATGGCTGACAGGTTGGTTCAATATGTAGAAGCGAAACCTTTTCCACGAGATACCAATTTTGTTGGATTCAAGAGAATTCCGCATGACGCTCTGGGTACCGCCATCAGGACTGGGCGATCAACCCTCAAAGAACCTGGAGCTTTTGTTCGACTTGATGAAGTGAATGTCAATGGGCTCAAGTCAGTTGATGTTGAGAAGCTTTATCAAGCAATGAACCGCACCCCCGTTAAACCGATTGACGTGGTGGGAGAGGTTGTAGTCGAAGGCAGTGTGCCCACGTCGGCCATCGTTCAAACTCATCGCATCGGACGGAAATAATGAGATTCTTACTAGACTCCATAGATGGAGAATGGGTGCTTTCTGGTGATGAAGCGGGAGGGAATTTTTCTTTGCAACGAACTTTTCCTGACGGTACGGATGTTGTCCTATACGTCGAAAAAACTCACGATGATTACCTGATTAAATCGAGTGCAGAGTCAAGAACTTCTGGTCCGAATGAGGCGACGATAGGAACCTTCTCTACGCTAGAGAAGGTCAAAGAAGTTTTGTTGCAAGAATGTATTGATTGGGCCAATCATCTAAGTACAAACGGTAAGCCAGATCTAAACGATTTTTTTTGCGTTTAATTGTGTGTCGTGTTGTCGCGTCCAAGTGACCAGGAAAAGTTCGCAATCATTCCCACCCCGTTTTTTAAAAAATCGGGTGCGTGATTTGTTGAATCAGTCCCGTTTTTTATGTTTCTGAGTGAGATCTTCTGACCGCTGTGCTCGTTTTTCAGGCGGTTTTTGTTGTTGAGGCGTGTTGCCTCCCTGTCCCTCCTGGACAGGTTGCTCTTTAACAATTTGCTCGGTTTCTTTTCGGCTTCGGTGCCCAACAAGCCTACGCCTATGACCTCGTCGGCAACCGCAAAAGCCTCGCCACCCAAGACGGCAAAACCACCCTCTACGCAGAAGCCCGGGGTCACAGAAGCCCGGGGTCAGGCCTTGCCTTTTGCCTCCATTCACATCAGAATCTGCCGATGGCCCGTCCCCTGCGCATTGAGTTCCCCGGAGCGATTTACCACGTCACGTCGCGTGGTGATCGGCGGGAGGCCATTTACGAGGACGATGTGGACCGCGAGCGTTTCCTGTTCGTGCTGGGGCAAGCGGCGGCACGCTTTGATGCCCAAGTGCTGGCCTACTGTTTGATGGGCAACCACTACCACTTGGTACTGCACACACGGCAGGCGAATTTGTCGCTGCTAATGCGCCAGCTCAACGGGGTTTACACGCAAGCCTACAACCGGCGGCATGGCGTGGTGGGGCACCTGTTCCAAGGGCGCTTTAAAGCCATTTTGGTAGACCGGGAGTCGTACCTGTTGACGCTGTGCCGGTATGTGGAGCTCAACCCGGTGCGGGCAAACCTGTGCAAGACGCCAGCCGATTGGCCGTGGTCCAGCTACCGAGCGCATGCGGCTTTGGTCGATACGCCCGATTGGTTGGACACGGATGGTCTGCATGGATTTTTGCTGGGGCACGACGTGAGCCATGCCCAAGACAGGCAGTGTGCCGCCCAGCGGTATGCCGCCTTGGTGGCAAGTAGGCCCGAGCTGCAAATTTGGCCCGAGGGTTTGCGCCAGCAAATCTTCTTGGGTGACGACAACTTTGTGCTGCACATGCAAGCCCTGATGGCCGCCCCGCGTGTGGACGACAAAGACATTCCCAAGCCGCAACGTTTACTCACCCACAAGCCTGTGCAGCGTTGGTTGGATGAAGCGACCTCGCGCGAAGAGGGTTTGTTCAAGGCGAACACACGCGGTGGCCTGTCGATGACGGTCATCGGACAGGCACTGGGCTTGTCGGTGTCGCGGGTGAGTCGACTGATTGCTCGGTACGAGGAGCAGCAAAGACAAGACAACAATAAGACAAAACAATCACATCGAAGACTCGCATAAACCTAAGTCCGGCAGTAGCCGACCGCAGATTGCCCGCAGAGCAAGCAGTGGCGTGGGTTGGTGCGGTTTTGGCACACTCACCCGATGGGTGAAGCAAAACACAAGGCGCTGGCGGCGCGTCATCTGGGTGGGCAAGGCCCCTTGGAGCCGCAGATTGTTGACACACTGGGCGGTCGCATGCACGTTCGTTGGGACGAGAGGGCCGACCAGGGTCAAGTCTCCCATTTCTCATTCTCACTCCCCCCTTCCTCCGTGATGCGCATCATGATTGACCGATGTACTGGAATTAAGGCTGCAACAACCGCTGCCGAGCCGACTCGTACAAACACACCGCAGCGGCCGCGCCCACATTCAGCGACTCCTCGCCGCCAGGCTGCGCAATGGTCAATGTGAGATCACAGCGCTGCATCAATTCATTCGACACGCCCTGCCCTTCGTGACCAAACACCCAGGCACAAGGCCAAGGCAGGGCTGTGGTGTGCAGTGTGGTTGTGCCGTGCGAGCTGGTGCCGAGCATAGGTAGCTTCAACAAACTCAAATCATCCAGCGCCGCGCCTTCTACCAGGTGCAGCGCAAAGTGTGCGCCCATCGCCGCACGCAATACCTTGGGTGACCACAAGGCGGCCGTGCCTTTGAGCGCCACCACCTGCGTGAAACCAAACACAGCTGCGCTGCGCAACAAGGTGCCTACGTTGCCTGCGTCTTGCAGGCGGTCGAGCACGACGGTGGGATGCCCCGGCTGAACAGATTCGTTACCCGTCCAAGGGAAGAGCAGCAACAGAGGCGGCGGCGTTTCCAAGGCGCTCAGCCCTTTCATCAACTCGGCTGAAACGATGGACACGGTATCGGCCTGCATCGCCAGGGTTTGCAGCGTGGCAACTTGCCAAGCGTTTTCGGTGATGACCACGTGCTCGGGCTTGAGGCCACGCTGCACCAGGGCATGACCCAAGTGATCGCCCTCCAACACCACTTCGCCACTCTTGCGGTACGCCGCTGGATCGCTCAGGCGTTTGCGCAGGCGCACGAGCAAGGGGTTGTCTTTGGATTGAATGCTTTTGACGGTTGCCATGTCACGCCACCCTTGATGCGTCACAGACTGCACGAACAGGCGCGAAGGAACGCCGGTGGGCTTCGCAAGCGCCGTGGGCCGCCAGGGCGGCTAAATGCGTTGGCGTGGGATAGCCCTTGTGCACATCAAAGCCGTACTGCGGGTAGGCCGCATGCAGTTCCTGGCACAAGCGGTCGCGGTGCACCTTGGCGAGAATGGATGCGGCAGAGATGGCTTTGATTTTGGCGTCGCCTTTCACAATCGCCTCGCAAGGCACTTTGAGCACAGGCAAACGGTTGCCGTCCACCAGCACCTTGTGCGGCTTCAGGCGCAAGCCTTCCACCGCGCGGCGCATGGCCACTAACGTGGCTTGCAGAATATTGAGTTCATCAATTTCTTGTGGCGTGGCTTGCGCGATGCTGCAACACAGGGCCTGGGCACGAATCTCGTCGAAGAGTTTTTCACGGCGCAGGGCGGTGAGTTTTTTGGAATCATTCAAACCCTTGATGGGGCGCAGGTCGTCCAGGATCACCGCCGCAGCCACCACGGGCCCGGCCAGTGGCCCACGTCCGGCTTCATCCACACCGGCCACCAAACCGGGCGCATCGAAGCTGAACGCCATTTGGTCAGCCAGCCAAGATTTTTTCGATGGCATGGGTAGCAGCCTGCGCCGTGTTGCGGCGCAGGTCGTGGTGCAGTTGGGTGAAGCGCTGCTGCAAACGGCTGGTGCGCGGCGCGTCGTTCAACCAAGCCAAGGTGGCAGACGCCAATTTTTCTGGCGAGGCATCGTCTTGCAGCAACTCGGGCACGGCCATGTCTTGCAGCAAGATATTGGGCAGACCCACCCACGGTTGCAGTTGCTTGCGTCGCATCAAACGGGCCGACAGCGGGTGCATGTTGTAGGCAATGACCATGGGCCGTTTGAAGAGCGCCGCCTCCAAGGTGGCGGTGCCGCTGGCGATCAAGGTGACATCACAGGCGGCCAGCGCAGTGCGTGATTGACCATCGAGTAGCTGCACTGGAACAGCCGGGGCATGCAAGGCCAGCGCCGCTTCAATGCCAGCGCGTTGGCCGGGGGCGATGGGCCAGACAAAACACAACGCAGGGTGGTGCTGGTGCATCAAAGCCATCGCTGCTGCGAAACGCGGTGCGATGTAGCGAATTTCTGAATTGCGGCTGCCTGGAAGCACGGCCACAACGGTGTCAAGCTCGTTCAATCCCAAGGCCGCGCGACTTTGCGCACGTGGCACCTCCAGCGGGATCGCATCGGCCAGTGGATGCCCCACATAGGCAGCGGGAATGCCTTGTTTTTCGTAGATGGCGGACTCAAAGGGAAAGACGCACAACATCAAATCCACCGCTTGGCCGATGCGGTGGATGCGCTCGGGCCGCCAGGCCCAAATAGAGGGGCTCACGAAATGCACGGTCTTGATGCCGCCCGCTTTGAGCCTGGCCTCTAGGCCCAAATTGAAGTCGGGTGCATCCACGCCCACAAACACATCGGGCCGCGTTTGCAACAAACGCGCACCCAGGGCACGGCGTATACGCCAAATTTCAAACGCGCGGCTGAAGACTTCCAGGCTGTAGCCGTGAACCGAGAGTTTGTCGTGGGGCCACCAAGCGTCAAATCCTTGCGCTTGCATCTGTGGGCCACCAATGCCAAAGGATTGCAAGCGGGGCCAGCGAGTTTTCAAGCCCGCCAGCAACAAACCCGACAACAAATCACCCGAGGCTTCGCCTGCCACCATCGCAAGCTGAGGTGATGCCTGGGTCATAGCCGACTTAACGCGCAATACCGCGCGTGGCCTGGGCCAAAAAGGTGGTCATCAAGGCCACGTCGCCGCTGGACTCGGGGTGTGTTTGCGCCAGCTCGGCAATCTCTTGCGTCGCCTGCGCCAAGGTCTTGCTTTGCCGATACAGCAGCTTATGCATTTGTTTCACCACCGCAATGCGTTCAGCGCTGAAACCACGGCGGCGCAGGCCCACCACATTGAAACCATGAATCGCCAGCGGGTTGCCATCGGCCGTCATGAAGGGCGGCACGTCTTGTGTGACCGCGCTGGCAAAGCCCGCCATGGCGTGCGCACCAATTTTCACGAACTGGTGTATGCCGGTGAGGCCACCAATGAAGACCCAATCGTTCAGGTGCACATGGCCTGCCAGGGTGGCGTTGTTGGCCAAGATGATGTGATCACCCAACTGGCAATCGTGGGCGATGTGCACATAGGCCATGATCCAGTTGTCACTGCCAATGCGGGTGATGCCGCCATCTTGCACGGTGCCGGTGTTGAAGGTGCAGAACTCGCGGATGGTGTTGCGGTCGCCGATGATGAGCGCTGTGGGCTCACCAGCATATTTCATGTCTTGCGGCGCAGCGCCAATGGAACTGAATTGGAAGATATGGTTGTCGCGGCCAATTTGGGTGTGGCCTTCGATCACGCAGTGGGGTCCAATGCGACTGCCTGCGTCGATGGACACGTGGGGGCCAATCAGGGTGAAGGCACCCACGCTGACATCGTCTGCCAATTGCGCTTGGCTGGACACAATGGCGGTGGGGTGTATGTCAGCCATGCCGTTGCTGCTCCGTTACGCGACTTTGCGCATGGTGCACATCAGCTCCGCCTCAACCGCCAATTCGCCGTTGACAGCCCCTTGGCCTTTGAACTTCCAAATGCCGGCTTTCATGCGGTCGATCACCACATCAAAAATAAGCTGGTCGCCAGGCTCCACCACCCGTTTGAAACGCACCGCGTCGGCACCAGCAAAGTAGTACACGGTTTTACCGTCGGCTTCCACTTCGAGCGTCACACTCGTGAGCAAAGCCGCACATTGGGCCAAGGCTTCCAGCATCAGCACCCCAGGCATCACAGGACGAACAGGGAAGTGTCCCTGAAAGAAGGGTTCGTTGATGCTGACGTTTTTAAGGGCTTTGATTGACTTGCCTTTTTCCACTTCCAGCACCCGATCCACCAACAGGAAGGGGTAACGGTGTGGCAACTTGGTGAGGATGTCGTGAATGTCCATCATGGTGTGTTCTTTTTGGTGTCAGTCTGCGATGAATGCTGGGGCGTTGATTCGAGTTTTTTCTCAAGCGCCATCAATCGCGCGCGCATGCGGTGCAATTGGCGCAAGGTGGCCGCGTTTTTCTCCCAGGCTGCATTGTCATCGAAGGGAAAGCTGCCGCTGTAAACGCCGGGCTCGTAAATTGACCGCGTCACCACCGTAGCCACCGAGATATGCACATGGTCGGCAATGCTCAGGTGTCCAATGATGTTGGCTGCCCCTGCAATGGTGCAGTGCTTGCCAATGACCGTGCTGCCCGCTATGCCGGTGCAGCCTGCAATGGCGGTGTGGGCACCAATGCGCACGTTGTGGGCGATTTGAATTTGGTTGTCGAGTTTGACGCCGTCTTCAATCACCGTGTCTTGCAAGGCACCGCGGTCTATGCAGGTATTGGCGCCAATTTCCACATCGTCGCCAATACGCACCGCGCCGAGTTGTTCGATTTTTTCCCAGGCACCCTGGTTGGGCGCGAAACCGAACCCGTCGGCACCGATGACTACGCCCGAATGCACCACGCCACGCTGCCCAATCACGCAGTCACGGCCCAGCACCACCTGGGCGGCCAAACGTGTTGCGGCACCCACTTGGGCGGCGTGGCCGATGTGGCATTGCGGACCAATCACCGCACCATCACCAATCACCGCATCGGCTTCAATCACCGCCAAGGGGCCCACACTCACCCCCAGCCCCAAACGCGCACAAGTGTGAATCACGGCGCTGGCGTGAATGCTTGGTGCTACTGGAGGGCGGGTGCGCTGAACCCACCACTGGGTGAGGCGCGCGAAGTATAGGTAGGGGTCGGGGGTGACCAGCGTTGCGCCCCGCGCCAAGGCCAATTCACGTTGAGCCGGAGCCACAATCACACAAGCCGCACGCGAGCCAGGAAGTTGGGCTTTGTACTTGGGATTCGAGAGAAAACTCAAGCAGCGTGGGGAGGCCCCTTCTAGAGGGCCGATAGCGTCAATCACCAGGTCAGCGTCGCCCAACAACTCGCCGCCAAGGTCGGCAACGATGTCGCCGAGACGGAATGTATTCAGGCTGTGTGCACTCTGATTCACCGCTTCACTGATCGATCTATTTGCCGCTCTGCGCGTTCAACGCCTTGATGACTTTGTCGGTGATGTCTACGCGCGCGCTTACAAAAGACACGGCATCCTGAGTCAGGATCAAATCGAATTTTTCGGATTCAAATATTTGCTGGATTATTCTTCCCGCTCGATCATTAAGAATGGCGATTTCTTCTTGCTGACGCTGCGCCACATCTTCTTGGAAAGCTCGACGCTTACGTTGCATCTCCCGCTCTAACTCCACCAATTCCCGCTGGCGACGCCCGCGCTCGCTTTCGCTGATGATCTGGGCATCTTTTTCAAATCGGTCAGCCAGCCCTTTGAGCTTCAACTCCAAGTCCTTCAATTCTTTTTCACGACCAGCAAACTCGGCTTTAAACTTGGCTTCAGCATCTTTGTAAATATTTGCTTTGCTGAATACCTTGTCACGATTGACATATCCAATCTTGAGATCTTGAGCCTGTGTGCTCAAAGCAACCAGCAACAACGCGCTGGCACTCAGGAATTTCATGATGCTGCTTTTCATTAGAACGCGGTCCCGATTTGGAATTGAAGACGTTGGATTCTATCCGTTGGCTCTTTTTTGATGGGAATGCCATAGCTGAGCTTGAGTGGCCCCACGGGCGACACCCAACTCAAGCCCAGGCCCACGGAATAGCGCAAGGAGCCTAAGTCGAGATTTTCTTTTTCGCCCCACACATTGCCAGCATCCACATAGGCAAACCAGCGCAGAGTGCGGTCGTTGCCCGTACCCGCCAAAGGCAGATACAGCTCGCCGTTCAAGTTGATTCGACGGGTGCCGCCAATATAGGCCCCGGTCACGTCAACGGGGCCGAGTGAGCCTTGGTCAAAACCGCGCACGGTTCCCAAGCCCCCACCGTAAAAGTTCTTGAAGATGGGATAGGGGCGGCTGCCCAGCGCTTTGCCCCAGCCCACCTCGGCATTGAGGCCCAAGGTGTAACGCGGGGTGAGCGCAAAGTACTGCTGCGCCTGCCCGTTGAAGCGCCAATAACGCGCATCACCAAAGGCCGACCAGTCCATGTTGGCGCGCAAGAAGCGCCCACTCGTGGGCACCAAGGCGCTGTCGCGGCCATCACGCGACCAGCCTATGGTCAGCGGGAAGGAGGTGCTGGTGCGGCCATACTGCTCGCGGTAGAGCAAATAGCTGTTGGGCAATGCGCGGTCGCCTTTGATGGTGGTTTGTTCGCCGCCAATACCAAAAAACACCGTGTCCAACTCAGTGAACGGAACACCGAAACGAATCGAGGCCCCGGGGGTGATGAGCTGGTAGTCCTCACCCTGGCTGTTCAAGGGCTTGTTGGTGCGGTAGTACACATCAAAGGCCCGCGAGACACCATCTATCGTGAAGTAGGGATTGACCGAACTGAGCACCAAGGTGCGCTGCGACTTGCTGGTGTTGAGGTCGATGCCCAAATAATTACCCGAGCCAAACACATTCTCTTGTTTGACTGACGCCGTGAGCGAGAGTTTGTCTGCGCTGGAAAAACCAACCCCCAGGAGCAAATTGCCTGTGGGCTTCTCCACCACGGTCACTGTCAAGTCCACCTGATCGGGTGCGCCTGGCACTTCATTGGTTTCGATGCTGACCTGGCTGAAGTAACCCAACCTGTCCACTCGGTCGCGCGAGAGCTTGATTTTTTGACCGTCGTACCAGGCCGATTCAAACTGTCGGAACTCGCGCCGAATCACTTCGTCGCGGGAGCGGCTGTTGCCCGACACATTGATGCGCCGCACGTAAACCCGCCTGGCAGGCTCTGCCACCAAGTTCAACACCACCTGGCCATTGGCACGGTCGATCTCGGGCCGGGCTTCCACCCTCGCAAAAGCGTAGCCAAAAGCCGCGTATCGGTCGGAAAAAGCCTTGGTGGTGTCGGCCACGCTGGAGGCGCGGTAGGGCTGGCCGGGTTGGATGGTGACGAGGGATTTGAAATCGTCTTCTCTGCCTAAAAAGTCCCCTTCAAGCTTCACCGCTGTGACGGTATAGAGCGGGCCTTCATTGACCGTCAAAGTGACGGTGATGCTTTGTTTATCGGGCGAGATGGCCACTTGGGTGCCCACCACGTCAAACTCCAAATAACCCCGGTTGAGGTAGTAGGCGCGCAGGGTTTCAATGTCGGCGTTGAGTTTGGAGCGTGAATAGCGGTCGGCCTTGGTGTACCAGTTGAACCAGCCGCCATCGTTCAAGTCCAGCAAGCCCTTGAGGGTGCCCTCAGAGAACACCCGGTTGCCCACGATGCGAATCTCACGAATGCGCGCCGGGGCCCCTTCGGTGATGGTGAAAGTAACGTTGACACGATTGCGCTCCAGTGGTGTCACCGTGGTGACCACCTCTGCGCCATACAAACTGCGGCTCAAATACTGGCGCTTGAGTTCTTGCTCGGCGCGGTCGGCCAGGCTCTTGTCGAAAGGCTGACCTTCGCCGATGCCGCTGTCGCGCAACGACTTGATGAGCACCTCCTTGTCAAACTCTTTCATCCCTGAGAACTCAATACCCGAGATCACGGGCCGCTCTTCCACGATCACGATGACCACACCGTTTTCAATTTCGATGCGCACATCTTTGAACAAACCCGTGGCAAACAACGCCCGCAAACCCGCAGCGCCTTTTTCGTCGTTATAGGTATCGCCCACCCGAAAGGGCAAGGAGGCAAACACGGTGCCAGCGTCGGTGCGCTGCAAACCTTCCACCCGAATGTCGCGCAGGGTGAAGGGCTCTACCGCCCAGGCGGAATTGGCGCAGAGCATGGCCGCCAAAGCCACCCCGACGAGCGTTGGGCGCAAACGAATCAAACAAGATTTAGGCATGGAAGGGAGTGGCACCACGGGGCGCAAAAAAACGAGTGAAGAGGGCAAAAATCAGTGCATGCCCATGAGGCGCGCAACGTCGTTGTAAATGGCCAGTGACATCATCATGAGCATGATGGCCACACCGCCACGCTGCAAGCGATCCAGCCAAGCTTCAGAAACAGGCCTGCCAGTCACTGCCTCAAAAAGATAATACATCAGGTGCCCCCCATCGAGCATGGGCAAAGGCAGCAGGTTCAGCACCCCCAAGCCTATGCTCACCACCGCCAAAAAACCCAAGTAATAGGCCAAGCCTGCCTGGGCGGATTGCCCGGCGTAGTCTGCAATCGTGATCGGGCCAGAGAGGTTTTTCAGCGAGGCTTCACCGATCAACATCTTGCCAAAGGTTTTCAGGGTGACCCAGGACATTTCCCAGGTGCGGGAGACTGCCAGTGCCAAGCCCTCCCAAGCGCCCTTGCGCACTTCCACCATGTCCGCTGCCGTGCCAATAGCCGCTTCAATGCGGCCGATGGACAACTCGCCTTCGCGCACCACAGCAGGCGTGACCACCAGCTCTTGGGTTTGGCCCGCGCGTTCTATGCGCCAACGCATGGGCAGGGGCTCTGCACCAACAGTATTGGTGGACGCGCTTTTGGGAGTTTCCACACTGGCACGAATACGCTGCTGGAGCTGCGCCGCATCGCGCACGGGCACATCGTCCACGCTCAGAACGCGGTCACCCGTCAACAAACCCGATTGCGCCGCCGGGCCGCCTTCCGACACCCTGGCCAGCACCGGTTCCCGCAAGGGTGCGCCCACACCAATGCGGCGCATCACAGCGGCATTCATTTCTGTGGTTTGCAGGCGCGGCAGATCAAGTACCACTTCACGCAAACCACGCCCACGGGCATCGCTCACATGCAAGGTGAGCGGCTCAGAGCGCATCACAGCTTGGCTAATTTTCCAGCGCAGATCGGTCATGGAATCAACGGGCTGCTGAGTCACACCGTCGCTGGAAACGAACTGCACCCAATCCCCCGTTTGCAAGCCTGCTTGCTGGGCCAAACTGCCACTGGCAGGTGTGGCCACGATCGCTTTGGGTTCACTCACACCCATCCAATGCACAGCGCAATAAAGCGCCACCGCCAGCAGCAAATTGGCCGCTGGGCCAGCCGCCACAATGGCAGCACGCTGGCGCAGTGGCTTGCGGTTGAAAGCCATGTGTTGCTCGTGTGGCGACACACCGCCTTCGCGTTCGTCCAGCATGCGCACATAACCGCCCAAAGGAAAAGCCGACAGCACGAACTCCGTTGCATCCGGGTGCGCTTGTTTGCGCCACACCACGGGGCCAAAACCTACGGAGAAACGCAGCACCTTCACGCCACAAGCACGGGCCACGCGGTAGTGGCCGTACTCGTGGATGACGATCAAGATGCCCAGCGTCAAAATAAAAAAGAACAAGGTATTCATGGTCGGCGCTCTGTCATCAATGGTTGCGCAAGTGGGCGATACGCATCCGTGCGGTTTCGCGCGCCCGTGCATCCAGGGCAAATAAATCGGCGATCGACGCAGCGTCGGCGGGGCTGACCAGCACCTGCGACAAAGTGTGGTCATTCACCGCGTGAATTTGGTCAAAGCGAAGGCCATGGTTCAAGAACGCATCCACCGCCTCTTCATTGGCCGCGTTGAGCACCGCCGTGGTGCCCGCTGGCGCACGCAAGGCGGCCCAGGCCAACGGCAAGCCGGGGTAACGCGCCGTGTCGGGTGGAAAAAAATTCATGTCGCTGGCGACCGCAAAATTCAGCGCCGCCGCCCCGCATTCAATGCGTTCGGGATAAGCCAGGCCAAAGGCAATCGGGCCGCGCATATCGGGCGTGCCTAACTGGGCCAGCACCGACTGGTCTTTGCACACCACCATGGAATGCACCACACTTTGCGGGTGAATGACCACTTGGATTTGCTCGGGTGCGAGGTCAAACAACCAACGCGCTTCAATCACTTCCAAGGCCTTGTTCATCATGGTGGCAGAGTCCACCGAGATTTTTCTACCCATGACCCAGTTCGGATGCGCGCAGGCTTGTTCGGGCGTGACCGCCCCCAAACTTGCGGGATCACGGTCGCGGAAGGGCCCGCCGGAGGCGGTGAGAACAATGTGGTCTATCCGCTCAGGCCAGGTGCGGCGGTCTTCCGGCAAACATTGAAAAATCGCCGAGTGTTCGCTGTCGATGGGAATGAGTTCCGCGCCGCCTTGGGCCACGGCTTGCATGAACAAGGCCCCGCCCACCACCAAGGCTTCTTTGTTGGCGAGCAATAAACGTTTGCCTGCATGGGCAGCGGCCAAACACGCAGGTAAACCCGCCGCCCCCACCACAGCCGCCATCACCGTTGTCACATCGGGGTGCGAAGCCAAATCACTGAGTGCCTGCGGCCCGTGCAGCACCTCGGTTTTGATCTGTTGGGTGCGCAGTTGCTCGGCAAGCTGGCGGGCGGCAGCCTCGTCCCCCAAGGCTGCAAAACGCGGCCGGTGCGCCACGCAAAGTTTGAAAAGTTCGTCGGTTTGGCGGTGTGCCGTCAGCGCGAAAACCTCAAACCGATCGGGGTGACGCGCCACCACATCCAGCGTGCTTTTCCCGATGGAGCCGGTAGCACCCAAGATGCAGACACGTTGTCGCTCGAAGTTGTTCATGCAAGAAAAAGATAGATTGCCATGGCCACGGGAAATACGGGGATTAAAGCGTCAATGCGATCCAACACCCCACCATGCCCCGGCAACAACTGGCTGCTGTCTTTGGCACCCGCGCAGCGCTTGACCAAGGACTCGACCAAATCACCCACCACGCTCATGGCACACAACAACAACACGGCGGCCATCAAACCCACCAGGCCCGTGGTGTTGAACACAGCGGAGAAGATGCTGGGAGAGTCCACCGTCAACTGCCGATCCAGCCACAACCAAAAACCAGCCAACAACAACACGCCCACCATGCCGCTGTAAACCCCTTCCCAAGATTTGCCCGGGCTGATGGTGGGTGCCAATTTGCGACGACCCCATTGGCGGCCACCAAAGTAGGCGGCTATGTCGGCCATCCACACCAAACACATGACCGAGAGCAAAAAATTCAAACCCACAACCTTGGCGCTGACGATGGCCAACCAAACCAGCCACAAAGCCAACAACCCGCCCACTAGACGCAGCCCGGCTGGCCAACGCGGCCATTGTTGAACGCCGCCGTGCAACATGTAGGCACCGCCCGCCATCCACAGCACGGCCGACACCCACCACAACACGGCGGGCGCTTGGCTCACCCAGCCCACCCACCAAGACACTGCCCCAGCCGCCGCCAAGACAAAACCAGCGATGAGCGCGGCGTGGTGCTCAAGCGCATTCAGTCGGCCCCACTCCCAACCCGCCGCGCCCACCATCAACAAACTCAAAGCCGCAAACGGCCAGGCATGTGAGGAGAACAAAGCGGGCAACAAAACAGCCAATAAAAGCACTGCGGTGATGATGCGTTGGCGCAGCATGCTTAAACGCTCGGAGATACGCTGGCGACAGGCGGGCTGTCTTTGAGCAGCCCAAACCGGCGATCACGCCGCGCGAAATCTTCAAGTGCGGCATCCAGCTCGGCCTCGCCAAACTCGGGCCACAAACAGTCGGAAAACACCAGTTCGGCATAAGCCGCCTGCCAGAGCAAAAAATTGCTGATGCGTTTTTCGCCGCCCGTGCGAATGATGAGATCGGGGTCGGGCGCGTAACTCAATGCCATGTAGCGGGCCAAAACCGCCTCGTTCAACTCGTGCGGCGGCACACCGTCTAGCATGGCGCGTTTGCAGGCTTGCACCATATCCCAGCGCCCCCCATAGTTGAACGCCACTGACAGGGTGATGCGGGTGTTGTGGGCTGTGGTACCTTCCACCTCTTCCCACACCTTGCGCAATTTTTCGGGCACCGCTTCACGATCCCCAATGATGCGTATGCGCACGCCTTGTGTTGCCAGGCGTGCCAGGTATTTGGTCACACCAATCATGACCAGGCCCATGAGCCCCGAAACTTCATCCGAGGGGCGCTTCCAGTTTTCTGAGGAAAACGCAAACACAGTCAAGTAGTCCACGCCGCGGTCGGCGCAGGCTAAGACGACTTTAACCAACGCATCGACACCGTATTTATGGCCGAAGTAACGCGGCATGAATCGGCGTTTGGCCCAGCGGCCATTGCCATCCATCACGATGCCGATGTGGCGGGGCCGCTTGGATGGGGCAAGGGTAGAGGCAGACATGAGCACAGCGAATAAAGACGCAAAGCGTGTGTCGTGTCTTTATCGTGTCTTGAACGACCCGCAGCGCAGATCAGACCGCCAACACTTCAGCTTCTTTGGCGGCGACTTGCCTGTCCACTTCGGCAATGTAGCGGTCGGTGAGTTTCTGCGAGTCTTCCAAGGAGCGGCGCTCGTCGTCCTCAGAGATGAGTTTGTCTTTGAGCATTTTCTTGGCCTGCTCGTTGGCATCGCGGCGCAAATTACGAATGGCAATGCGCGCGTCTTCTCCGGCGTTGCGAACCACTTTGGTCAAGTCTTTGCGGCGCTCTTCCGTGAGTGCGGGCATGGGGACACGGATCAAATCACCTTGCGAGGCGGGGTTCAAACCCAAATCGCTTTCACGAATGGCTTTTTCAATTTTGGCGCCCATGCCTTTTTCCCATGGCTGAACGCTGATGGTGCGCGCGTCTAACAACGTCACGTTGGCGACTTGGCTGATGGGCACCATAGAGCCGTAATACTCCACGCTGACTTGGTCAAGAATGCCCGGGTGAGCGCGGCCGGTGCGAATTTTCTGCAACTCGTTTTTGAGCGACTCAATCGAGCGGCCCATTTTTTGCTCAATGTTTTTTTGAATGTCAGCGGTGGTCATGGTCTTTCCTGTGACGGGCTGGTTCAGACGTGAACGAGGGTGCCCTCGTCCTCACCCAGCACCACACGTTTGAGCGCGCCGGGCTTGAAAATACTGAAAACTTTGATCGGCAGTTTTTGGTCGCGGCACAGCGCAAACGCGGTGGCGTCCAGCACCTGCAAATTTTTCGCAATGGCTTCGTCAAAGCTGATGGTGGTGTAGCGCGTGGCGCTCGCGTCTTTCTTGGGGTCGGCGGTGTAAACACCATCGACCTTGGTGGCTTTGAGCACCACTTCAGCACCGATCTCCGCACCTCGCAAGGCGGCTGCGGTGTCGGTGGTGAAGAAAGGATTGCCCGTGCCGGCGGCAAACACCACGACCTTGCCCTCTTCCAGGTATTGCAGGGCCTTGGGGCGCACATAAGGCTCCACCACCTGTTCAATGCCGATGGCCGACATCACCCGCGCCGTCATGCCTTCTTGGCGCATGGTGTCGGCCAAAGCCAGGGCGTTCATCACGGTAGCCAGCATGCCCATGTAGTCGGCAGTGGCGCGGTCCATGCCGACCGAGCCACCCGCGACGCCACGGAAAATATTGCCGCCGCCAATGACCACGGCCACCTCGCAGCCCAACTGCGTCACCTCTTGCACCTCACGCACCATGCGAACAATGGTGGCCCGGTTGATGCCGTAGGCATCGTCGCCCATCAAGGCTTCACCGGAGAGCTTCAGAAGTATTCGCTTGTAGGCGGGCATGCGGGGCGCACTTTCTTGAGTGGAAGACGATGGGCCTGAAGTCTAACGCGCGCAAGCCAACACGGACTGCGCCGCAAGGGGAATCAAGGCGATCAAGAACCCTTGGCCGCCGCCACTTGCGCAGCCACTTCCGCCGCGAAGTCGTCCACCTTTTTCTCAATGCCCTCACCCACCACATACAAGGTGAACCCTTTGACGGTGGTATTGGCTGCTTTGAGCATTTGCTCCACGGTTTGCTTGTCGTTTTTGACAAAAGTTTGGTTGAAGAGGCTGACTTCTTTGAGGTACTTTTGCACCGAACCTTCAATGCGTTTGGCCACGATTTCGGGCGACTGAACGGCCTTGCCTGCGGCTTGGGCTTCTTTGGCGTCTTCAGCGGCTTTGCCTGCGGCCACAGCGCGCTCTTTTTCGATGAGTTCGGCAGGCACATCGCTGGACGACAGCGACACGGGCTTCATGGCAGCCACGTGCATGGCCACGTCTTTGGCCGCCACCTCGTCACCATCAAATTCCACCACCACACCAATGCGCGTACCGTGCAAATAGCTGGCCAGCTTGTTGCCACCGGCAAAACGCTTGAAGCGCCGAATCGTCATGTTCTCGCCAATTTTGCCGATCAGGCCCTTGCGCACATCTTCTAAGGTGGGGCCGAAGCCGTCTTGGCTGTAGGCCAGGGCGGACAAGGCGGCGATATCGGCCGGGTTGCTCTTGGCAATCAACTCCGCGCAGGCGCGCGAGAAGGCCAAGAAGGAATCGTTTTTGGTGACGAAATCTGTTTCGCAATTCACTTCCACCATGGCACCGATGGAACCTTCAACCACCGCAGCCACCACACCTTCAGCGGTGACGCGGGCCGAGGCTTTACCGGCTTTGCTGCCGAGTTTGACGCGCAACAGCTCTTCGGCTTTGGCCATGTCGCCATCGGCTTCGGTCAACGCCTTTTTGCATTCCATCATGGGGGCATCGGTTTTGGCGCGCAGTTCGGCGACCAGGCTGGCGGTAATGGCGGGCATGTTGTTTCTCCGTTTAAGCTGACTGCCTGGGGTTGGCAGGTTGAATATCAAATTGAGTTGAAAAAAAGGGGCTGAATCAGCCCCTTTTGGTTCTCACGGCGCGTTCACCGCTTTCGTGAGAGGGGCGTTTCTTCAAGCGGCTTCGCTGACTTCCACAAACTCGTCGCCATCAGCGGCCACTGCTTGCACCACTTCATTGGTTGCATTGGCTTTACCTTCCACCACCGCATCGGCGATGGCGCGGGCGTACAGCGCCACGGCTTTGGCTGAGTCATCGTTGCCGGGGATGATGTAGTCCACACCCCGGGGCGAGTGGTTAGAGTCCACCACGCCGACCACAGGAATGCCGAGTTTGTTGGCTTCGGCGATGGCGATCTTGTGGTAGCCCACGTCAATCACAAAGAGTGCATCAGGCAGCGCGTTCATGTTTTGAATGCCGCCAATGTCTTTTTCCAACTTAGCCAGCTCACGCTCGAACATCAGGGCTTCTTTTTTGATGCGGATTTCAGTGCCCGCCTCCACTTGCGCTTGCATTTCTTTCAAACGCTTCAAGGAACCTTTGACGGTTTTGAAATTGGTGAGCATGCCGCCGAGCCAACGCTGGTCAACGAAAGGCATGCCGGCACGTGCAGCTTCGGCCGCCACCACTTCACGCGCTTGGCGCTTGGTGCCCACCATCAAAATGGTGCCGCGCTTGGCAGCGAGTTGTCGCACGAACTTGAGCGCATCGTTGAAGAGCGGCTGCGTCTTCTCGAGGTTGATGATGTGGATTTTGTTGCGATGGCCGTAGATGTACGGAGCCATCTTGGGGTTCCAGAAGCGGGTTTGGTGGCCAAAGTGCACACCGGCTTCCAGCATTTCACGCATGGTGACTGTCATGACTAACACTCCAAAGGTTGGTTCTAGAATCCGGCCTGAACGACAGTCCCTGTTTGACAAGGGACGTGACGCACCTTTTGGTGGCTGGATTCGCGATTGGTTTGCCCCATCCAAACTGCAGAAAATCCGGCAGCCCTGAGGTAAACCCGCAGATTCTAGCACGGGCGTTGGGGATCCAAAGCCGTTGTTCCACCATCGAGCAAACTCAAGTAAACGCGACCGCTACCGGCTGCGAGTGC
>JBJTHI010000171.1:0-12790 GCA_046094425.1 Burkholderiales bacterium | reverse complement strand
CCCATTGAGCGCAAGCAAGCGCCGACCCGCTTACCCAACGCTCGCGCTTTGGGCCTGAGCTGGGCCATGGATCGCACGCCATTCAACTTGAATTTCGTGCCCAGCAGCGACACCCGCGAGACCACCAATTACGCCAACCTGGCGCGCGATCCGGCCACCCGCAAGCAGCACCTGTCCACCTTGTTTGCGCTCAATGGGCAAGTCGTCAAACACGGCGGGGCAAGATGGGTCAAAGGTTCTCATGGGGTGATTGGTTGTTGGAGGGCGCCTGGCCCGGGGTCGGCCCGCGTGAATGTGGTGGGCGGGGCGTTTAGTCTCAAGCAAGAAGAGTGCAAGAGAGGTTTTAAAGCAGCAAGCTGAAGCAGCTTGCAGGTAACCCCATCGATGTCATGAAGCGATTTCTTGACAGAGCCTTCTATGTACATATACTGTCCATGTACATTTCGTTCAAGGAGAGAAGCTCATGGCAACTGCTGCACTCAATGTGCTTGGGCCGGCCAGTGCGCGCATCGTGGTGCAGGCTACCGAGCAAGACAAACGCGCCATTGCTGCGAAGGCCAAAAAACTCGATCTGCCCATTTCAGAGCTGATGCGTCGTGGCGCGTTTGCTTATGAAGGCGTCGAGGTCGATGCCGAGTTTGGTGCCCTGGCCATTGCGGCTGAAGCAGCTGCCAATCGTTCAGCGGGTTTCATAGACGAAGCGCTTGATTTCATCGAGGCCAGCAACAAACGCATTGCCAAAATGGAGACCCAAGCGGCCAAAGCCAAACGAAAGGCTGGCTGACATGGGCATGACAGACCGTGTATGGGGTGCTTTTTCTGCGGTGATCAAACTGGAAGACAAAGTTCAGCGGCAGTCCGAGGCCATGAAGTCGCAGCAGGCCAAAATTGAAAACCTAACCGAGCGTGTGATTCGACTGGAAACCCAGCTCGATATGTTGACCAGCGCGGCCATGATCAAACGGCTCAAGAACGACTGACCCACGGGTTTATTTTTCGCGCGGAAACCAACAACTCTAACCACAGCGCATGCTTGAGCCAACGCAGCCCGAGCAACCATAACAACACCGCAGCAGATCCACCCCACAACAACCAGGTGATGTGATTGTCTTCGCCGATGGGTGTGAGCCAAGCGACAACCGCCAAAGGCCCCGCGCTCAAACAGGTCAACAAGACGCTGGGTACACAAGCAGTGAGCATGGGGCCTGCGCGTGCGCCTAATCGGTGCAATTCCCAATGCGACAACAACACTCCGCCCGCTGCTGCGGCCACCAAACCCCAGCATGCACCCAATAAACCGTAGGGAATCGCGGCCAGCAGCCCCACCACTTGCAGCAAGACGATCTTCACTTGCAGGGCGCTGGCCCGCTTGGCGTTTCCACTGGCGAGCACTGCCTCGCGCGAGGGCAAGTACAAAATCTCCAACGCACAGGCCAAACAAAGCACCTGAGCCAAAACAATGGCCGATAACCATTGCTCGCCGTAAATGAGCCGAATCAAGGAATAGGCCAGCACACTGGTCACCGCCAAAAACGGCCATCCCGCCGCCGACAGCAAGGAGATGCTGTTGGCATAGGCGGTGGCAATCGAGCCTTCGCCCTTGCCCCTGTCTTGGTCTGCGAAATAGGGCATGCAAATCAGCAGCACCGGGCGCAGCAATATGCGGTGTAACATTTCTGTCAAACCACCGGCGCGGCTGAACAGACCCACATCAGCCGCACCCAGGGTGCGGCCCAGAATCAGTTCGGGCGCGCCTCGGCCCAGTTGCCCAAACACATAAATGAGGCTCGCAAATTTACCGAAGTGAAACACCGGCCCCAATCCCTTAAAGCCAGGCCAAAACGGGAAATCAGCAGGCTTCAAAAACCAAGTGGCCACCACCACGGCCACGATGCCTGCAAAAGAACCCCAGGCCAAGCTCAAGGTGCCAAAGTCATGCAACGCCAAGGTGATGGACACCAAAAACGCGGCCACATGCGAAAACAAGTTGCAAATGAAAACCGGTTTGAAGTTGAGCTCGCGGCGAAACCAAGCGTGGGTCACCGCACCGAAAGGCACCAAGACAAAGTTCAGCGCCAACACGCGCAGCACTTCGCCCACACCCGGTTCGCGGTAAAAATCCGCCACGAGTGGCGAGGCTCCCCACAGCAACAAGGCCATGGCCCAACTCACGCCGATATTCACCGTCAACGCGGCGCGGATTTTTTCAAAAGAGAGTTCACGCTCTTGAATCAGGTATTCCGCCACGCCGAAGTCGCGGAAGGTGGTGGCCAGCGCAGAAAACACCGCAGCGATGGCAAACACGCCAACTTCTGAAGGGGTGAGCAGCCGCGAGATGATGACGGTGCTAGCAATTTGCAGTAACAGGCCGACATAACTGTCCGCCATGGACAGAACCAGCGAGTTTCTGACTCGAGTCACGCTGTTTGGGCTTTCTTGCGGAAGACCAAATCCCACACGCCGTGGCCCAGCTTCAAGCCCCGGTTTTCAAACTTGGTGAGTGGGCGGTACGAGGGGCGTGGTGCGTAAGCGGGCGCTGTGTTTTCCAGTTGGGGGTTGCCCTGAAGCACCTCGAGCATTTGTTCTGCATAAGGTTGCCAATCGGTGGCGCAATGCAACACTCCGCCTGGTGCCAGGCGGCTCACCAAATTCGCTACAAAAGGGGCTTGAATCAAACGGCGCTTGTGGTGGCGCTTTTTATGCCACGGGTCGGGGAAAAAAATATGCACCCCCGCCAGCGATTCGGGCGCAACCATGTGGGTCAACACCTCGACGGCGTCGTGCTGAATGATGCGCAGGTTACTCAAGCCGAGTTCTTCAATGCGCTGCAACAGCGCCCCGACACCCGGTGGGTGTACTTCCAGGCCTAAAAAGTTGCAGTCTGGCCTGGCCTGCGCAATGGCGGCTGTAGCCTGGCCCATGCCAAAACCAATTTCAACAATCAACGGCGCATCACGCCCGAAAGCGGCTGCCCAGTCGGGGTTGCTCTCCTGGTAGGGCAAGACATAACGCGGCCCGAGATCGGCCAGGGCGCGCACCTGACCGGAGCCCATACGGCCCGCACGCACCACAAAGCTGCGAATGGCACGGGTAGGCGATGTGGGTGACTCAGGCGGCGCGGGAGGGGTAGATGCTGAAGACAAGGGAGGTGGCATGAATCAAAGGCCGTGAATTGTGCATGAGCCCACGCGCTGAGCAGGTCATGAAGACCCCTGTTTCTCCCCCGAATCGAGGGGAGGGCTCAAGTTTGACGCCGGTTCTGCCGATACCAGACGCACGGGCCTTTTTGCGTGGCCTCTGCTGTTTCCGAATTTTTGAATGATTCACCGTCTATGAACCCGCGATACCTCTGCTGGCTTGCTGTGAGCCTACGCGCAGGAGCCATCGTCGCTTTGTTGTCGGCTTCTTTGTATGGGCATGTGCAAGCCCAGACAAACCCGCAGCGTTTCAATGAGGCGGTTGCACCAAAAGGTGTACCGCCTGTGGTGGTGGCAGCGCTGAAAAATGCAGGGCTGCCCGCCAGCAGCATGGGTCTGTATGTGCAAGAGGTCAGTGACGTGGTGGCGATGGACGAGCCCCGAAACATGCCTGCCCTGGCGGCATTGAACGACGAGAAGCACTTTGTGCTGGCTTCCACCACCAAGGTTGTCACCACCTTGGCTGCGCTGGACTTGTTGGGTGCCCACTACCGCTGGCGCACCTATGCGTTTACCAGCGGTCCGATTTATGGTGGCCGCCTGCGCGGTGATTTGCTCATTGTGGGAGGCGGCAATTCCTATTTGTCAGCAGCCGACTTGGCACAGTGGTTTGCCGACCTGCGTGCCAAAGGGCTCAAAGAAATCACCGGCAACATCGTGCTGGATCGTTTCGCCTTCCAACTGAACGAAGACGACCATGTGCGCACCCCCACGCCTGGTGCCGACAGGCCGCATCACGCCCGCCCCGATGCGTTCACGCTGAACGAAGGGGTGCTGCGCGTGGTGGTGGCCCCCGGCACGGGCAACCGTGCCGCTGCGCGTCTGGATCCACCCTTGGCGGATGTCCAGGTCGTGAACAACGTCGGCATGGGTGGCTCGGGATGTTGGGCAGGGGCTAGCTTGAGCTCCAACAAAAATCTGCTCAAAGTCACGGTCAACGGCGCATGGAGCAAACAATGCGCGTCTAAGTCACACCCAGTGGCGGCCATGTCGCACATCGACCTCACCACGCGCGCTGTGGCCGCCCTGTGGCAACAAGCAGGCGGCGTGCTTAAAGGCCAGGTGGTGGACAAACCCAGGCCCGTGCTGACTGACAGCCAACGCAGCAAACCCCAGCCCGGCCCCGCCACCATGCAGCGCGACGCCCATGGCGAGGCCTTGATGCCATTTGCCGTGCATTTGTCAGAACGCCTGCCGCAAGTGATGCGAGTCATCAACAAAACCAGTGACAACATGGCCGCTCGAAATTTGCTGCTCACCATGTCCCAGGGCTTTCCGTTTAAAGCTGCCACCTTACCCGCCGCACAGGAACGCATGCGGCAATGGCTGACGCGCCAGGGCTTGCAGCCTGGGGATGTGGAGGTAGAAAACGGCTCGGGACTCTCGCGCGCCGAACGCGGCAAGCCGCGCGCCATGGTGACCCTGCTGCGCAACGCCTGGCGCAGCCGCAGCGCCGATGCATTTGTCGAGTCACTGCCCATTGCCGGTGTGGATGGCACACTGGCCCACCGCATGATGCACGGTGCAGCCACTGGCGCAGCCTTCTTAAAAACCGGCACCTTGCGCGATACCCGCGCCCTGGCGGGTTATGTGCGCGGCCGCAGCGGCAAGGTCTATGCCGTGGCCGCCATGGTGAATCATCCGCAAGCGGCTTTGGGTTTGCCCGCCTTGGACGCTTTGATTGAGTGGGTGGCTAAAAACGGCTAACCCCATTACAGGGACTTCCCGTTCAGTCAAGCAAGCTGTTTTAGTTTTTTGCATTTCATTGTTCAGCCAAGGGCTTGTGGAACACACGGCGACGGGGTCGAAGGCAAGAACAGAGAACAGACTGCCACTCTACAGACGGCCTTGTTGCAGTCGCTAAGCAATCACCGCCAGCGCTGCGGGCCCAGATACGAACCGCTCAGCAGGGCTCCATTCCTATCACGTGGACTGGCCAATGCCGCCACAAGGGGTTAGTCGAGCTTGCCTGCTGCCGGTCTGACCTGTCAGTGCATCTTCTGGTTATCGTCGTGCAAGGAAGTTGTTTGACTAAATCGAGTTGATGACTGCGTTGGCGGGCAGGTTCGTCATTACCGTGCTGCCACCCGGTTTGACACTCACATGGTGGCGATCAAATGTTGTGCCCTTGGTCATCACCGCCCACAGAATTCGCGCATTCTTGTTGGCCAGCGCCACCACCGCCTTTTGCCAGCCTGAACGTTCTTTGAGCGCCAGTACCCAGCGGCTGATGGGATCGCTCCTGGTGTGCGCGGAGTTGACGACCGACTTGGCCCCCTGGATCAACAAGGTGCGCAAGTAGGTGTCGCCGCGTTTGGTGATGGTGGAGAGGTTGTTCTTGCCGCCCGATGAGCGCTGCTTGGGCACCAGCCCCATCCAGGCACCGAACTGGGCACCGCTCTTGAACTGCTTGAAGTTGCCCACGGTGGCCACAACAGCCGATGCACCTACGGGCCCCACGCCCATCAGGGTGGATGCACGCTGAACCGCTTCATTGTCTTTGGCATGGGCACCAATGCGTTCATCGCACCAGCTGAGGTGTTCATTAAGTTCGCGCCACTGATCCTGCGCCCGGCGCATGGTGATACGTGCCAAGCCGTTCATCTCGTTGCTGGCGTCTTCAAGTACGTCGTCCAGCACAGCCTCCAGCGCCCGCACGCCGGTGGGAATGGCGACGCCAAATTCCAGCAACAAACCGCGAATGCGGTTGATACAGGCATTGCGGTCTTGCTTGATGCCCTCACGCAGACTGTGCACGGCCAGCATGCTTTGTTGCTCCACGGTTTTGATGGGCACGAAGCGCATGTGGGGACGGCTGGCTGCTTCGCAAATGGCGGCAGCATCGTTGGCGTCGTTCTTGCCAGTGGCACCTTCGCTGCGGTAGGGCGCAGCCAGTTGAGCCGCAATGATGCGTGCATCCATTCCAAGCGCTATCAGCTTGCGGCCCCAGTGGTGTGCCGATGAACTGACCTCCATCACGACCAAGCAGCCCGGGGGCAACTGGGCGCACCAGGCCATGAACTTGTCGCGGGCCAGCGCTCGGCTGGTGACCACGCGGCCTGCGGCATCCACGGCGTGCACTTGAATCACGCGTTTAGCCAAATCAACCCCAACACGCACCACTTCACGACCACCAGAACCTCGTGTAATCTCGCTCATGGATTTCCCCTTTCAACACAGCAACAGATGGATGACTCGAACCACCCATCTTGGCGCATCGACGCCGTCGCTCGAAGGTGGGAAGTCCCTTCGTATTCGATTCGGGGAAAAACCACCCTGTGTTTGTCACCCTGTGTTTGTCATACCGGCTGCCTATAATCCGCCGCGACTGCGGGTGTAGTTCAATGGTAGAACGGCAGCTTCCCAAGCTTCATACGAGGGTTCGATTCCCTTCACCCGCTCCACAGCTTTTCCTCTAATGAACCCACCTGGGGCTGAACCTGAACGGTGGGCACAGCGCACGGTGATTCGATGAAAACCAACCCCATTTTCCTGGCCCTGCGTTCTGGTGCCTTGCGCGTTCTGGCAGCAACGGCCCTTGTTTTGGTGGCTGCGTGCGCCACCCCCGAACGCCCCGCCGTCCCTGCGGGCGAGGTGGCATTGGAGCAAGGTATTGCGTTTGCGGTGGACGATTTGTTGGTTCAGGCTCGTCGCCTGCCGCAGTTTCAACCGGCCAAGGCTTTGATTGGCAACATCACCGGCGCAGGCAAACCGATCATCGTGCTGGACGCGGTGATTGATGGGGTCACCGGCCAGCAAACTACCTCCACCCGCGTGCTGGACAGCCGTTTGCTGGAACGCGCCAAAGCCGGGTTTGAGCAGTTTGATGTGCTGCCGGTCTCGGGTGAAACGCTCAAAAAAGCGCAGTTTTTGATTGCCGGCACCTTGACCACGGGTAGCACCTCGGGGGGCGACACCGGTTACCGCATCAATTTGTCGCTCACCGAAATTCGCAATGGTGTGGTCGTGGCGCAGTCTGCCGCTCGGGTTTTGGCCAAGGGTGTGGACAGCACGCCCACCAGCTTTTTCCGCGACAGTCCTTCGCTCACCAAGGACAGGGTGATTGAAGGCCAAATTCGCACCGCGCAAACCCCAGCCGGTGGTGAGGCCGACCAGGTTTATTTGGCCCGCCTGCCGGTGGCTGCCCTGGTGTCTGAAGCGGCCAAGTTTTATGAAGAAGGCAACCACGCCGAGGCACTTCGTTATTACGAGGCCGCCGCCGAGCGCGCCGAAGGGCGGCAGATGCGTGTGTTGGTGGGCATTTATTTGAGCAACACGCAACTGGGTCGAAATGACGCCGCTGCCGCTGCTTTTGGTCGCATTGTGGGTTTGGGTTTGGCCACCAACAATTTGTCGGTGAAGTTCTTGTTCCGCCCAGGCTCCACTGATTTTTTTCCTGACCCCAAAATCAGTGGGCCCTACGCCATGTGGTTGAAGCAACTGGCGCAGGAGTTGTCAGCGTCCAAAGCCTGCCTCACCATCATTGGCCACACCAGCCGCACCGGTTCGGAACAATTCAACGAGCGGCTGTCGCTGCAGCGCGCCGCATCGATTCAAAAGCGAATTGAAACCTTGGCTACCGACACCGTGGGGCGTTTTCAACCGGTGGGCATGGGTTTCCGTGAAAACCTGATTGGCAGCGGTACCGACGACCAACAAGATTCGCTGGATCGCCGCGTTGAATTCAGGGTGCGCGGCTGCTGAGTTGGCTGCTCAAAACACCTCGTCTGCCCGCAAATAACGCCATTGCCCCACGGGCAGGTCGCCCAACATCACGCGGCCAATGCGCACCCGCTTGAGGCCTGTCACCTTCAGCCCCACGGCCTCACACATGCGGCGGATTTGGCGCTTTTTGCCCTCCACCAGCACAAAACGCAATTGGTCGTCATTCACCCACTCCACACGCGCTGGCCGCAGGGCCTCGCCGTCCAGGGACAAGCCGTGATTCAACAGCCCGAGTTGTTCCCTGGACTGCGCACCGGGCAGCGGCAGGCCACTCAAACTCTGCACCCGCACCAGGTACTCTTTTTCAATGGCGCTGTGCTCGCCAATCAAGGTTTTGGCCACGCGGCCGTCTTGCGTTAACACCAACAAGCCCACCGAGTCGATGTCCAGCCGCCCGGCAGGTACCAGGCTGCGCAAATGGCCGCGCGCAAAAGCAATGCCACTGTCGTCGTGCGCCCATTGGTTAGGCGGCGTGACCAAAACAAAGGCCGGTTCATAGCCGTCTTCGGCTTGGCCGCTCACATAACCTATGGGTTTGTTCAGCAGCACCGTGACCTGCTGCGCTTGCTGCTGGCGCGCGGCGCTGTCCAGGGTGATTGTTTGACTAGGGTGAACACGGGAGCCCAGTTCGCTTACCACCTGGCCATCCACACGCACCCAACCTTTGGCAATCCACTCATCGGCTTCGCGGCGTGAGGCCAAACCCAATTCACTCAAACGTTTGGACAAACGCAGTGTGTCGGGGGCGTGCTGGCTGGAAACCTGTCGTCGAGGGGGCACCATCATTGGGGGCGGTGAGTCAGGTCTGGCGGCTTGCCTTGTGGTGCCGGATGAACTGCTGCCAAATGCTGTATGACGTGCAACTGGCTCGGGTAAGTGAGTTTTGTTGGGCGATGGCAGGCTGTTGTGCAGAGTCTTCGGATTTCGTGCCGGTTTAGCCGGCACAGCGGTGCTCAGCTTGGCCCGTAAGGTTTGTTGTTGATCTCGTTTGGCCTGTCGTTCGGCCAGGCTGGGCCTTTTTTGTACCCCCTGACCGCGCAGGGGCGGGCGCCTGGTTTGCGAGCCAAACGCTGCTGCTGATTCCCCTGGGGCCGCATCCCCTGGTGGGCGTTTGAGTTTGAGCGTCACCATTTATTCACCTCCACAGGGGTGAATTGGAACATGGGGCGTAGTGAGCCCGGTGGCGTGCGCTGATGCGAGATTCGCCCATTTGCCACAAATGGTGCCCGTTCGGCCCGCTTTTTCCCCTACTGAATCGGCCATTTGTGCCGATAGTGAGGCATCGGCTTCTTGCGCTGCCACCTCACTGCAAAGGACACTGTCATGGCTCTCCTTTTGAAAACCCGTCGCTTAATGACCGCGCTTGGTTTTTGCCTCACCGTCAACCATGTGGTGGCAGCCCCACCCACTTGGTTGCCCAACGATGCGTTACCCATGGGCGCAGTGATCTTGCGTGTCGAAGACCTGAAGGGTTTCTATCTCGAATGCGATCGGCTGGCCGCCAAGACATTTTTAGACTCCAGCACTGCGGCGAGTTGCTCTCTGGTGGCCGAAGAACTACGACGTGTGGGTTTTGATGGTCGCGCTGATGCGGTACTCGCTTGGTGGCGCACCATGACGCACGAGCGCAACCTGGCCGCCAGCCAATCCTTCTTCGGTCAAAGAGCGGTGGCTTCTAAGCGGTAGTAAGTTGTTAGGTAAACGCTGAACAAGTCCCTGGCAGCGCGCGCATCCTCGAACTCGGGCGGTCACTCGTGGCTCTGTTCACTACTCGCCGTTGAAAATGCTCGCAATACCTTCGGGTATTGCTGTGCTTTTCGCCTTGCAGCCCATCCCGATTCGAGGCGCGCGCATCTGCGGGGACTTATTCAGCATTTCCTTAGCTATCGCCCACGCCAAAACAGCGCGTCCAACTCTTTCATCGTGATCTGCCGCCAGGTGGGTCGGCCATGGTTGCATTGGTCGGCACGCTCGGTGCGCTCCATGTCGCGCAGTAGCGCGTTCATTTCCGTCAAACTCAACTGCCGATTGGCGCGCACTGCGCCGTGGCAAGCCATGGTGGACAGTATTTGGTGTTGCGCCTGCTGCACCACCTGGCTGGCTTCAAACTGGGCCAGCTCGGCCAGTACGCTGCGTGCTAGCTGCACCACATCGCCTTGCGCCAGCGCAGCGGGCCGGGCACGCACTGCCAGGGTGGTAGGCCCTAAGGGCGAGATGTCCAAACCCAAAGTTTGCAGCGTACCCATGTGGTTCTGCACCGCCGCCCACTCTTGGGGCGAGGCGTGAAACGTGACGGGTATCAGCAGGGGTTGTGATTCAATCGTGGCCGTGCCCAGGCTGGTTTTGAGTTGCTCATAAACCACCCGCTCATGGGCGGCATGCATGTCCACCACCACCAGGCCTTGTTGGTTTTCGGCCAAGATATAAATGCCTGCAATTTGCGCGATCGCGCGGCCCAGCGGCCAGTCGTCGGGCCTGCTGTCGGGGCTTGAAGACGGCGCAGGAGCTTGCGCTGGGGAGCTCACCCACGCCAAAGGTTCTTCCCGGGCATACAGCACAGTGGCTTGAGTCAGCCCCAAGCGACCTTGTTGTGGGTTGTAAAAATCGGATGAGGATGGAGCGACCGGCGCGGAAGAGGTCGCGGGCTCGGGCGCAGTGCTCAATGGATCTGGCGTCGTAGCCGCCAAGGCTTTGGAGGGTGCCAAAACGCTGCTC
Organism: Burkholderiales bacterium; assembly: GCA_046094425.1. Taxonomy (GTDB): domain Bacteria; phylum Pseudomonadota; class Gammaproteobacteria; order Burkholderiales; family Burkholderiaceae_C; genus JANPCX01. The sequence continues at coordinate 2,153 of JBJTHI010000171.1, read as the reverse complement.
ACCGCACGTTGCACCGCTTGGTGCACGGCACGTGAGTCTCGAAACCGAACTTCAATTTTAGTGGGATGAACATTGACATCCACCAGCTCGGGCGCGATGTCGATGTACATCACATAACTCGGCTGACGCGCGCCATGCAGCACATCCTCGAACGCCGCACGCACCGCGTGGGCGATGAGTTTGTCGCGTACAAAACGCCCGTTCACATACACATACTGCTGGTCAGCCCGGGCGCGCGCGGCTTCGGGCGTGCCTACGCGTCCTGACACACGCATCACACCCGCATCCCAGTCCACAGGTCGGCTGTGGGCCGTGAATTCCTCGCCCAACACATCGGCCAGGCGATCAGACAACGGTTTGGCCCGCCACTGTTGCGACAACTTGCCTTCGTGCCAAACCGCAAAACCCACATCGGGCCTTGCCAACGCATGGCGGCGCAAGGCTTCTATGCAGTGGGCCAATTCGGTGGACTCGGTCTTGAGGAATTTACGCCGCGCGGGGGTGTTGAAGAACAACTCCCGCACTTCCACGCTCGTGCCCGGCCCACGCGCGGCCACTTGCAATTCACCCGATCGAGCCTCCAAGCGCTGCGCGTGGGGACTGCTTGGCAAGCGGCTGGTGATGCTGATATCGGCCACTGACGCAATCGCGGCCAGGGCTTCACCACGAAAGCCCATGGTGGCCACATGCTCCAGGTCGCTCAGGCTGGCAATCTTGCTGGTAGCGTGGCGCTTGAGCGCCAGGGGCAAATCTGGCGCGGGTATGCCGCAGCCGTCGTCTTCCACCACCACGGCGCGTATGCCGCCTGCGAGCAGTTTGAGGGTGATGGTGGTGGCACCCGAGTCCAGCGCGTTGTCCACCAACTCACGCACCACAGAGGCGGGGCGCTCGACCACCTCACCGGCGGCAATTTGGCTGATGAGCTCATCGGGCAATTCACGAATGGGGCGGATGGGGCGGGCTGCATGGGCCGGATGGGCGGGGCGGTCGGGCAGGGCATGGTTCAACTCACTCATCGACTCATTTTAGGCAGGGGCTTGCCGTGGATTGCCACGAGAGCCCCTGATAATGCCGCCCCATGGAAATCATCTCATTCTTGATCGACTTCATTTTGAATGTCGACGACCATCTGGCTGCTTTCGTTCAAACCTATGGCATGTGGGTCTATGCCTTGTTGTTTTTGATTGTGTTCGTGGAAACGGGCCTGGTGGTCATGCCGTTTTTGCCCGGCGACTCCTCGCTCTTTGTGGTGGGCGCGCTGTGTGGCGTGGGGCTGATGAGCCTGCCCCTTGCCATGGCCATTCTCATTGCGGCGGCGATTTTGGGCGACCAAACCAACTACACCATAGGCCGATACTTCGGCCCCAAGGTATTTCGCTGGGAAAACTCACGCTGGTTCAACAAAGCCGCTTTCGACGCTGCCCATGCGTTCTACGAAAAACACGGTGGCATCACCATCATCCTGGCGCGTTTCATGCCGTTTGTGCGCACCTTTGCGCCCTTTGTGGCCGGTGTGGCAGCCATGACACGTTCCAAATTCACTTTCTACAACGTGGCCGGTGCCCTGATTTGGGTCTTGTCCTTGACCACGGCCGGTTATTTGTTCGGCAACCTGCCCTGGGTACAGAAAAACTTGAGCCTCATCATTTGGGCTTTGATCATTGGGCCGGGCTTGCTGGCTTTGTGGACGGGTTGGCGAGCCAAGCGACAGAGTCAAGTGACCGCTTCCTGACCCGTGGCCCTGGCCTCAAGTCCATACCGAAATAGACGATAAAACAACGAGTTCTCGGTACTGCGGTTTCCGGGAAGAAGGTGTACAACATGTCTACGATCCCGCCATGGTGCGGGGGTGTAACCGGAGAGGCCCATGAAGATCGTCATCATTGACGACAACCAGGTCAACGTGGTCGTGGTCAGGTCGTTGGTGAAACAACTGACCGACTGCGAAGCCATTGAGTTCACCGACACCATGCAGGCGGTGGACTGGTGCCTGATCAACGACCCCGACCTGGTGGTGGTCGACTACATGATGCCGGTGCTGGACGGCCTGGCTTTCATCAAAATGTTCCGCGCCTATCCCGGCAAAGAAGAAATCCCCATCCTGATGGTGACCGCCAGCCACGAAAGTGCCGTGCGCTACGAAGCCCTCACCG
>JBJTHI010000170.1:0-4404 GCA_046094425.1 Burkholderiales bacterium | reverse complement strand
TAACCAAATGAGTGCCAACACAATCAATTTACCCGCGTGCCACTACAGCAAAAACAACTCAACGCCTCTAACTGGTTGATTTCATTGAGACCAAAGCAGGGAAACCGCCCGGAATGGACGATTGGTGTCGAACTCGGGAGTACCCGCCACCCCCGCGTGGATGCCAAGCGCACCGCTTCGGCTTCGCTGGCCGCCATCACCTCATGCCACTGCTTGCGGCCGTCCGCCCCCCGCACTTTCAAACGCCAGGCGACGGCCGCCCCGCTGCGGGCATGAGCATCCAAGGCAGGCGCGGCAGGAGCAGTGGTGGAGTGCATGGTCATCACAAAAGAATCAGCCTGGCATGGTAGCCGCAGGCTCCGACCACTCGGCCAGCCGCCATGCCAACACGGCGTACTCAGCGGAAAGAAATGTCGGCGTCCAGGTCTTGCCCGCCCGGCGCACCGTCTTTGCCGTAAGAAAGCACATCAAAGTCCCAGGCTTGCCCTGGAATTTTGTAAACATAAGCACGGCCCCAAGGGTCCAGTGGCACCGCCTTTTGCAAATAAGGGCCCGCCCACTTCGGCTCGTCCGCTGGCCGTGTCACCAACGCGCCCAAACCTTGCTCGGCGCTTGGGTGGTGGCCGGTGTCCAGCCTATAAGCGTCTAGCGCCCGCGCCAACGCCTCCACCTGCGCCTTGGCCGTGCCCTGCTCCGACTTGCCCAACTGCGAGAAATAACGCGGGCCCACATAAGCCGCCAACAGGCCAATGATGACGATGACGACGAGCAGCTCTAGGAGGGTGAAGCCGCGAATCAAAGCGTTATGACAAACGAGGCATCGGCCGGCTCGCAAGCGGGGAGAGAAACGAAACATCGGCATATAGAGGAATTCTCAAGCCATCTAACGAACCAGTTTCCACTCAACCTGTGATCCAGGCGGTAAATTAGAGATCTGAGAATATAAGTTAGATTTGAATTCGATTAGCTCGGTAATATCCAATTCCACCAAATTTTCGACAGAGTAATTACCCCCAAGAATAAATGGCGTTATTGGTGCCAGTCGACAAGAGTTCTTTATTTTCCCGTTTTCTTGCTGCCAGTCACGCATCAACGGGTACCCGAGCAAAAAGTCTGGATCAGATAGAACTTCTGTTGCCCAACTTTCGAAACTCTTAGAAATTATGGATTCTTCACCGGTCTCAAGATCTAAACTACCAATTTTTTCTTTATCGATAAAAAACTGAGTCGCCAAAGCATCAGACGCGAAGAATATCCTTTCCCGTCTTTGCTCCTCATATAACTTTAAACAGTCAATATTGTTTATTGTTTTCATTAATTCATAGTCATAAAACCATAAAGATGACTCGAACGCAAAAAATCCGTTTCTTTCTAAATAAACATTAACTAACTGAGAAAGAAGATCAGCACTTACAGTGCAATCGTCATCAATTAAGTGATTTATATTTATCTCTTTTTTAGGTGTTACTTCACTGCTCGAAATTGCTAGGAGGTTAGATAGGGACGAGCTCATTCCGTCACCCTAACTTCAACCCTGTCTCCAGCAGACAGATTTCGGCACTGCGCACCTATACACGCACCTGAACCTCTGTTGTCCTTGGGAGAAATATTACGTACAGATGCACCTTTACCTCCCTCCTCAAACATCGCAGGAGGGAACTCATCTCTATCAGTTTTTGAATTGCTCTTCGTGCCTTTAAGGGCTTCTTTCCGGCGGGAAACATTGCTCCCTTTTTCACCCACTGTAAGCACTGAAGGTTTGCCCGCAGCGATCGCATCCTCTATGTGTCGAGCAGACTCTGGAAAACGCGTACGGCTAACTTCTACAACTTTTTTGATGTCAGCAACTTTGTCGGCAGCTTTTACAAGATCCGCGCCATGCTCTACCGCTCTCGCCGCTTTGAGTGCTTGTCCGGTTCCAGGAACAGGGCTCAACACACCTACCGCACTCAACGCGACATCAGCGGCGGCCCCTGCAACACCGACCCCGGTGTACATCGCCATTCCCAACTTACCCAGATCCCACACCAAAAACGCCACATCCAGCGGACTGTGCCCATCCGGGTCTACATACTTGTAGGGGTTGTTGTTGCCATAGGCATAACGGTTCAGGCTGTGGATGTCCTCAGGGTCAGCGCCCTTGGGGTCCACGCCCAGAAAACGCCCGATCACCGGGTCGTAGTACCGAGCCCCCATATAAGACAGGCCGGAGTTGTTGTCCTGCGGCTTGCCTGCAAACCACAGCTTGTTGCTGCCACTGGCCACCGCATTGTTGATGCGGTCACCGTAGGGCCGGTAAGTTTCTTTCCACACCACGTTGCCCGACGCATCAGTTGCCAGCATCGGACTGCCGGAGATGTCGTTGTGGAAATAGGTGATGGTGGTTTGGGCGTGTGCTGCGCCGAGAACCAACATCAGCGCCAGCGCAAACAACCCGCATAGCCACCGACGGACCAAAAGTTGCGTAGTTTTCATGGGCATCAACAAAAAGTGCATTCGACTTTCTCTCCATCGTCAATGTACAAGCGTTGTGCTGGATCTGCCTCTAAGTACAAATCAAGTGATATCACCTGAACGGCAAAAACCAATGCGGAACAGAGCTCATGATTTTTGACCTTTAACGCCCCCATCTGCGAGCGTCTCCAAAGATCTCCAAGACAAGCCCCGTTTTCTTGAGACAAAGTCTCAATGCTCTCAATAACCCATACATCCTCCGACCCTCTTACCGCTCTGAGCAAATCGGCCACTTGGGTACCTGAGATAGGGAATGAATCGAGAGTTGTAGCCATTGGAATCTCTTCAGCGACTGAGCGGTTTTGGTGGCCCATGCTGCGGAGTGCCTCCAGTTGGGTTTGGCAAATAGTCGTGCTGATGGGGGTTGGGATGGTTTTGTGGCCTCCCATGATCAGTAAAGTCAATGTCACGAACGGGTTTACCGTTCGCATCGAACTCTCGGGCTTGGTCATACTTACCTTTACGGCCTTGCTTCTGACCGAGCTGGGTGTGAGCCCCTTCAGCTTCTGGATCAGGGATAGGGTTCCCATCTTTATCACGCGGAAGTGGACGATCAGGGAAACGATTGCCGTTTGGTGCTTCAGCAGGTTTGGTTGCCCCCTCCCCTTGAGCCGCCCCCTCCGTCGACTCATTGAACATGCCTCTGACCTTCCCAATAACCTCCCCCACTCGTCGGAAGGCTTCATTGGTGCTGCGGATGCGTTCTTCTCGTTGTTTGGGCGTGTCAAACGCACCGATCAAATACAGCCCCGCAGCGGCGACGATAAAGACAGCGGGTGCTGAAACTCTGCCATCAGGATCAACGTATTTATAGGGGTTGTTGTTGCCATAGGCATAGCGGTTGAAGCTGTGCAGGTCGGCTGGATTAACGCCACGGGGGTCTACCCCCAGAAAACGCCCGATCACCGGGTCGTAGTAGCGGGCCCCCATGTAAGACAGGCCGGAGTTGTTGTCCTGCAGCTTGCCCGCGAACCACAGTTTGTTGCCGCCACTGGCTGCCGCGTTATTGATGCGGTCACCGTAAGGCCGGTAGGTTTCTTTCCACACCACGTTGCCCGATGCATCGGTCGCCAGCATCGGGCTGCCGGAGATGTCGTTGTGGAAGTAGGTGATGGTAGTAGTTTGGGCGCATACCAAGTTGCTGCCCAGCACACACATCACGCTCAGCAAAAAACGAACGGTCAAGTTTTGAAGGAAGGGCACCATGGGATTAATTTTCCCCAGTAAAAGATTGTCGATTGACTATTCCGGAGAACTTCTCGTCACGCTAGACATAGGTATGCAAACAGACTATCTGAACCACGCGACAACACCACGTAAATACATAGGCTTCGTCGAGCGCACCAACTTGCTTGTTCCGCTCACTGTTATCCCGTATGGTAAGTGGTGTGGGGTGACTGTCAGAAGCAGTTGCCTACCCATAGGCACTCGACCAGTGGTTCACTCCACGGGATCGTATTGAGTTATCTCACAAAATTCGCCCGGAAGTTTTGGGTTTGTGTAGACCGTTGCCCCCTTCTTTCCCATTGCGAACATGGTCAACACCACGGCAATCATGGTTTTGTTTTCAGCCTTGATCAGCATCCAGCCATATGGTGTACCTGTACAGTTTGTCGGTATGCCTGCATCTAGCCTGACGAGAAGTCCTGCAGGAGTGCTTGTCGTGTCTATGAGATTGCCGAGGAGGGAGCTATCTGCTGCATTGCTAGACATGCTCGCAGTCACGAGCCCCAGTATGGCAAAGCCTTTTACCTGAATCCGTGAGCCAAGTTGCCATCTGACGAATATGAGGTTGAGTTTGCACCCTGATATTGCAAATCTATCGGAAGTTGTGGGCAAGCCGATGGTCAATCGCTGCGCGCGCAGCCCTGGGCCTGCTCGGGGATCGGT
>JBJTHI010000169.1:0-16822 GCA_046094425.1 Burkholderiales bacterium | reverse complement strand
TAACCAAATGAGTGCCAACACAATCAATTTACCCGCGTGCCACTACAGCAAAAACAACTCAACGCCTCTAACTGGTTGATTTCATTGAGACCAAAGCAGGGAAACCGCCCGGAATGGACGATTGGTGTCGAACTCGGGAGTTACCCCCTAACCTTTTGGATTAAGGATGCTTACATGGACGTCTCCAGGAAAGCATCCTTAACAACGGTCACCTGTCACGCTTGGTCACAACAGCTCGGGTAGTCTTACCGTACAAACCCGATGTTTCTCGCTCTATCGAACCATGTTTGAGTCCACCCTCCCCCAAGGCGAGCCCGAGTTGATGCGGGCCAGCAGCTACATCCGCTACCTTGATGAGATGGATGGAAGCCCGTGGGCCGCCAATGGCCTGGTGCTCGGCACGCGCTTGAGCGGCCTGAGCCCTTCCTTGCAGGCCGACTTGCTGCGTTATGAAGACAAACGCTGGGTCGGTGACAGCCTGGATGTGCTGGAAGTCATGGCCGCCAGCGTGCGCCACGCAAAAGGGGTCACCATTCATTGCCAATCCAAGGACAGGGCCGTTCCCCTGACGGTTTTTCCGCAGCAACACAGTGTGCACTGCCCCTTGTCACTGAATGGCCTGGATGCCGACGCCTTGGCAAAACTCACCGTATTGCACGTGGAGCCCGCCGTCTTGCAACCACCCAGTGAAGACCCTCTGGTTTGGTCACTAGAACAGAGTTACCACTATTCCTTGGCCCCGTGGTTGTGGGCCTTGGCATGGTATGGCGCGCGCTGCGAGTTGTTGCCCGAGATCGCCGGCTTGGCCGCTTACCGCGTGGGCCCGAGCACCGGGTGGGAACGTTTTCCCATGCCTGAGCACATCCAAGCGGCGGTGAACCGCATGCGGGGCAACAGCGTGAATCTGCGTGAGCTCATGCTGTGGCCCGGCTTGTCACGCGAGCTGGCCATTCGGCTGCTCAACGCCCTGTATTTGCAAGGCGGCCTCATCGTCAGCCGCACCCACCCAGGCGCGGCGAATGAGTCTTGGTTTGGTGGGTTGGGGCGAGGCTAGCGCACTCCCGACGAAGGGCTACGCTGATACTCAAACCGCCCAGGCATATCGGCAAAACACATCTCTTGTACTGACCAAGCACCAGACTCCACGGGTGCAAGGGCATGTGGCACATCCATGCTGTGCACCAAACCGAAACCCAGGTCGGTATGCAGAAACAGTCGCCCCTGTTCATCCGTGTAAGCCGACAAAAACCTGGCCGCTTGTTCAGTGTGGCTGTGGATGGCAGGCACAGCGCCATTGCCTGGGGACAAACGCCACACCCACGGTGCGGCTTCCAGCTCCACATACACCTGCTGGGGCCCGTTCTGAAAGAACCAGCAGCCTGCTTGGTCTACCGCGTAGTTGCGCTGAATGAATTCACGCAACTTGTCGTGGTTGATGCGGCTGCCTTTGCTTTGCGGGAAAGGGCCTGCGGCTTGGATGCGGTCGTCGCGCATATACCAGTCGCCCCGCGCATCCAGGCCCAACCAACCTCGGCAGGCGGGCACGTTGGGCCATTTTTTGAGGGCAGCAAGAACGATGGGGTCCATGCGCGGAACCGCCTGTCGTCAGCGAGTCGGGGCTGGCTTGGTGGACTGCTCCAGCTTGAGTAAACGTTGTTCATCGTCACTCAAAAAGCAGTCTAAGGACAAGGCGGGCACCAGCAATCCTTGATGTACACGCCCCCGCGTTTGCAACCAATAAGCCTTCGCGGCGATGGGTGTGCCTGCGTACTGAATCACCTGTGCTGGGGCTTTGCTCACGTTGTCGAACAGCTCGGCTTGGGGCTCGGTAAAGCCCAGCAATTTGGAGGCGTGCGCGATGCACAGGTCTTTGCCTGCCGGAGTGGCAGGACGGTCTGGCGCGGCAGAAGAACGTATACGTGCCGCTGGCGCGTCTTTGGAGCAAGGAGTTTGGCTGAACTCGTTACCGCAGCGGTAAAGCGTTTGTGCAGAGCTTGGCATGGACACGCTGAACAGAGCCATCAGCAACACAACGCAGTGGCGTAAGTTAACTCTCATGTCTGTACTCCTTCATTTGTGCATACGGCATCTAATTTCAAACGCATCCAATCCGTTACCTGCTGCGGCAATGTCAGCACATGCCCTGGCCAACCTCCACCCGGAAAACCCACATGTCCACCATGTTTCGGTTGCCACAAGGTGACATGCTGACCCACCTCGCTCGCGTGCGGCAGATACGGCTCGGGCAAAAAGGGATCGTTGCGCGCATTGAGCACCAATGCAGGCACACGGATGCGCGCAAGGTGCGGTTTGGCGGAGGACTGCTGATAGTAATGGTTGGCGTCGCGGAAACCGTGTACCGGCGCTGTAAACACATTGTCGAACTCGAACAGCGTTCTAGCGACTCCTAACTTCTCTCTGTCAAACAAACCCGGGTGTTGTTGCCACTTGGCCAGGGCTCGGGGTTTCATGCTGCGCAGAAACATGCGGCTGTAGCTGAGTTGGCTGAATCCTTGGCCTATGGCCCTGGCCCCCGCCGCCAAATCCAGGGGGGCAGATACCGCCGCCACGGCTTGAACCGTGTGGCGTGCTGCCTCGCCTTCCTCTTGCGCCCAGCGCAACAAGGCATTGCCACCCAGGGAGATGCCCACCGCCACCACGGGGCCGCAGTGGGCGCGGCATAACTGCTGCAGCATCCAGCCAATTTCGGTGTGGTCGCCCGAGTGGTAAGCGCGCGGTGCCAAGTTCAATTCACCCGAGCAGCCGCGAAAATGCGGCACGGCATACCGCCAGCCTAGCTCACGCGCCCGGTGGGCAAAGGCTTGTGCATAGTGACTGCGCGAGCTGCCTTCTAGGCCGTGGAAGAGCACCAGAAGCACTTGCTGAGTTGGTTTGGCGGCATTGTGATGAGTGGCGTTGTCCAGCCAATCCACATCGACAAAATCGTCATCCGGCGTAGTCCAGCGTTCGCGTCGGTAGTGGGGCACCTGACCGTGAAAACGCTTGCTGAACAGTGCAGGCCAAATGGTTTGCACATGACCGCCCGCCGCACCTGGCGGCGCTAACCAGCGTGGAGCGCGGTAGTGGTTCACGTGGCTGAACCCCGCATCAATGCAAGGTATTGCCTGCGTCTTGCTGTGCGGGCGCGGGGCCGAGCAATCCCGGGCTGGCGTGGTGAGAGACCAGTTTCCAACCCTGGGTGCTCTTGACGTACACATTGGTGGCCCACACCCACACCGTGCCGGGCCCTTGGTCGGTGACCACGGCCACTCGTTCCAGCACGCTGTGAACGGCGCTGTCGGCAAACACCAAACGCCGCACTTGTTCTGGCCGCGCATCCACCGGCCCTTGCTCGAACATGGCCTCGAAACTGGCGCGCACCGCATGCAAGCCCAGCACCCGCGGGCCACCGGGGTGAATACAGCTGACTTCTTCTTCGTCTGACCACACGCCCATCAACCGATCCAGGTCACCGCTTTGCAAGGCTTCGTAGAACAAGGCTTCGGTGTCGTCCGCATTGGCCAAAGCAGCGAGTTTGGCGAGAGGGGGTTTGGCGCTGGACATGATGTAGCGGGTTACTTGAACACCACCGTCTTGTGCCCGTTCATGAGGACACGGTGCTCCACGTGCCAACGTACGGCGCGCGCGAGCACCACACTTTCTACGTCGCGCCCCACAGCCGTGAAATCTTCGGGGCTCAGAGAGTGATCCACCCGCTCCACGTCTTGTTCAATGATGGGGCCTTCGTCTAAATCAGCCGTCACATAGTGGGCGGTGGCACCAATCAACTTCACGCCCCGGTCATGGGCTTGGTAGTAGGGCTTGGCCCCTTTGAAGCTGGGCAGGAAACTGTGGTGAATGTTGATCGCCCGGCCTTTGAGGAAGGCGCAAAATTCGGGGCTCAAAATTTGCATATAACGCGCCAGCACCACCAGGTCAATTTGTTGTTCGGCCACGAGGGCTTCTACCTGCTGTTCTTGCGCGCGTTTGGCAGCGGCTGTGGCACCCGTGGGCAAGGGCAGGTGGTGAAAGGGTATGCCGTAACTCTTGGCCAACTCAGCAAAGTCCGGGTGGTTGCTGACAATGGCGGCCACGTCTACATCCAATTGCCCCGACTGCTGGCGGAACAACAAGTCGTTCAAACAATGGCCATGTTTGCTCACCATGAGCAGCAAGCGAGGCCTGCGTGCCAAGGAATAAAAATGCGCCTCCATTTGGAACTGCTCACGCACATGAGTGAAGAGTTGCTCCAGCATGCCTGGGGTTGCCAAGTGCGCAGGCGCTTCAAAATGCACACGCATGAAAAACAAACCCGTGCTGTCTGAACTTTGCACATCGCCGAATTGCTGCGAGTCCACGATGTTGCAGCCCGCCTGATAGAGCAAACCCGAAACGGCATACACAATGCCTTTGGCATCACGGCAAGACAGGGTCAGGACAAACTCGTGGGGTGCAGACATGGGGCAGTCAATAGCAAAGTGTTACGGCGGATTGTACGAAGCCGCTTTGTGAGAGCGCCCTTAGTGAGAGCGCCCTTAGGGGAGAGTCACAGATCGACGCGAGAGTGCAAGCCGCCTAGAGTGCCCGCTTGTTGCTCAAATAGGAGTACGCCATGTTGAACCGAGTAGCGCATCGCTGCGGCGCCGCCTTTTTTTCTTCCTATCCAGCGCCTTCACGTTGCCGGTTCACGCCAACTGCATTCGGGACAACGCTGCGCAGGCGGTGGACGGCCGCCCCGGCGCCACGTGGCCACGCGGCGAGCCCAGCGCGTTGCGTTTGGACGCGCAAAAAATCGCCGCCTTGGATCAACGCCTGCCCTCAGAGCATCCACGCCTGCGCAGTTTGCTCATCGTGCGCGATAAACAACTGGCCTATGCCTACCACCGCGCTGACTTGACCGAAAGCGGCTTGCACAACGTGCGCTCGGTCACCAAAAGCGTGTTGTCGAGTTTGGTGGGCGTGGCCCTGCAAGACAAGCTCTGGCCCCACCTTCAAGTGCCATTGAGCGAGTTGATTGCCTCTTGGCCCAAAGGCGAGCCCAGCAGCGCCGTCACTTTGGCGCAGTTGCTCAGTCTCACCGCCGGGTTTGATCCGGCAGCGTCCGGCGGCACGATTGCGGAGTTGTTGACTGGCCCCACGCTAGAGCGGGCACGCCAGCGCAGCCTGGTTGCCACACCCGGGGCACAGTTTGTTTACAGCAACATGGACTCGCATTTGGTCTCGGTGGCCTTGACCGAGCGTGCGGGGCGCAACGCCGCCAAGTTGGCGCAAGACACTTTGTTCGCAGCCTTGGGCATAGAAACTTTTGAGTGGCCCCAAGACCGCGACGGCCACAACATGGGTGCCAGCCACATGCAACTGCGCAGCAGCGACATGGCCAAGATTGGGCAGTTGTGGTTGCAACAAGGGTGCTGGGGTGGTCGACAACTTCTAGACCCGGCCTATGTGAAAGCGGCTGTGCAGCCCCAAAGTGCCGGCGGCCCGCCCAGCAACCGGCCCTATGGTTATTTGTGGTGGATCAGCAAAGTGCCGGGCACCGAGGTGCCATCTTTTTATGCCAATGGCTTTGGTGGGCAGTACATCTATGTGGTGCCCGACTGGTCGCTGGTGCTGGTCGCCACTGCCGAGGTGGTGGATGCCACCAACGACAACACCGGCCCTATCTTGGCCCGCCATGTATTGCCCGCGGTTCGGCCTTGAGTGACTGGCGTGTTCATTGAGATTGCACCTACTCGCCCATCTTGAGGTGCGTGCGCCAGCGCGTCGCCTTGGAGTTGGCGCAGTCCCCAACGTTAGCGCCATTCTGGGCGGCCCCGCCTACTTTCCAAATGCCTTGCCAAGTGGTTCCACGTAAGGGATGGTGGCGGATGGACAGGCCGTAGACCGGCCCCTACAGTGAACAGACCATCCCGCTGATGGACGGAGAACCTCATGTCAGGTCATTCCAAAAGTCTGTTGGTGCTCGCCCTGTTCGTGCTGGTAAATGTGGAGGCTTGGGCGCAAAGCCCCTCGCCCGCCAAGTCCACCACGCGTTTGAACGAACAAGAATGGCTTGAATCGACTCCGGCTCTGCTGCGTGTCAACCCTCAAAAGCTAACGGCGCTTGAGCAGCATGTGCGTGCCGACCAGCCCGCCATTCGCAGCCTGCTGATCGTGCGCGACGGGGCCATCGCTTATGAGTACTACAGAGCGGGTGTCGGGCCACAGACGCTGCACAACGTATATTCCGTGACCAAGAGTGTGGTGTCCTTGTTGGTCGGCGCGGCACTCCATGAGGGCCTGATTCGCAGCACCGAAGAAAAGCTACTGGACTTTTTCCCCGAGGCCAAAACCTGGCCTTTGGACGCAGCCACCGCCCAGATCACATTGGCCCACATGCTGACTTTGACGCCCGGTTTTGACCGTGGCGGCCTTGACCAACTCACCGACTACAACGATTTTGTGCGCCGCTTTTATGCGCCAGACTTGCTCCAGCACGCGTTGAGTCGGCGTGTCGCCCACGCACCGGGGAGCCAATTCCACTACAGCAATCTGGACTCACACCTGTTGTCGTTCGCGCTAGCCCGCCGCGTCAAAACCAATCTGGTCAGCTATGCACAAGACAAGCTCTTCACCCCATTGGGCATCACCGATTTCCATTGGCCAACCAACGCACTGGGAGAGGCCAATGGTGCCGCAGAGTTGAACCTGCGCAGCCGGGACATGGCCAAACTGGGGCAACTCGTGTTGCAGCAAGGGCGCTGGAAAGACCGGCAACTGGTATCTGTTAACTACCTGGCAGCGGCGACGCGACGACAAGGTGCCTCCAACATCACGCCTCCCCGTCGCCCCGACCTGTGGGGTTACGGCTATCTGTGGTGGACGGCCAGCACGCCAGGCGACGATTTGCCTTCTTTTTTTGCGGTGGGTTACGGCGGGCAGTACATCTATGTCGTCCCGGCCTTGAATGCCGTCGTCGTTGCCACCACCGATGCCCAATCCAGGGCTACCGCCCCCAAAACTGGCGCGGTGATTCGAGACTATGCTCTGCCCGCTATCGAGCGCTAGTGCAGTGTTTCACGCTGATCGGCAATTATCAAACTGCGCCTTTGGCCCGATGGCGTCGTTGCCCATCCGCGCGATACCTCTGTATCGCTGTGGTGGGCGCCTAGCCATAGGGCCAAACGTATCCGGTTTTATAAGTACCGCCATCAGTGAAACACTGCACTAGCAGGAACGGTGTCGCAGCAAGAGGTGTTGCGTGCTCAGTGCGCGTGTACCTTCTCGCCCGCCTTGAGTTTGTATACCGTACCGCAGTAAGGGCACTTCCCCTCGCCTGTGGTCGCCACGTCGATGAACACCTTGGGGTGGGTGCTCCAGAGTGTCATCTTGGGGTTGGGGCAAGCGACCACGCCCGGGCCTTGCAGGTCTTTGGCGGTGACTTCAATCACGGCGGCGGATTGGCTGTTCATCGTGCTGGCTCTTTGTTGAGGAGGTCAAACCAAGGTCAACCATTCGGCGTACTTGGGGTTGCGGCCGTTCACGATGTCGAAGAACGCCGTTTGTATTTTCTCGGTGATGGGGCCACGCGAGCCCGCACCTAACTCAACCCGATCCAGCTCACGAATTGGCGTGACTTCGGCGGCGGTGCCAGTAAAGAAGGCTTCGTCGCAGATGTAGACCTCGTCGCGCGTGATGCGCTTTTCTTTCACTTCCAGCCCCAGGTCTTTGCAGATGGCGAAGATGGTGTTGCGGGTGATGCCATTGAGCGCACCGGCCGACAAGTCGGGCGTGTAGACCACGCCGTTTTTGATGATGAAGAGGTTCTCTCCCGCGCCTTCGCTCACGAAGCCGGATGCATCGAGCAACATGGCTTCGTCGTAGCCATCATCGGTGGCTTCCATATTGGCCAAGATGGAGTTGGTGTAGTTGCTCACCGCCTTGGCCTGGGTCATGGTGATGTTCACATGGTGGCGCGTGTAGCTGCTGGTCTTCACGCGGATGCCGCGTCTCAAACCTTCGTCACCCAAATAAGCCCCCCAAGTCCAGGCGGCCACCATGAGGTGAATGGTGTTGCCCTTGGGGCTGACGCCCAACTTCTTGTCACCAATCCAAGTGAGTGGGCGCAAATAACCCGACTCCAATTTGTTCTCGCGCACCACGGCGCACTGCGCATCCATCACCTGTTCCAGCGTGAAGGGAATTTTCATGCGCAAAATTTTGGCGCTGTTAAAGAGGCGCTCGGTGTGCTCGCGCAGGCGAAAAATCGCGGTGCCTTTGGCGGTTTTGTAGGCGCGCACGCCTTCAAACGCACCACAGCCATAGTGCAGGGTGTGGGAGAGCACGTGAATCTTGGCGTCGCGCCAATCCACCATTTGCCCGTCCATCCAAATTTTTCCGTCGTGGTCGGCCATCGACATGGCGCATCTCCAAGAGTTTGATTAAAGCGGCAGATTTTAAGACGCCCCCGCCCGCTCCAACTCTGAGGGCAAATCACCCGCCTGCGTGGGGCGGTGCAAATGCCAGTGGTCAAGTTTGCCGCGTACAAAGGTCAGGGTGACGTAACTGCCGCTGTCATCAGACCAGCGCCAGCTTTCGGTTTGCTGGTTGGCTGCGGGGGCTTCAATGCGCTGGCCCAAGCTGCGGGTAAGGGGTAGCACCTGCATCATGGTCATGCCCGTTCTTAACTTGGCGTTGAACATCACCGCGCTGGGCGCTTGGCCTACCGGTGCAGCCGCAGCCAGTTTCATCACACGCAGCGCACGGCTGAACTGCAACAGCAGCCAAAAGACGATCACCGTCACCGCCAACACCACCCCTTGCCAGCCATAACTGACCCACGCGAGTGCCACAGCAGCGACCGCTAAACCCCAGCCTATGGTTGAATTCATACCGAGAATGTAACCGTGTCCAGATGACAACCTTGTTCGCGGTTTCCACAGCTTGCATTGGTGAATTGATCGCCCAGGGAGCCTCTTCTTCACAAGCCGCGCAGCAGGTTGATGGCCTCTTCGATGCGCTCCACTGCGTGCAAGGTTAGCCCCTCAATGGGCTTTTTGGGCGCGTTCGCCTTGGGCACCACAGCCACGCTGAAACCCAGCTTGGCAGCCTCTTTCAAACGTTCCTGGCCACGAGGGGCCGGGCGCACCTCCCCGGCCAAGCCCACCTCACCAAACGCAATGAACCCACGCGGCAGCGGCTTGCCACGCAGGCTGCTTTGAATCGCCAGCATCACCGCCAAGTCCGCCGCCGGTTCGCTGATGCGTACGCCACCCACGGCGTTCACAAACACGTCTTGGTCGGTGCAGGCAATGCCTGCATGGCGATGCAACACGGCCAACATCATGGCCAGGCGGTCACGGTCTAGGCCCACGCTCAAGCGGCGCGGGCTGGGGCCACCCGAATCCACCAAGGCTTGAATTTCCACCAGCAAGGGCCGCGTGCCTTCCAGGGTGACCAGCACACAGGAGCCGGCCACCGGCTCGCCGTGGGTGGACAAAAAGATGGCGCTCGGATTGGCCACGCCCTTGAGGCCCTTTTCTGTCATGGCGAACACGCCGATCTCATTCACCGCACCAAAGCGGTTCTTGATGGCGCGCACCAGGCGAAAGCTGCTGTGGGTATCGCCTTCAAAGTAAAGCACGGTGTCGACAATGTGCTCCAGCACTCGCGGCCCGGCCAATGCGCCTTCTTTGGTCACATGGCCCACGAGGATGATGGTGGTGCCTGTGCTTTTGGCGGTGCGGGTGAGTTGGGCCGCACATTCACGCACTTGGGCCACCGAGCCGGGGGCGGAGCTGAGTTGGTCGCTGTAAACGGTTTGAATCGAGTCGATCACGCACACCGCAGGCTGCTCGGCATCAATCGTCGCAATGATGCGTTCGAGTTGAATTTCTGCCAGCACGCGCACCTTGGAGCCATCCAGCCCCAAGCGACGCGAACGCAGCGCCACCTGCGAGCCACTCTCCTCGCCGGTGACATACAGCGCCTTCATCGACCGGGACAAGCTGTCCAGCGCCTGCAACAGCAAGGTGCTTTTGCCGATGCCCGGATCGCCACCGATCAACACCACACCACCGGCAACGATGCCACCACCCAGCACGCGGTCGAGTTCTTCAATGCCGGTGGATTGGCGGTCCACATCCGAGGCTTCAATCTCAGAGAGCGTTGCCACAGGCAAGGTTTTGGCCAGCGACTGGTAGCGGTTCTTACCCGGCCCAGCGCTTTCCGCCACGCCCTCGATCAAGGTGTTCCAGGCCCCGCAATGCGGGCATTTACCCAGCCACTTGGGGCTGGTGCCACCGCAGTCGGAGCAGGTGTAGAGGGATTTGGGTTTGTTCACCCCCCGACTTTAGCGGGCAAGAAAGAAGGGGTGAACAAATGCTGACGCCTGTTATTTCGTGCCGAGGTAGATAAAGCCGTCCGATTTGCTACCGTTTAACGCCATCACCAGCAACTGCCGCGTAGTAGCGTCGTAGTAAGCAATTCCTGTCGTTAAGGTTCCATTGCCCAAAGCACAGCTACTGCCGCTGAATGTCACGCTGACATTGAAAACATTTTTGCCCCCAGGGCGAGGCACTGCCGTTCCGGAAGCCGAGCACCCACTGGTGCCAGGAACGGAAATCGTGCCTGCCGAGGTGATGGAAACTGACACCGTTTGTACCGGACTGCTTCGGCTTGTTCCGCTGCCACTGAAGTTTCCGGCCAAGGCCGCGAGCGATGCCGCCTGGTCGTAGCTGGTGCCGTAGGTAGCGGGGAACTGGACTCCACCCGACGTAGCGATGTTGAGAACGCTCTTAGCCGTGAAAGTACCGGTGTACGTGCCAGAGGTGACGGTGCGCGAGGGGATATTGAATTCCCGACCAGAGCCGGACAAGGTGCCGCCGCTGTAAGTGGTGTTTCCATAAAGTGCCCCGACGATAGAACCGCCTGTTGCAACCACACCCCACGTTTCCCCATTGTCCAGAACGACCACCGACACCTGTCGGCCTGTCGATGCTGTGCCACTCCAAAATCCTTCGGCAGTTGTCGCGGTGGGCGTGGTCGCGGGGGCGTTGTCACCGCCACCCCCGCATGCCGCCAAGACGAGCAACAACACCATTGCTGAAAATCGCTTCATCGTTCTCTTTCAAGTTGGGTTGAGAGGCTCACCCATCGTTCGCCCCTTTCAAGATCGTATCTCAAATAGTTCAAACTGGACTATTCGGAAACGGACTACAGCATGCCGATGTGCCTGTTTCCGTCCATCACCCCCGTTACCAAGCCCTCCAAGCTGCGTTGGGCGCTTTGCGCCGCAAGGCGGGTAAATCACAAACAGAGATGGCAGCGGAATTGGGTGTTGGTCAGTCGTTTATTTCCAAGATCGAACGCGGCGAGGCCTACGTGGACACCCTGGTTTTTGTTGATTGGTGCAGGGCTTGCGGCGTCAAACCGGGAACGGTTTTGGAGCGTTTGACAGCGGAGTAGCTGGGCCGCATCTACACCTGAACCATCCGGTAAATCACTTCTTTCAACGACCTACGGTTTGTGCTGCGTTTTACCAATCCGCCTTGCTGAGTTTGCGCTCCAAACCGCCTTGACTGGTGAACACAGTGGACGGTGCTTCCAAGAAAATGAAACGCTCTGGCGCCCAGCCCACTTTGTTGCCGTCAAACGCTCGCTCGTAGAGCGGATACGGGGTGGATTTGCTTTGGCCTTGCTGGAGCGCGGCCACGAACTCGTTCAGCTCGTAGACCTCTTCGCCCTTGCTCTCCAGGTAGTCGGCATAGTCACCCGCAAAGTTGCCCGCGTTGTGGTGTGCAAACCAGGTGATGTAGCGGCGGAAGTATTTGGGGTGGATAAATTTGTGGTCGCCTTCAACTTGCAGCGGCGAGCCTTTTTTTCGAAATACAAGCTGCTCAAAGGGCTCGAATTTGGCCCGATACATCTTGCGGCTGCCTTTGCCCCGGCCCTTGCGCCAGGCTTTGAGTGTTTCTGCAATTTCGCCAGCCAACATGCTGTCGTACAGCGCCACCACGCACCAGCCCTGTTCCAACAACCACAGGTTGAGGTTGATCTGGGTGGGCCCTGTACCCAACAAGATGTCGCCCACAAAGCGGCCATACTTGTCCACCACATCACCCGGGCCTTGGTTGGCACCCAGGTTGGAGTCAAAGGTGCAGGCCACGCGGCCATTGGCATCGGCCAAACCTTGCAAGAAGGTGCCCAGCGCATGGGTGCCGGTTTCGGCCTGACGCTGACGGTACTTCAGGAACAAACCCGTGCCCTTCAAAGACTTGCCCTTGATGGGGCCGGGCGAAATATGCAACTCCGGCGCATCCACACGCTGCAAACGCACCGTGATTTGGCCTTTGGAGTTGATGAGTTTGTCTTGCTTGAAACTGCCATCGGGTTTCTTCTCGCCCCGCTGATAGGCATGGTCAAAAGCCGACGTGGGCAGGTGCACGTCGGAATTCGGCATCTTCACTTTGAAGCTGTCCTGACCTACGCTAACCAACAGTTTGGTGGTGTCGGCGTCGCTTTCACCGTCGGGCCAAAACTGGGCCACTTGAATGTAACCATTGATTTGCAGGTTGATGACCTTGTTCATGGGGTGTCTCCTGATTCGGGCTTGTTTTTTGATCGCACCTGACAGGTTCTACGCAGCTTCTGTGACCGTCCTGTGACCACGCCAGTGTGGCGTTTGGATTCGCCTAGGGCCATCCCACAAATGAACCGCCAGGCACTCAGCTCATAGGTGCCCTAACGGGATGCTCCATGAATCGCCATGATGATTGCAGAGCCAAAGGGGCCTCCGTACCCTCATAGGCGGGGCAGTCCACAAAACCCTGGGCCGTGTAGAGGCGATGGGCCGCATGCATGAACGGTGCTGAATCCAGGCGCACCAGCTTGTAGCCCAGGGCCTGGGCGTCGGACAACAGGCGCCGCAGCAGCATTGCACCCAGTTGTTGCCCCCGATGGGCGGGGCGCACATACAGGCGCTTGATCTCGGCCGTGCTGTCGGACAGCCGGCGCAAGCCACCCATGCCAGCGAGTTCACCGTTCACCTCGATCAAATAGAACGCCCCATGGGGCGAAAAATCACGGTACACCTTGTCGACCGCGCTGTCGATGTCGTCTGCCACCGACAGACCGCATGGAGCTGACCCGGGCAGGCCGAGCAATCGCTCCAAACCCGAATAGACCCAGGCCAGGTACTCCTCATGGAGCTGCACGACGGCCCTGCGATGACGCAGTCCATCGATGGCGATGAGGGAGATGGACAACGGATGCGTGTCTGCACTCAATGGGAACAACGCCTTGTTCAGCGGCCCGATTCTCGCTGGCGAGGATACTGGGGCAAGGGCCAAAGCCCGTCTGGACGCCACAGCATGATGCCTATCATGGCCAGCGCAATCAGCAGCGGACGCAAAATGCCCGCGTCAAGTCGACCATCAGTCATAGTTTGCAGCGGGCCGGTCACGTAGCGCAGGATTTCGGGCAAACCCGTGAGCACGATGGCCCCCAGGATCACCCCCGGCAGGTGGCCCATACCACCCAACACCACCATGGCCACGATCACCACCGACTCTTGCAAGCTGAAGGCCTCCGGCGAGACGAACCCCTGGAAGGCAGCAAACAGCGCCCCCGAGACCCCCCCAAAGCTGGCACCTATCGCAAAAGCCAGCAGCTTCAATCGACTGGTGTGTATGCCCATAGCCTGGGCGGCGACTTCGTCATCACGAATGGCCATCCAGGCACGCCCCACGGAGGAATGCTGCAAGCGGTGACAGACCAGCACCATCATCGCCGTCAACACCAAAAAAAGCCAGTAATGCAAGCTGACGGAGGCGATTTCTAAGCCCGCGAGCGTGAAGGTGTGGCCCATGTCCACACCGAACAGACGGATGGAATCAATCTGCGCCACTCCTTTCGCACCGTTGGTGATGTTGACTGGATGCCCGAGGTTGTTGATCAATATCCGCCATATTTCCCCGAACCCCAAAGTCACCATAGCGAGGTAGTCGCCGCGCAGCTTCAACGTTGGCGCGCCGAGCAAGATCCCGAGAAATGCCGCCAGCGCGGCTGCCAGCGGGAGAATGACCCACCAGGCGATGGACGGACCGCGGGCGCTGATCGCAGCAATCCAGGTGAACTGCTCCGCCAGGTGAGGTGAACTCAGCAGCGCAAACAGGTAGGCACCGACCGCATAAAAGGCAACGAAACCCAAATCCAGCAGCCCAGCGTAGCCAATGATCACATTCATGCCCAGCGCCAGCATGACGTACAACAAACAAGTGTCTGCAATGCGCACCCAGTGCGTACCCATGACCTGGAGTGGGATTGGCAACAGGATCAGTGCAGTCGCTAACGCGGCAATGATCCACCAACGACGGGCCTGTGGCATCGAATGTGCCCGAAACGAGCGAAAAAGCAAAACCATAGGGCGCGGAGAATGGAACATGCCAGATCGTTTGACTGTGAGTAGACGGTGACAAGGTTAGACTGATTCGTATGAACTGCACGCATTCAATCATTCCGGTCAGTGCGGAAAAAATTGCCGCAATGGATACTCGCCGTTGATGGGAAAACTCGGTGGATTGATGGCTTTTGTGAAAGCTGCGGAAATGGGCAGCTTGGTGCAGGCTGGTCGGGCGCTCGAAATGTCGGCCTCCGCAGTGGGCAAGGCTGTGACTCGTCTGGAGCAAGAACTGGGCGTTCGCTTGCTGGAGCGAACCACTCGGCGTGTTCAATTGACTGACGAGGGGCGGCAATTTCACGAGCGATGCCAACGCATCCTTGAAGACCTGGATGATGCGCAAAACATGCTCTTGCGAACGCAGGAAGTGCCGCGCGGGCGTTTGCGGGTCAGCGCGCCCATCGTGAGTCACCACTTCTTGGTGCCCCTGATACCGGGTTTTCTCGAGCGTTATCCCGATGTTGAACTCGACATGAGTTTCAACGACCGCAGCCTCGACTTGATTGAACATGGCATCCACGTAGCGATCCGCAGCGGTGACCTGCCAGACTCCAATTTGATCTCGCGGCCCTTGCAGTCCTTTCGCTTGTTGTTGTGTGCCTCACCCACCTACCTGAACGCGCACGGCATGCCCCGAACGCCGAGCGAATTGACCGGTCATGCGGCGATTCGTTTTCGCCACCCCAATTCAGGAAAGTTGCTGGAATGGCCACTGAAAGCCATAGGCACGCAGGATATGCCGGGCCTTCGCACAGTGCTGGCAAGCAACAACATAGAAGCTGTATTGGGGGCCACTTTGCGTCACGTCGGCATCGCTTGCATGCCGGACTTTCTGGTGCGCACAGCACTGGCACAAACGCAACTGGTCAGCCTGCTTGACGACTACGTCAACGGAGATGGCCGCTACAGTTTGCTGTGGCCGTCTGGTCGGCACCTTTCATCGAAGACGCGTGTATTTATCGATTACTTGAGTCAACGGATCGGTGAGCGATAGACCCTGTGTTAGAAACCACCTCACCCTCTGACTGCCCATATCCTCCCCATGGAACTCTCTACCTGGTTGACTTTTTTCCTCGCCGCTTGGGCCATCAGCTTGTCGCCGGGGGCAGGTGCTGTGGCCGCCATGAGCGCGGGGCTGAACCACGGCTTCAAACACGGTTACTTCATGACCTTTGGCCTGGTGTTGGGCATTTGGACACAAATCGTGGTGGTGGGCTTGGGCCTGGGTGCGCTGATCGCAGCGTCAAGTTTTGGTTTCTTGCTGGTGAAGTGGTTGGGCGTGGCTTACCTGGTGTGGCTGGGTATTAAACAATGGCGTGCGCCAGCCACTCCAATGGTGGAATTGAACGGCCAAGACAACCCGCAGGTGCCGCGCCACACGCTGGTGTTGCGCGGCTGGATGATCAACGCCGTCAACCCTAAAGGCACGGTGTTTTTGCTGGCTGTGGTGCCGCAGTTTTTGGACCTGGGCCGCGCTTTGGGGCCGCAGTACCTGGTGATTGCCGCCACCTTGGGCTTCACCGATTTGGTGGTGATGGCAGGTTACACCGTGTTGGCAGCCAAGCTGCTGCGGCTGCTCAAGTCGCCCGCCCACATCCGTTTGATGAACCGCGCTTTTGGTGGTTTGTTTGTGGCGGCTGGTGTGTTGTTGGCGACGTTCAAGCGGGGCTGAATAAACACCTTGAACATGAGCCCGAGTGCTGGCATGATGTGCAGGCAATTTGCCATCATAGGTGACATCATGGCTAACCTCAGCATTCGTGGGCTAGAAGACAAAGCCCTCACTCAACTCAAAAAACAAGCTGCCAAAGAGTCCTCCAGCGTCAACGCGCTGGTGCTCAGGCTCATCGACCATGGCTTGGGCCGCAAACCGCCCAAGCCTGCCATGCGTCGCCATGACGATCTGGACGCACTGGCTGGTCGTTGGCAAAAGAAAGACGGCCAAGATTTCGAGCGCGCTGTCGCAGAGTTCGGGAAAGTGGACTCCAGTCTTTGGAAACCTTGAGAGGGTTCTGTGCGCCCCATTCTCCTGGACACCAACGCCTACACCGCCTTCATGCTGGGCGATGAGGCAATCGTCAACGTCATCGCGCACGCTGAACAACTCTACGTCAACAGCGTTGTACTGGGTGAGTTGTTAGGCGGCTTCGCTGCTGGCGGCCGAGAAGCAAAGAACCGGGCCGAGCTGGCTCGCTTACTTCAGTCGCCCCGGGTGACTGTGCTGCCCATCTCAGCACAAACCGCAGACAGCTATGCCTTGGTGTATGCAGGGCTGCGTCGCAAAGGCCAGCCCATTCCCAGCAACGATTTATGGATAGCGGCCAGCGCCCTAGAACACGGTGCCGCCGTGCTCACGCGCGACGCTCACTTTACCCACGTGGATGG
>JBJTHI010000168.1:0-3987 GCA_046094425.1 Burkholderiales bacterium | reverse complement strand
TGCAACGCCCGCGCGGCGGGGGCGACCATCTCGGCGGCGGCAGTGGGGGTGGGGGCCCGCAAGTCGGCAGCGAAATCCACCAAACTCACATCGGTTTCATGCCCCACGCCGCTGACAACGGGCATAGAGCAAGCCACCACTGCACGCACCACGGCTTCGTCGTTGAAGGCCCAGAGGTCTTCGAGTGAGCCACCACCACGGCAAAGAATGAGCACATCCACCTCGTTGCGCTGGCTTGCCAAACGCAGCGCCTCGACCAAAGCAGACGGAGCCTGTGGGCCTTGCACCAGGCTGGGGTAGACCACCACCGGCACATGGGGCGCGCGCCGCGCCAAGCTACTCGTCACATCATGCAAAGCGGCGGCACCCAAGGAGGTGACCACACCCACCGCACGAGGAAAAACCGGCAAGGCGCGCTTGCGCTGCGCGTCAAACAATCCCTGCGCTTGCAGCTTGGCTTTGAGGCGCAAAAACTGCTCCATCAACGCGCCCTCGCCGCTGCGCTGCATGCTCTCCACCACCAACTGCAACTCACCACGCGGCTCGTACACCACCAAACGGCCACGCAGTTGCACTTGTTGGCCATCCTGCGGGTTGAAGTCGAGCAAACTGGCCGCGCGGCGAAACATGGCGCAGCGCACCAAGGCGTCGCCGCCATCGGCGTCTTTCAAGCTGAAGTAACAGTGGCCGCTGGCCGCGCGCGAAAAGCCTGAGAGCTCGCCGCGCACGCTGCACAAGGCGAACCGGCTGGCCAGGGCGTCGGCCACCGCACGCACCAGAGCAGAAACCGTCCAAACCAACAACGGCTGGGCAGGAACACTCGCTTGAACATTCGGGTTTGCACTGGGGGAAAAATCGCTCACATCATCTCCCCATCGGCCTGAAAGCGAGCATTGGCGGGGCTTGAGAACTCCACAAGCGCGCCAATGCTGGCTTGGCAGCCCACCCTGGTTGTCACAGGGCTTTCACAATCTTGCAAGTCATTGTTTTTCAAAGGATTTTTGATGCTCAAACTTTAGGCATTTTGTTCTTACCCTAGGATTTTCGCGGCTTGCGGGCCTGCGGGGTGGTGTTACCCACAAAGTTATCCACAGCAGCAGTGGATGGCTGAGGGGATGGGCGTTTCCACCCCAAGACGACACCCAAAACACCCATGTCGGTCCACCCAGAAAACAAAAGTAAGACCCAAGGTTGTTGAAGAAGGACTGCGCCGCACTGGCCCCATAATCCGCCCAGCCAAAAATTCCAAACCTGTTGACGCCGCAGAAGGGACTTCAGTTTGTTTTCGATCATACAAGCCGCTGGCTGGCCAATTTGGCCTTTGATCCTTTGTTCGATCGTGGCCTTGGCCTTGATCGTTGAACGTTTTTCCAGTCTGCGCACGCTACGTGTGGCACCACCTAGTTTGCTCGACGAGGTGATCTCCGTCACCCGGGAACGCCTGCCCTCGGCCGATGTGGTGAACAAACTCGCTGACAACTCGATGTTGGGAAAAATGTTGGCCACCGGGGTGCGGGCCGTCATCGCCGAACCGCGCATTGACGAAGAGTCACTGCGCAGCAGCTTCGAGTCCGCAGGCCGCGCCGCCGTACACACCCTGGAGCGTTACCTCAACACCCTGGGCACCATTGCCTCGGCCGCACCGTTGCTGGGGCTGTTGGGCACGGTGATTGGCATGATCGAAATTTTTGGTGCCACCGGCCCCGGCGGCAATACCAACCCGGCGCAGTTAGCCCACGGCATTTCAATTGCGCTGTACAACACGGCCTTCGGCTTGATCATTGCCATCCCCGCGCTGATGTTCTACCGCTACTTTCGCGGCTTGGTAGACACCTATACATTGCAACTGGAACAAGCAGCAGAGCGTTTCGTTCCGCACTTGATGCGTTTTTCTGTACGCGGCAAACCGTCGAACTGAACCCCCATCTGCCTGAAGCGCCATGAACTTCCGCAAACACCGTTTGGAAGAACCGGAGATCAACCTGATCCCCTTCATTGACGTGCTCTTGGTGATTTTGATTTTTCTGGCGGTCTCCACCACCTACTCTAAGTTCACCGAGTTGCAAGTGAGCCTGCCCGTGGCAGACGCTGAAAAACTCAGAGACCGACCACGGGAAGTCATCGTGGCGGTGGCCGCTGATGGGCGTTATGCCGTGAACCGCAAGGTGGTAGATGGTCGCAACACCGACCTGTTGGCGGTGGCCCTCACCGAAGCAGCGGGAGGCTCTGCGGACAGCATGGTCATCATCTCGGCAGACGCAGCCGCCACCCACCAAATGGTGGTCACCGTGCTGGACGCCGCCCGACGTGCGGGCTTGGCGCGCCTGACTTTTGCCACCCAGGGCAACGAGGCCTCATCTCGTTGAGCGTTCTCTCTCCCAATTCCGCCACTGCGCGTTCATGGCCTCCGCCCCACAACGGACTTCTTGGCAACAAAAGCTGCAAGCGGCGTGGTTGACACGGGGCGTTTTGGCCGCCGCGCTTTGGCCTGTGTCACTGGTGTTTTCTGCCTTGGTGACGGTGCGCGTGCAACTCTTTCGCTGGGGCTGGTTGCGCGCCACGAAGGCCGCTGTGCCGGTCTGGGTGGTGGGCAATTTGGTGGTAGGCGGTGCGGGCAAAACCCCCACGGTCCTGGCGCTTTACAAATGGTTGGTGCAGCAAGGGCACAAGCCGGGCATCGTTTCACGCGGGTATGGTGGCACGGTGGATGACAGGGCGGGGGGCGTGCAAGAAGTGCTTCCGGACTCGTCACCTGCGGAGGTGGGTGACGAACCGCTGCTGCTTAGACGACGTTCGCAAGCGCCGGTTTTCGTGGGCAAAAGCCGCATAGCGGCCATCAACGCGTTGTTGGCTCAATACCCGCAGGTCAACATCGTCATCAGTGACGATGGGCTGCAGCATCTGCGACTCAAACGCGATCTGCAGCTGATCGTTTTTGATGGGCGCGGCGCGGGCAACGGCTGGCTGCTGCCTGCGGGGCCACTGCGTCAACCACTGCCGCGCGAGCTACCCAAACGTTCAGTGGTGCTTTACAACTGCGCCACCGCATCGACGCATTTGCCAGGCCATATCGCCAGGGCTCAACTCAGCGGCGCGGTGTCGTGGTCTGCTTGGCAGATGGGGCAGCCCGCGACGCTTGACACCTTAACGACCTTGGCCGCTTTCTCACAGCAACAGCCACTTTTGGCGGTAGCCGGTATTGCCCAGCCCGAACGCTTTTTCAACATGCTGAGGCAAAGTGGTTTGAACATCACGCCGCTGCCCCTGCCCGATCATCACGACTACAACGAACTGCCCTGGCCCAGCGACACCACCGATGTCATCGTCACCGAGAAAGATGCCGTCAAACTGAACAAAGCTGTCCATGCCCACACCCGAGTTTGGGTGGTGCCGCTAGACTTGCATTGGGATCAAGATATGGATGATGCTTTGCTTGATGCGCTTTACCGCAGCAAACGCAGCAGTCAACGCACCCACTCACTCCTACACTGAACACTGTCATGGACACCCGACTGCTGGAACTTCTGGTCTGCCCCGTCTGCAAAGGCCCGCTAGAACATTGGCGGCCACCGCAGCAGGCCACACACGAACTCGTCTGCCACGCGGACTTGTTGGCCTTTCCTGTGCGCGACGGCATTCCCGTGATGTTGGAATCCGAAGCACGCGCCCTGCCGCCTGACACCCCTCGCCCCAAAACCGCGCACCTGGTGGACGGTGCATGACTTTCACCGTGTTAATTCCGGCACGCCTGGCCTCCACCCGGCTGCCACGCAAAGCCCTGGCCGATATTGGCGGTAAACCCATGGTGGTGCGGGTGGCCGAACAAGCCGCCCACTCACAAGCCGCTCAAGTGGTGGTGGCGACCGACCATGAAGACATTCGGAGTGCCTGCCAAACCCACGGCATACAGGCCGTGATGACAGCCAGCCAACACGCCACCGACAGCGGGGCCCAAGGAGGGTTTGTGGAATATGATAATAAAAAAGC
>JBJTHI010000167.1:0-5311 GCA_046094425.1 Burkholderiales bacterium | reverse complement strand
TATGTGCGTGAGATGGCCCTGGCGCCGCCACCAACCAGCACAGCAGCCACGCGCCCGCCTGTTGCCCCCCGCGCCGCTCGCAACACGGGGGCACCGCTGCCTCGTCGTCTGGCTCAAACGAGTGCGCCGGTTGTGCCCGATTTGGGGGAGGACGTGGTGGAAGACGTGGTGCCAGCGGCAACCAACGAGCCATCTCCCGATGCGGTCGCCCAAGCGGCTTCAAGTGCTGCTGCGTCCGCCGCGAACAGTGCCACTGTGGATGCGGCGATACCACCCACGGCCGCTGCGGTTGAACAAGTGGTGGATACCGTGTGGCCGCAAACCACACGGGTGAGCTACGCCGCCCACGGCTACTACCGGGGAGAGATTCATGGAAGCGCCACAGTGGAGTGGATACGCCTAGAAGGTGATCGCTATCGAATGCATATGGATGTGAGAGCAGGGGCCGGGGCATTCAGGTGGTCGACCTCCAGCAGCGGCCGCATCACCGCGCAGGGTGTGTGGCCCGAGCGCTTTGAGCAAACCAGAGGGCTTCTGTTCTCTAACAAACATTTGGCAGTGACCTTGGGGGAACAACACATTGAGTTTGCCAACGGCCAGCAAGCGGCCCGGCCTGCTGATGTGCAAGACATCAACAGCCAGTTTGTCCAGCTCACCTATTTGTTCACCACCCGCCAAGAACTCACCGCGCCCGGACAGCAAGTGGCCTTTCCCTTGGCGTTTGAAAGAGGGTTGCGTTCCTACGCCTACCAAGTCAAAGGCCACGAGGTGCTACAAACCCCCCTGGGCGCAATCACCACGGTGCACGCGGTGCCGCAAAGGCTGCAAGCCAAGGACAAAGACTTGGTCGCACAAGCCTGGTTCGCACCACAGTTGCACTATTTGCCCATACGCATCCACATCACCCAAGGCGACGAAACATTCATTGAACTGAATATCAGCAAAGCGCCAGAACTGGCGCGCTGAGAATCCCTCGCCAGAACTGGCGCGAAAAAAACTATCGCCAGAATTGGCGAACTGAATTTTGAAAGGACACCCCATGACCTACGAGAACCTGCTCACCGCCATCCACGGCGACGGCCCCCTGCGCACCGGCCTCATCACCCTGAACCGCCCCAAACAACTCAACGCCTTGAACGACGCGCTCATGACCGAGCTGGGAGAGGCCATGCTCGCCTTCGAGGCCGATGCCAGCATAGGCTGCATCGTCATCACTGGCAGTGAAAAAGCCTTTGCGGCGGGGGCCGACATCACTGGCATGGCCCCTTTGAGTTACATGGATGTTTACAAAGGCGACTTCATCACCCGCAACTGGGAAGCCATTCGTTCGGTGCGCAAGCCCGTGATTGCCGCCGTGAGCGGTTTCGCCCTGGGCGGAGGCTGCGAGCTGGCCATGATGTGCGACTTCATCATTGCCGCTGACAGCGCCAAGTTCGGCCAACCCGAAATCAAACTCGGCATCATTCCTGGCGCGGGAGGTACGCAGCGCCTGCCACGCGCCATCAGCAAAGCCAAGGCCATGGATTTGGTACTGACCGGCCGCATGATGGATGCCCAAGAAGCCGAACGCGCCGGTTTGGTCTCGCGCGTGGTGCCCGCCGCCGAATTGCTCGCCACCACACTCGAAGCTGCGCAACAAATTTGCGAATTCAGCGGCCCCAGCGTGATGATGGCTAAAGAGTGCGTCAACCGCGCGTTTGAAGGCAGCCTCTCCGACGGCATTTCTTTTGAGCGTCGCCTCTTTCACTCCTTGTTCGCCACCGAAGACCAAAAAGAAGGCATGGACGCCTTCATCAACAAACGCAAACCCACGTTCAAACAGCGCTGACCGTTTGCAGGATCACCATGCTCTACAAATTCAAATCCAAAGCCACCGGCGACCTCATCATGCTCGGCCCCCAGGGCGACCAGTTGCTCCAACTGCTGGGGCGCAGCCCCGCCGCGCAAGGCATTTTTGAGCCCGAGGCCATGCCTGCCGCTTGGGCTTTGTTGGAGCAAGCCGTGAAAGACGAAGAAGCAGCGCGCGCAAGCGACCAAGTTAAGCCAGACCCATCGTCAACGGAACCCGGTGCCGACGAAGAACGCGCATCCCCTGGTGTTGGCCTGCGTCAGCGCGTGTGGCCCTTCGTCGAGATGCTGCGACGCGCCCATGCTGAGGGCCAAGCGGTGGTGTGGGGTGTATAAGAATTGCATCTCATCGACAAAAACTGAACCGCAGGAGATACCCCATGAAACTCACCAGCCAAAGTTGGGCCAATGGCGAGCGCATACCCGCGCTGTATGCCGCAGGCCGCTTGGACGCGGCCAGTGGCGTGGCCTTTTCCGACAACCTCAACCCCCACCTGGCGTGGACAGAAGTTCCCGCAGGCACCCAGTCTTTCGCCCTCATTTGCCACGACTTTGACGTGCCCAGCCGGGGCGACGACGTGAACCAGCCAGACCGCGAAGTGCCCGCCGATTTGCCCCGCGTTGATTTTTTCCACTGGGTGATGGTGGACTTGCCCCCCACCCTGCGAGAAATCAAAGAAGGCGAATTCAGCCGAGGCTTCACACCGCGCGGCAAAACCGGGCCCACCACCTCACACGGCGCACGCCACGGCCTGAACGATTACACCGGTTGGTTTGCCTCCGATGCCGAACGCGCAGGCAACTACTTTGGTTACGACGGCCCCTTCCCGCCCTTCAACGATTCCCTCATCCACCACTATGTGTTCACGCTTTACGCGTTGAACGTGGCACGTGCACCGGTGGAAGGCCACTTCACCGGACAACAAGTGCGCGAGGCCATTTACCCCCACGTGCTCGTGGCCGCCACCCACTCGGGCACCTACACACTGAACCGTCGTTTGGTGGGGGGCTGAGGTTTGCCGTCCGCCGTCACACGCATTCTGGCCATCCGCCACGGCGAAACCGACTGGAATGCCGACACCCGCATCCAAGGCCATACCGACATCCCCCTGAACGCCATGGGTCGCTGGCAAGCCAAGCAGCTTGCGCAAGCCTTGGCCCATGAGACCATCGACGTGCTTTATGCCAGCGACCTGTCACGCGCCTTTGAAACCGCCCGCGCGGTGGCCAAAGTGCAGCGCAAACGGGTGATTGCCGTGCCCATGCTGCGGGAGCGGCACTTCGGTGTGTTTCAAGGCCGCCATTTCAAAGACATAGAAGCCGAACTCCCCGAGCAAGCCGCCCGCTGGCGCGCCCGTGATGTGGACTTTTGCCCTGAAGGCGGTGAATCACTGCGAACCTTTTACGACCGCTGCGTCAGCGCCGCCCACCTGCTGGCCCGCGCCCACGCCGGCCAAACCATCGCCCTCGTGGCCCACGGCGGCGTCATGGACTGCCTCTACCGCGCCGCCCTGCACATCGACCTGCAAACCCCCCGTTCTTGGCAACTGGGCAACGCCAGCATCAACCGCTTGCTGCACACCGGGGGAGGGTTCAGCTTGGTGGGGTGGAGCGATACAGCGCATTTGGATCAGGTGGTGTTGGATGAGATTCCGGATGCATCCACCCAAGGCAATCGCCACGTGTAGCCCGCACCTGAGGTGTTCTTTCGTGCCAGGGTGGTGTATGGATGCTGTTTTATAAACCCATTACTTGATAACAAGTAATGCGGATATTAAAATTTCAGCCCATGAACCAATCCAGTCTCATCCTTGACCTGGCCCAGCATCGGCGCGTGCTTCGTGCGGCTGATGTGCGCGAGCAAGGCTGGTCGCCGCAACTGCTGGTCAGCTTGCATCAATCGGGCAAGCTCCAGCGAGTCGCTCGAGGCCTGTACAGCCTGCCTGATGTTGAAATGTCTGAGCACCAAGCATTGATCGAAGTGTGCAAGCGCCTGCCCAAAGCGGTTCTGTGTTTGCTCACGGCACTTCAGTACCATGGCATGGGCACCCAAATGCCCCATCAAGTGTGGGTCGCTCTGCCCCATGGCACCCAAACCCCTGCACTGGCCTACCCGCCGCTGCGCATCACTCGTCTGCGCGGCGCGGCCTACACCGAAGGCATTCAAACGGTGATCGAGCAGGGCGTGCCCCTTCGCGTTTACAACGCGGCCAAGACAGTGACCGATTGTTTTAAATTTCGCCACAAAATCGGCCTGGATGTGGCGCTTGAAGCGCTCAAAGAAGCCTGGCGTGCGCGCCAGGTCACCATGGCCGAGTTGAACCACTACGCAAAAATCAACCGCATGGAGCGCGTCATGCAACCTTACTTGGAAGCCGTGGTGGCGTGAGCAGCAATCTGCCAGCATCCATCCTCGCGCGGCTGTTGACCCTGGCTAAACAACGGGGCGACGACTACAGCCTGATGCTCAACCGTTTTGCGATGGAGCGCCTGCGCTTGGCTGCCAAATCGAATCCACTGAGGTTTGTATTCATGCTTTGGGCGTGAATGATTTATTTCATGGCTCTTCAACGCATCACGCGGCTATCGTGGCGCAAGGGGTTTGCCGAGGTTTCTGTGCTGTGAAGGCAAGCCAAGGCGTACTGCTTCCCTACCGAATGAAGTAAAGGAAAACAAGTGTCTCGATTGACAGACCTGATTGCACAAGCCAAAGCGAAAGATGTTCAACTGGGCGCAGACTTGGAGCGTGAATTCAAGGCGCTTTCAACGCGCCTGCCTTTCGGTTTGAACTTTGAGCGCCACAGCCCCGAAGCGGTGGAACTGCCACTGCGCCCCATCCGCAAGGGCGACAAGGTGCGTGTGCTACCTCCGCGTGGCTCGGTCAAAAAAGGTGACCAACGCTTGTGGCAAGTCAACACCATCCACAAGGGGCAAAAAACTGCCGAGCTTGAACTGATGGGCGTCGAGACGGTGGAAACCCAAACCGTCTCGCTGGCTGACTTGGTGGTGGTGGCCGAATTCCGCGACACCATCTACCCCGGCTTGGTCAGCACCGGCAAAGTGGAACGGGGTGGAGATAGACCCTTTCACACGGTTATCAATGGTGAGAACTATCACGTCCTCAAAGCACTGACCTATACCCACCGGGGCAAGGTGGATGCCATTTACATCGACCCGCCCTACAACACGGGTGCGAAAGACTGGAAATACAACAACGATTACGTGGAGAGCGACGATCAATATCGTCACAGCAAATGGCTGGCGATGATGGAGCGGCGCTTGTTGGTGGCAAAGGAGCTATTGAATCCGGCTGACTCCGTGCTGATAGTTACCATTGACGAAAAGGAATCCCGAGTTCGACACCAATCGTCCATTCCGGGCGGTTTCCCTGCTTTGGTCTCAATGAAATCAACCAGTTAGAGGCGTTGAGTTGTTTTTGCTGTAGTGGCACGCGGGTAAATTG
>JBJTHI010000166.1:0-7472 GCA_046094425.1 Burkholderiales bacterium | reverse complement strand
TAACCAAATGAGTGCCAACACAATCAATTTACCCGCGTGCCACTACAGCAAAAACAACTCAACGCCTCTAACTGGTTGATTTCATTGAGACCAAAGCAGGGAAACCGCCCGGAATGGACGATTGGTGTCGAACTCGGGCGGTCACCTCCAGCGGTCCGTTCAGCGACATCTTTACCTTCACCCTGCCTGCCGCTTTGAGCACCGGCTTCAGTTTGCTGAATTTTCCGGTGGGCGGTTTGTTCAACACCATGTTGACCTCGGCCACCTTGTTCAGCAACCCAGACGGCAATCTTTTCACTGCTGACGACAGCATGGTGCGCGGCAGCGTTGCCTCATCCAGCGGTATCAGCTTCACCAATGGCCCCAGCGCAGCAGGCACCTATTATCTGAACGTGACAGGCATCGCCACCGGCTCACAAGGGGGACTCTACAACGGCGCCATCAGCGTGGCGGCCGTGCCGGAACCAGAAACTTATGCCATGTTGCTCGCAGGTCTGGGCGTGATGGGATTCATTGCACGGCGCAGGAACAACGCGCAACAGTGATGTGGCATGGCAAGCACCGCTTGGTGCTTGCCCGCAAAAAAGGATTGCGTGGGCAGTCCTTTTTTTCTTGCGCTGCGCTACGTCGCCTTACACATCTCATCAGCATTGATACAGCTTTGCGATTGTGCAATTGCTGCAGTGCAGTAAGAATCAATTCGCCAACCGGAAAACTTAGCGATACAGAACTTTCAGCAGCACCCGCTGCACTGAACTCTGAATAGGACACCTTGGCACCCATGGCTTTCTTGCCTTCACTCTCATCGGCCGACATACAGCACTACCACCGCGTGGTCACACGCTCGGCAGAGGTGCGCAGCCATTTTGATTTGCTGCTGTGGTTGCAAGGTGATGTGCAACGTTACTTGCCCCACCACATCATGGTGGCCGCTTGGGGTAATTTTCAAGACAGTCAAATTCAGTACGACGTGTTGTCGCCACTGCCTGGTGTACGTTCACACACCACGCGGCCACAGGTGGCTCAACCCTTGCTCAAGCGTCTGTTCTTTCGCTGGTCTGAGTTTGGTAGAAAACCCTTTGTGCTGAATGTGGGGAAAGACGGTTTTGTGCTGCCCAGTGATGCCCAGCTTTGTCCACTGGGACGCTCCTTGCAACAAATGCGCAGCGCCATGGTGCACGGCATCACCGATGCCCGTGGAAATTTAGATTGCCTCTACATCGCCTTCGGAATGCATGTTCCTTATGGCGACAACGAGAGCAGCGCCATGGCTGCGGTGTTGCCCTATATCGACATTGCTCTGCGCCAGGTGGATCACCTGCCCAATCAAACCTTTCCCACAGCACCTTTAACCGAAAGTGCCCCACCCGTTGCGGCTGCGTTGCCAGAGAGCTTGCCTTTGCAGCAATGGGGGCTGACCAGCCGCGAAGCAGAAATTGTCAGTTGGGTGGCCATGGGTAAAACCAACCCCGACATTGGCTTGATTTTGGGCATCAGCGCGTTCACGGTGAAAAACCACTTGCAGCGCATTTTCAAGAAACTGGATGTGTCCAACCGCGCGCAGGCGGTGGGCAAACTCCATACTTTGTTGGTGGACGTGTGATGCTCAAGACCACGGCCATTCCCTTGATCAAACGAGCCGATGCACCGGCTCTGGGCAAAGACAACCTGCTGAGTTTGTTTGAAACCTCGGTCGGGCCGATGGCACTGGCCTTGTCGCTCTGGGTGTGTGCCTGGGTGGCCGAAGGCGGCGTGGCACCGCCTTATTTAATTCTTTCGGTGCTCGTGTTCGCACTGACTTTTCCTGGCAAGTCGCGGTTGCATGCTTCGCTGTTGGCCGTGGTGCTGGACATTGTGGTGAGTTGGTTCTGGCTCGCGGCGTTGTTGCTCATCACTGGCTGGGCCACACGTTACGACCGCGAGTTCTCAGACGATGCCATCGTGATGTGGCTGTGGCTCGCCCCGCTGTCTGAACTTGCGGCTTACTTGCTGCTGCGTTTGTTGGCACCTTACTTACTCAAGTTGCAAGGCCCACCCCAGCGCGCGGTGATTGTGGGCATGAATGAACAAGGTTTGGCTTTGGCGGGGAAGATTGGCAGCTCACGTTATGCACACATTGAACTCACTGGCTTCATCGATAGCCGCGCGCCTGATCGTTTGAACGCCACGCACCGGCACCTGGTCACGGGCCAGTTGGAACAACTCGCGGCGCTGGTGAAAGCGCGGCACATCCAACTGATTTACCTCTCGCTGCCTATGGCTTCGCAGCCACGCATCCTGCACATTCTGGATGAGCTGAAAGACACCACGGCTTCGGTTTATTTTTTGCCCGACATGCTGGTCACCGACCTGATTCAAGGCAAGCAAAGTTCGGTGTGCGGCATGCCCGTGATTTCGGTTTGCGAGTCGCCCTTCAAGGGACAAGCTGGGGCCATCAAACGTGCCAGCGACATTGTGATCTCACTGTTGATTCTGTTGCTCATATCGCCTTTGTTGCTGGTCATTGCCATCGCCGTCAAACGCAGCTCGCCCGGGCCTGTCATCTTCAAGCAGCGCCGTTATGGTTTGGACGGCGAAGAAATTTTGGTCTACAAATTTCGCTCCATGACGGTCACCGAAGACGGCGGTGCCATCAAACAAGCACAAAAGAACGATCCGCGCATCACACCTCTCG
This sequence comes from Burkholderiales bacterium, assembly GCA_046094425.1. Classification (GTDB taxonomy): domain Bacteria; phylum Pseudomonadota; class Gammaproteobacteria; order Burkholderiales; family Burkholderiaceae_C; genus JANPCX01. The sequence goes on along the minus strand of JBJTHI010000166.1, from coordinate 4,798 downwards.
GTGCCTTTCTTCGTCGCACTTCGCTGGACGAGTTGCCGCAGTTCTTCAACGTGCTGCAAGGCCGCATGAGCATCGTCGGCCCCAGGCCACACGCGGTCTCACACAACGAGCTGTACCGCAAACTCATCAAGGGTTATATGGTGCGGCACAAGGTCAAGCCCGGCATCACGGGATGGGCGCAGGTCAACGGCTACAGGGGCGAAACAGAAACCCTGGACAAAATGCAAGGCCGCATTGATTACGACTTGGACTACCTGCGCAACTGGTCTTTGCGTTTGGACGTGTACATCATCCTGCGAACCGTGCGTTTGGTTTTGAAAGACCAGACGGCTTATTGAATATGGTGCACCGAACCATCATGAGCACCAGCGCCGCCCTGCTGTTCACTTGGACACCAACGTCCATGGCTCTGGGCGAAACCGACGCATTCAAAATCAGTGGCGGTTATGCCTTGCAGCACGACAGCAACCTCTTTCGTTTGCCATCTAACGTCAACGCCAGCAGCCTGACGGGCCGCCCGGAACGAGACGAGTGGATCGGTGTGGCCAGTGTGGGCCTGGCGTTCAAGAAAGACTACAGCCTGCAGCAAGTGGCCTTGTCGCTGAATGTACTGGACTACCACTACCGCCACTTCAGCTACCTGGACTTCACCGCCATCAACTACAACGCCGCTTGGCGCTGGAGTTTGACGCCACGTTTGACCGGTGTGGCCAGCACCGAGCGCATCGAAACACTGAACAGCTTTGCGGACTTTCAAAACACCAACCAGCGCAACCAGCGCACCGACATCAATTCGCTGTTCGATGCCGAATATGCTCTCGACGGTTCATGGCGTTTGCTGGGTGGCGTGGCACGCGCAACTCAGTCCAACGAGCTCCCCTTGGTGGGCGAGAGCGACACCCGCTCCAACAGCGCCAAGGCCGGGGTGCGTTATGTGTTCCCGTCCAACAGCTCCCTGGCCTATGTCTACAAACACACCAGCGGCCGTTACCTGGATCGGCTGCTGCCCTCCAGCGGTTTCTTCGACGACCGTTTTTCCCAAGACGACCATGAAGTGGCGCTGAAGTGGTTGTTCAGCGGCAAAAGCAGCGCCGAGATTCGCGCGGCCTACATTCAACGCGATCACCCCACCTACGCCCAGCGCGACTACGACGGCTTGGTCGCCAGCGGCAGCTTGAACTGGGGTTGGTCAGACAAGTTGCTGCTTTCTATCGGCGCAGTGCAGGAACTCACGAGTTACCAAACCGAGAACAGCAACTACAGCCAAACCCAGCGCTTCTTCATCAACCCAGTGTGGCGGGTCAGCCCCAAAACCACACTGCGTTTTCGCCACGACTGGGCGCGCATCGACTACCGCGGACAGCCCACCCTCTTGCCCACCACGGACCGTGCCGACAAAACCAACGCCACCTTGCTGGGGCTGGAGTGGCGCGTGGCACGGCCGGTGCTGCTGTCGGCATCGATCCAGCAGCAACGGCGCTCTTCCAATACCGCCGGCCTGGCATTTCGCAGCACCCAGGGTTTGCTGTCGGCGCAGTTCAGTTACTGACTGATGGCGTCCGCGTCTCCATCCCCTTCCTAGATCACAACACTATGAACCACATTCCAATCCCTCCACGCCCACGCTGGCTTTGCTGTGCGGCCATGTTGCTCGTTGGACTGACCGCTTGCGGTCAGTCCGGACAAACAAGCAGCACCCAAGTCGCGGCCAAGGTCGGTTCGGAAGAAATTTCGGTTCACCAAATCAACCAAGTGCTGCGCGGCATCAACGCGGTGGATGCGCCGCAAGACGAAATGCAAAAAATCAAACAAGGCATCTTGGAAAAACTCATCGACCAAGAGTTGGCAGTGGAGCAGGCCACTGCCGCCAAGTTGCACCGCTCACCTGAAGTGGTCACCCAAATAGAAGCCGCCCGGCGCGAAATTTTGGTGCGCGCCTATATGCAACAGGTGGGGAGTGGTCAACCCAAACCCAATGCTCATGAAATTTCCCAGTACTACAACGAGCATCCAGAGTTATTCGCACAGCGCCGCATTTACACGGTGCAAGAGGTGATCGTTCCACCCGCCGCAGGCATTGAAAACCAGTTGCGCCGCTTGGCTGCTCTGGAACGTTCGGTGGAAGAGGCGTCCACCTGGTTGCAGTCGCAAAACATCAAGTTCAACGCGGGCGGTGCCACACGTGCGGCGGAACAGATTCCGCTGGAATTGTTGGCGCAAATGCATCAATTGAAAGACGGTCAAAGTGTGGTGCTGCCATCGCGCCAAGCTATCACCTTGATGCGCATCACCAGCACGCAGTCGGTTCCGCTGTCGGCCACGGAAGCCGCACCTCGTATTGAAGCTTTTCTGACCAACCAACGCATGGCGCAGGCTGTGGCCAATCACCTGAAACAACTGCGCGGCAGCACCAAGATTGCTTATCTCGGTGACTTTGCCAAGGCAGGCGATCCGGTATCCGGTGGGGCGACCGTCACCACGCCCACCGCATCAACCCAACCCGCCTCGCCTCAAACAGCGATTGAAAAAGGCGTGGCGGGAATGCGCTGAACACGACACGAGCTCCATGAACATTTCTTTGACACGTTTTCACCCACGGCCCTGGCTGGCGTTTTGCATGCTGCTGGTCTGGTGTGCAAGTTTGTTGGCGCAGCCTGCATCACCCTCCCTAAACAAGACAGACTACACCTTGGGCGCAGGCGACACCATACGCATTCAGGTGTTTCAAAACCCTGATTTGTCGGTGGAGGCCAGGGTGTCGGAAAGTGGCACCATCTCCTTCCCCTTGATCGGTGCTGTTGATTTGGGGGGGCTGTCAATTGCTGCGGGCGAGAAAAAAATTGCCGATGCGCTGCAAAAAGGCGGCTATCTGCAAAAGCCCCAAGTCAACATCGTGCTGCTGCAAATTCGGGGCAGCCAGGTAGCGGTGCTGGGCCAGGTCGCCAAGCCGGGGCGTTTTCCGCTGGAAACTGTCAACACCCGTTTGAGTGATGTGCTGGCGATGGCGGGCGGTGCCACGCCCACAGGGGACGATGTGGTCATCGTCACTGGTACACGTGCAGGCCAAGCCTTTCGCAAGCAGGTGGATGTGCCCTTCATCTACATCGCAGGGCAATCGCAAGACAACATCCTCATGCAAGGCGGCGACACGGTCTACGTGGGCCGCGCCCCCATGTTCTACATCTACGGCGAGGTGCAGCGCCCCGGCGCGTTTCGCGTGGAGCGCGGCATGACGGTGATGCAAGCCTTGGCGCAAGGAGGTGGGCCCACGGCCCGAGGATCGGAGCGACGGCTGCGTTTGCATCGCACCCAAGACGGTGGCCGCATCACACAAAGTGTTCCGCAACTGACCGACTTGGTTCAAGCCAATGACGTGATTTATGTGTCGGAAAGCATTTTCTGAAATGAGTGCCGCACCATGACCTTGCAACAGTTTCTCCTCATACTTCGCGCCCGCTTGTGGGTGGTGCTGCTCACTTTCGTCTTCATCGTGGCGAGCACGGTGGGCGTGAGTTTGTGGTTGCCCAAGCGTTACACCGCCACGGCGTCGGTGGTGGTGGATGTGAAGTCGCCCGACCCAGTCAGCGGCCTCATGCTGCAAGGCATGGTGGCACCAAGTTACATGGCCACGCAGGTGGACATCATCAACAGCGACCGCGTGGCGCAACGTGTGGTGAAGCTGCTCAAGATGGAAGAGAGCGAATCCATCCGCCGCCAGTGGGAAGAATCCTCCAGCGAGAAGGGTGACTTGGTGGACTGGTTGGCCAATCTGCTGCAAAAGTACCTGGAGGTTCGGCCCGCGCGTGACAGCAACGTGATCAACATCCACTACACCGGCACCGACCCACGTTTTGCGGCTGCTGTGGCCAATGCCTTTGCTCAGGCCTATATGGATGTGAACTTGGAGTTGCGCGTGGCACCCGCCAAGCAATATGCCGCATTCTTCGATGAACAAACACGGGCGGCACGCGACAAGCTGGAAGAGGCGCAACAAGCGCTCTCCAACTACCAACAAGCCCACGGCATCACCTCTACCGACGAGCGGCTGGATTTTGAAACCGCCAAACTCAACGAAACCAGCAGCCAACTCACCGGCCTGCAGGGCCTGACCACCGACAGCCAAAGCAAACGCGACAGCAACCAAGGCGACACCTTGTCCGAAGTGATGCAAAACCCTGTCATCAACGGGTTGAAATCCGACATTGCCCGCCTGGAAGCCAAGCTCACTGAGAGCAACGTCAACCTCGGCAAGAACCACCCGCAAACCCAGCGCAACGAAGCCGAGTTGCTCACGCTGCGCAGCCAGTTGGATGCGGAGATACGCAAGGTCAACCGCTCCATCGACACCACCTACCAAGTGAACCGACAGCGCGAGGCGCAACTGCGCGCGGCGCTGGCCAACCAAAAAGCCCGTGTGCTGGCATTGAACAAACAGCGCGACGAATTGAACGTGTTGCGGCGGGACATTGAATCGGCCCAGCGTTCGTTTGAACAGGTGAGTCAGCGCGCTTCACAAACCCATATGGAAAGCCGCACCAACCAAACCAATATCGCAGTCTTGAACCCAGCCAGTGTGCCCGTGCTGGCTTCCAAACCGCGCGTGCTCATCAACACCTTGGTGTCTGTTTTCATGGGCAGCTTGATCGGTGTGGGGCTGGCGCTGTTGATGGAGTTGAGCAATCGCCGCGTGCGTTGCATGGAAGACCTGATAAACATCTACCCGTGAGTCGGCCTCCATTGAGGGGTCTATCGTTTGGATTGCGATTCAGACGATGGAAACCTAACCCAAGGAGGCCGA
>JBJTHI010000165.1:0-3093 GCA_046094425.1 Burkholderiales bacterium | reverse complement strand
GAGTGATGGTGTCACCACGGAGTTGCTGGTACGGCCCGATTCACCCCAAGCCGCCGTTTTGAAAGAAGGCAGTTTGGTGGTGGTGGGTGTGAATGCACAGTCTGAGAAAAAACGCGCTGCCACGCCACGCCCCCCGTTCTGAGAACGACAATGAAGCCGCTGATCCTAGCGCGAGACCTCACCAAAACCTACGCCATGGGCGCGCAGACGGTGCATGCCTTGCGTGGGGTATCGCTAGTGATTGAAGCCGGTGAGTTCGTGGCCATCATGGGCGCATCGGGCTCGGGCAAAAGCACCTTGATGAACATTCTGGGTTGCTTGGATCAACCCAGCAGCGGGCACTATGAACTCAGTGGTCAAGCCATCGAAGGGCTGCATGGGGACGAGTTGGCTTCGGTGCGCAACCAGCGCATTGGGTTTGTTTTCCAGCAGTTCAATTTATTGCCGCGCACCTCGGCGCTGGAAAACGTGGAACTTCCCATGCTTTACGCCGGAGTGAAGAAGGAATTGCGCCATGAACGCGCCTTACAGGCGTTGGCCCGTGTAGGTTTGGCTGATCGCGCGGCGCACACGCCCGCCGAGTTGTCCGGTGGACAGCAGCAGCGCGTAGCGATTGCCCGGGCTTTGGTGAACCAGCCGCAACTCATCTTGGCCGATGAGCCCACGGGGGCGCTGGACTCACAAACTTCAGAAGACATCATGTGTTTGCTTGCTGAACTCAATGCTCAAGGTTTGACGGTGATTTTGGTCACGCACGAGGCCGATGTGTCCGCGTGGGCAGGGCGGCGTTTGGTGTTTAAAGACGGATTGATGGTGGAAGACCGTCAACAAACACCCCACCGTGCTCAGGCTGAGCTTCCCACCGCATCATGAGTTTTGCTGCCGCCCTGCGCGCCGCTTGGCGCGCCCTTGCTACCAATTTGCTGCGCAGCATGCTCACCATGCTGGGCATCATCATTGGTGTGGCGGCGGTGATCACCATGATTGCCATTGGCAATGGTGCACAACAACGGGTGGAGCAAGAAATTCGCGGTCTGGGCACCAATGTGATGTTGGTGTTCTCGGGCTCGCAAGCCACGGCCGGCCTGCGGCTCGGAGCGCAAACCGGGCAGAACCTCACCGAAGAAGATGCGCAGGCCATTGCCGTAGAAGTGCCTGAAGTGCAGGCCGCAGCGCCATCGTCACGCCGTTCGGCGCAAGTGATTCTGGGCAATGTGAACTGGGCCACCACCATCGTGGGCACCAATTCCAATTTTTTGGAGGTGCGCGACTGGACTTTGAGCGATGGCCGTGCGTTTGAGCCCGAGGAAATCTCAGGCTCGGGCAAGGTCGCCATCCTCGGTCAAACCGTGGTCAAGGAATTGTTTGGCGACGAAGACCCCATAGACCAAACCATCCGAGTGCAGCGAGTGCCAGTGAAGGTGATTGGTGTGCTCAGTCCCAAGGGGCAAAACTCCTCGGGTACCGACCAAGATGACATCGTGCTCGTGCCCATCTCCACCTTTCGCAACCGCATCGATGGCCGCGTGCGAGGCAAACTCAAACGGGTGGGCGCTATTTTTGTGAAGGTGGAAGAAGGCCAAAGCATGGCGGCAGCAGAAGAGGGCGTGCGCGAGTTGTTGCGCCAGCGCCTGAAAGTGCAAACCGGTGTACCTGACAACTTCACCGTGCGCAACCTCACCGAAGTGCTCAAGGCGCAAGAAGATTCGAGCCGCGTGTTTGGTCTGCTTTTGGCGGCCGTGGCGGGCGTGAGTTTGCTGGTGGGCGGCATCGGCATCATGAACATCATGCTGGTCAGCGTGACCGAACGCACCCGCGAGATAGGCCTGCGCCTGGCCGTGGGGGCCAGAGGGCGCGACATCTTGCGCCAGTTTTTGATTGAAGCGGTGACCTTGAGCGTGGTTGGGGGTGCGGTGGGTGTGGTGCTGGGTGCGGTGGCTACCTGGGCCATTGCCGAGTTCGCTGGCTGGCAAGTGCTGCTATCGAGCCAAGCGGTTTTTTTGGCGGTGGGTTTTTCAGCCGCCGTGGGTGTTTTTTTTGGTTACTACCCGGCGCGCAGAGCGGCGGCTTTGCTGCCGATACAGGCATTGCGACATGAATAACTTATTGCTCCCGCGACGTGTGCTGTGGCTGTTGCCCAGCGTCTTGTTAGGCCTATCCGCCTGCGCCACGGTCCCCCGAACACTCACTTTCTCTCAAGCCGATCTCGCGCGCTGGGCCCAAACCCGTTTCCCCATGGAGCGCCGGGTGCTGGAGGTGTTGGAGCTGACGCTGCGCAATCCCCAGTTCACACTCAAGCCGGAGTCCAACCGTTTGGCCACCGTGCTGGAGTTGTCGGGAAAAGACCGCGTCTTTGGCCGCAGCTTCAACGGCCAAGTGGCTTTTGACGGCAGCTTGGTGTTTGATGCGAACGAACAAGCGGTGCGTCTGGTCGATGTGAACGTCACGCAGTTGAAGTTTGAGGGCCTGCCTTCTACGGTGCAATCAGCCGCTCAGGGCCTGGGGCCGTGGTTGGTGCAACAAGCATTTGAACGCCAGGCGCTCTATCGTTTCAAGCCTGAAGAAATTCAACGTGCGGCGGCGGCAGGTTTGAAGCCCGGTGGTTTGCAAATCACGCAACGTGGCATTGAGCTGAGTTTGGTGCCTTTGAATTGACACGCTGCTCACTGCGAGCCTCGTTATCATCCCGCGTCTTTTATTTTTGGAGATCCCTTGGACCTCACCCTGTTTTTTCAAGCCGCCATCATGGGCGTGGTCGAGGGGCTGACCGAGTTTTTACCCATCTCCAGCACCGGGCATTTGATTTTGGCGGGTTCGCTGCTGAACTTCACTGGCGAAAAAGCCAAGGTGTTCGAGATCGCCATTCAAACCGGGGCCATGTTTGCGGTGATGTGGGAGTACCGGGTTCGACTCAAGTCCACCCTCAGCGGCATCACCAGCGAAGCAGTCGCCCAGCGCTTTGCGCGCAATTTGTTGGTGGCCTTTATTCCTGCGGCAATTTGTGGGTTCTTGTTTGGAAGCTGGGTGAAGTTTGCCTTGTTTCACCCAGTGCCCGTGGCCATGGCCTTCGTCGTGGGTGGTTTCATCATTCTG
>JBJTHI010000164.1:0-1213 GCA_046094425.1 Burkholderiales bacterium | reverse complement strand
ATTGCCCTGCAAGCCGCCCACCACGGCCAACCCTTTCAAACGCCCTGCGTCTTGCTCTCGGGCGGCGAAACCACCGTGACCCTGCGCGGCCAAGGCAGAGGTGGCCGCAACGTGGAGTGTTTGCTGGCGATGGGCCTGGCCTTGAACGGTCACCCGCGCATTCACGCGTTGGCGGGTGACACCGACGGCGTGGACGGTCAAGAAGAAATCGCCGGTGCGCTGCTCACACCTGACTCACTGGCCCGCGCTTGGGCTCTCGGTATCAAACCGCAAGATGCCCTGGCCAACAACGATGGGCATGGTTTCTTCAGCGCCTTGGGCGACAGCGTTGTCACCGGGCCGACACTGACAAATGTGAATGATTTTCGGGCGGTGCTGGTGCTTGGAGATAACTGATGACCGTCAGTTTCGATCCAGCCCAAACGATGGCTCTCGCCTTTGGTGGCTTACCGCCAGGACTCGGATGCCCGCTGCCGTGACCTTGTAGATCACCGAGTAGGGGTAGGTGCGAATCGGGTAGCGACGGCGGTCTGCTCTCACGGGTGTACCGATACCCGGGTTTTCGACCAGCAACTCGGCCACCCGGTCGAATTCTGCGAGAAAACGAAGGGCGACTTTGTCACTTCCCTTTTCTCTGTAGAACTGAAATGCGCTTTGCAGGTCATGCTCCGCGAGTCGGTGCAGAACATAACTCACCGAATTTGCGCCCTGAGTTTCGCCAGCACTTCTTTGCCATCCACGGGCACAGAAGCGCCACTTTCGATTTCTGCATCACGGCGTGCGGCCTCGGCATCCCAGGCTTGCAGGGCTTGTTGGGGCGTGGCAATCATGCGCCACTGCGCGCGGGCCAAACGTGGATCGTTGGGTTTGATGCTTTCACCCTGGCCGCTTTCTAAGTGGTCGCGTGCGGCGGTGGGCAAGTGAATGCCGTAGCGGCGCACGATATCCAGCGCATCGGCACAGGTGGTGGGGTCGGCCACCGTGGGGCCGGAGGCGATGTGGATGGGGTCGTCGCCTGGCACATCAGAAATCAACAGCGTGAGCACCTGGGCCGGGTGGCAAGCCGCAGCCAGGCGACCCCCTTTGATGGCCGAGAGGTGGCGGCGCACGGTGTTCATCTCATGGATGGGGGCACCGCAGCGCAGCAGTGCTTGGTTCACGCCTTGTTTGTCTTGCAGCGACAAACCCGCCGCAGGCAAGGTCAGCAGCGAGG
>JBJTHI010000163.1:0-2133 GCA_046094425.1 Burkholderiales bacterium | reverse complement strand
TGATGCAGTTGGTGACGTGGCCTCCCCCGCCGCCTTCTCCACCCGCCGCAACTCCGCCACCTGCCCACCCTGCAAGCGCACCACCCGTTGCGCCCCCGCAATGGTTTCTGGCCGGTGGGCCACGATGATGCGCGTGACCTGCATTTTGGCCAGTGCCTGCGTCACCAGCCGCTCATTCATCAAGTCCAGATGGCTGGTGGCTTCGTCCAGCGCCAGCACGCGGGGCCGTTTGTACAAGGCACGGGCCAGCAGCACCCTTTGTTTCTGACCACCAGAAAGCGAACTACCCATGTCCCCCACCAGCGTGTGGTAGCCCATGGGCATGCGGGTGATGTCCTCATGCACCGCCGCCAACTGGGCGCATTCTTCAATGCGCTCCTCTTTGGGCTGCACACTGAAAAATGCAATGTTGTCGGCAATGCTGCCCGACAGCAACATGTCCTCCTGCATCACCGTTCCTATCAGTCGCCGGTAGTTTTGTACGCCCAGTTGTTTGACCGGAATACCGCCATACAACACCTCACCCTCGGAGGGTGGCACCAGGCCGAGCAACACCTTGAGCAAAGTGCTTTTGCCGCAACCACTCGGCCCCACGATGGCCATGCTCTCACCCGGTTCAATCACCAAGTGCGTGTTGCGCAGAATCCAGGGCTCACCGTCGCCATACCGAAAACTCACGCCACGCAATTCAATGCGCGGCTGCAAGTGCACGAGTTTGTTGTCCGGCACGCTGGTGCGCTCGGGTTCGGCCAAGGCAATGTCAGCCAAACGCTCGGCATGCAAGCCCAGCATTTTGATTTCCACCGCATAGTTGATCAGGGCCGACACACGGCTGGTGAACTGACCCTTGTAGCTGATGTAGGCGAACATCATTCCAATCGTGAAGACACCTGCAGAAACACCGCCCGGCGTACCACTGTCCATCACCATGCGCCCACCCAACCAAAACACCAGCAGGTTCTCCAACCCAAAGAGGAAGGTGTTGGCCGTGGAGAACCCAATGTTCATTTTGTTGGTGCGCACATCTCGGTTCTGCACATCCACCAACAAGTTCTGCCAACGCGCCCGCCGCTGGCTTTCGCGGCCAAACAGCTTCAAAGGCGTGATGGCGCGGATGGTTTCCATGAAATGGGTTTGTTCTTTGGCAGACGCCACCATGCGCTCTGCCGCCGCCTCACGAAGCGGCTTGTAAGCGGCCCAGCGCAGCAGGGCATAGAGCAATACCGCGCCCACCGTCACCGCTGCCAAGCTGGGTGCATACAACAACATCATGCCCAGCGCCGCCAGCGCCATCATGCCGTCCAGCACCGCCTCCACCACGCTCGTGGTCAGCGTGCGCTGAATCGCGGCCACCGAGCCAAAACGCGACAGCACATCGCCCAAATGGCGCTTCTGAAAATAGTCGGTCGGCAACTTCACCAAATGCGTGAACACATTGCCACTCCACTGCAAGCTGATGCTTTGGCCCATCACCATGATCATCCAACTGCGTGCCAGGCCGATCAATGTTTGGGTGAGTAACAGCAGGGCAAACCCAATCACGAGCAAGGTGAGCAAGTCACGGTCGTGCGTGGCCACCGCGTCGTCCACCACCAATTGGTTGAGCAGCGGCATGGCCAGCGCAAACAACTCCAACACCAAGGCCACCGCAAAAATCTGCGCTAAGGAGCGGCCCAAGCCCCGCACCTTGCCCGTGAGCTGCGACAGCTTGAGCCGCTCCCGTTTGCGCTCGGGCGCAAAGCTGGCATTGGGTGAGAGTTCCAGCGCCACACCCGTGAAGTGTTTGGACACCTCAGTCAAGGCCAAACGCCGCTCGCCCACCGCAGGGTCAAGAATAGTGATGTGGCCTTGGCTTACTTTTTTTAGCACCACAAAGTGGTTCAGGTTCCAGTGCAGGATGCAAGGCACGGCCAACTGGCCCAGTTCCTCCAACTCCAAACGCAGCGGTCGGCTGGAGAACCCCAGCGCGTCGGCATGCGAGGTGATCTGCGCCCCTGAGTTCGACACCAAAGCGCGTAAGTGGTTGATCTGTATAGGGTGCAAGTTCAAATTGCCACTACAACAGGCTGAGTTGGGGGTTGGCTGAAGGTTTGTTGGTCTTGAGGGCGGAGAAGATGGCGGCCTGATCCTGGT
>JBJTHI010000162.1:0-13133 GCA_046094425.1 Burkholderiales bacterium | reverse complement strand
CGCTGAACCACTTCCAGTTGTCGCCTAATCTTCTCCTGCCTCTGCACCGTTTCCATTCGCACCACCCTCGCTTTTGTCAAAACAGCAACCTTCTCAGGCTTCTGACGGCTCGCATAGGGTGTGGTTCACCGCGCGCTTACGCTCAACCGAACGAATCTTTGAGGTTGTTCATAGCCCGAGCGATTGAGAGTGGAATTCTTCTGCTGCAATTGCAAGAGATTCATCCTCGCAGCAGCAATTCAACCTCGACTGCCATCTTTCTTGGCGCACCGATCAAGGCTTGTTTTCACTGGAACGACTCTCCAAAGGTTCGTCGGGGGCCATGCGGAAATCGAACATCTGCGTCATCCAGAACACTTCTTCGGAGTATTGACATTCGTATCGCCTCAAAGCGGCGTTGACTGCGGGATGAAAAACCTCTGGCCCGGAAAGGATGGTGATGCTTTGAACCCTTCCCCTGAACAGGGAGAAGCGCGCTACTACAGTGCCGGAAATGCCCTCCATCATCGCTCTTAGCGGAAACTTGGGAGCAACCGTGACATGGCAAGACAGCCCAGGACTTGGTATGTGTAGACCAGGCGAAGAGTCCGCTTTTGGTTGTGGGCTCGAAGAGCTTTGCGCCAGGGAGGTCATCTGGAAACTGATCAGCCAGATAGCCCAAATAGCAGCGCTCAGACTCAATGAAGAATGCCGTGGAAAATTCATGATCGTCGGGCGATGTTCTACAGAACTTATCCGAGCAAAGTCTTCAGCAGGACAGCGCCGGTGAAAGTCGCTCGCCGTTTTCCCAGCAAAGGCACGCGCTCAACGCGGATGCAGTCCAAATGCCTTCCTGACTGAAGCGCAACCGCAGTTGCGTGTTGCCCTCCCATTCAAAGGGCAGACTCGGCAGCAACAGCGTCGAACGCGGTGGGCCACCCACCGAAATGCTGCCGCTGGACAAGCGGCCGAAGCCCTCGAACACGGTTGGCTGACCAAGGACACCGACGAGTTGCAGCTCGAGACCCAAAGCGTAACCATCAAATGCACAGGCGACTCTGGCTGCAGTTTGCACCCGCGCCGCAGAAAACACCACCCGCAGCCTGCGCTGCTCTTGGAGGATGTGTTTGACCTCGGAGTCGTGAAAGTGCAAGGTCAAGGGAAACATAGAGGGCTCATTCCGTGACCTTGCCCCGCCCGGCTTTGATGGCCGAGCGCAAGCCCTTGCCTTCTAAGCGGCGCTGCTTGGAGCCATAGGTGGGCTTGGTGGCGCGGCGTGGTTTGGGCGGCGTGGCCACGCTGTTCACCAAGTCGTTCAATCGTGCCAGCGCATCCACCCGGTTCATGTCTTGGCTGCGGCTGGTTTGCGCTTTGATGACCACCACACCGTCTCCCGTGACGCGTTGGTCGCTCAAAGCCAAGAGGCGTTCTTTCACCTCGGGCGGTAAGGACGAGGCCCGAATGTCAAAACGCAAATGCACCGCGCTGGACACCTTGTTGACGTTTTGCCCACCCGCACCTTGCGCGCGTATGGCGCTGAATTCCACTTCGTTTTCTGCGACGGTGAGCACAACGAAACCAATCACCGCGAGCGGCGCTGCTGGTGGTAGAGCCGCAGCACAAAATTCCAGGTCGGGTGGCCGCGAAACTCGTTTTGAAACGCAACAATTTCCTCAGGGAACTGTGCCGGCCAACGGGTGAGGTGTTCGGGTGGGCAGCACAGCGGGGCCAAGAGCGAGGCCACGGTGATGTCGGCGCGGGTGATGTGGTCACCTATCAAATAGGGCGCGTCGCGCAGCAGCAGGTTGAATTGGTCAAAAGCGCGGCGGAACAAGTCTTTGGCTTGCGCCACTTTGTCGGGCCGCAGTTTGTACATGCGCGCCACGCCTTTGGCCAGCAGCGGGTAACCCAGGTTTAAAAAAGCGCGACCCCATGCGGGGCCGCCTTGGCTCCACAAGTCCACCAAGCAACGCCGCTGTCGCAACAGCGGGCCATAAAAAATGCGCTGAATACCGAGGCCAAACGCCAGGTCGGCCTGGGCTTCCAGCTCGGCACAGAGGGCGGCTTGGGCGGCAGTCACCGAGAGGCGTTTGGCGTTCAGACCTCGTTCCAAATAGTCCAGGATGGCCCCTGAACCTTGAATCAATTGCCCGTCGTGTTCCAACAGCGGCACGGAAGACGCGGCCTTGAGCCCGCGCATCGTCCACAGGTGAGCCCCGGGCACGAGAATGCGCTCGGCGTAGCGAATCTGGTTGAAGTCCAGCGCCCAGCGGGCTTTTTCAGAGAAGTGGGAGACGGCGAAGGTGTTCAGGCGCAGCATGGGTGAATGCTACGCTGGCCGTCGCACTGGCTCTGCACTCACTGTGCGGTCCATCCGCCATCAGCAGCCCAGGCCACGCCGCGAATGTTGTCGGCAGCGGGGGAACACAGGAACACCGCCAGGCCGCCGAGTTGTTCGGGGGTGGTGAATTGCATGGACGGCTCTTTGTCGCCCAGCAAATTGCGCGTGGCTTGTTCAACGGATATATTGCCCTGGGCAGCGCGGTCGTCAATTTGTTTTTGCACCAAGGGCGTGAGCACCCAGCCCGGGCAAATGGCGTTCACCGTGACCCCCGTGGCTGCAGTTTCCAGCGCCACCACTTTGGTCAACCCCACTACACCGTGCTTGGCAGCGACATACGCCACCTTTTGCGTCGAGGCCACCAGGCCATGCACAGACGCGATGTTGATCACGCGCCCCCAGTTTTTAGTGAGCATGCCGGGCAGGGCCAGCCGAGTAGTGTGAAAGGTGGCGCTGAGGTTGATGGCGATGATGGCGTCCCATTTCTCAACGGGGAAGGACTCGGTGGGCGCCACATGCTGAATGCCGGCATTGTTTACCAGCACGTCCACACCGCCGAATTCGCTCTGCGCGTACTGAAGCATGGCTTCAATCTCGCTGGTTTTGCTCATGTCTGCGCCGTGGTAGCCCACGCGCGCAGCGTTGGCCTTGCACAGGGCGGTAACCTCATTGATGGGCCCTTGGGCATCACCAAACCCATTGAGAATCACGTGCGCACCCTGCTGGGCCAGCGCCTTGGCAATCCCCAAGCCTATGCCACTGGTGGAGCCGGTGACGAGAGCGGTTTTTCCTTTGAGCATAGAGGTCTCCTGAATTGAAAGTGTGCATTTATTGCACTGCGCCATGGAGTCTATCTTCATGCCCAACGTGCCCGGTGCAGGCATGATGCGCACCTATGTGGATCGACACCCATTGCCACCTGGACGCCCCAGAGTTCGACGCTGACCGTGATGCTGTGAGCACCCGTGCCCGTGCGGCGGGGGTTGAGTGCATGGTGATCCCCGCCGTGGAGCGCAGTAACTTAACCACGGTTGCTGCCCTGGCCCAGCGGGTGGGTGGCGCTTACGCGTTGGGCATACACCCGCTGTATATCGACCGTGCAGCAGAGAATGACCTCGACGTGCTTGCAAATGCGCTGGGTGAAGCCCACACCGACCCCCGTTTGGTCGCGGTGGGTGAAATTGGGCTGGATCACTTTGTGCCCGGGCTGAACCTTGAGAAGCAGGAGCACTTCTATGTGGCGCAACTGAAGCTCGCGCGCCAATTCAACTTGCCCGTGATCCTGCATGTGCGCCGCTCGGCCGATGCTTTGCTCAAGCAATTGCGGCGCTATCCGGTTGTAGGCGGCATCGCCCATGCCTTCAATGGCAGCGAACAACAGGCGCGCGCCTTTGTTGATTTGGGGTTCAAGCTCGGTTTCGGCGGCGCACTCACCTTTGACCGGGCGCTGCAAATACGTCGCCTGGCCCAAACCCTGGCGCTTTCCAGCATCGTGCTGGAAACCGATGCGCCCGACATTCCGCCCCACTGGCTCTACCGCACAGCGGCGCAGCGCGCTGAAGGTGCGGTGTCACGCAACGAACCTGCTGAACTGCCGCGCATTGCCCAGGTGCTGGCTGATTTACGTGGCCTGTCCTCGCAGGCGCTGGCGCAGGCGACCACGGCCAATGCCCTGCGAGCCTTGCCTCGTTTGGCCCTGCTACGGCCTCTGGCTGAGAATGCCAATGAATGAACACGCGCATGAGCACAATGAAAAACAAAGTTAAAGACTCTGTTTCCGAGTTGGCCCCGGCCACCGTCTCCGAATTTGAAGGCGTGCGTTATTTGCACCTGGGAACGCCCTGGGTGCAAGGGGCCATGCGGGTGCGCAAGCCGCTGGCCATTGAGCTGGAGTATGTGCAGCGCATGATGGTGTGGCTGTTACTGCGTGAGCCAGCGGAGCTATCCGAAGGGTTGGCGGTGCAACTCGGTTTGGGAGCGGGGGCCATCACCCGTTTCACCCACGGTGTGTTGAAAATGAAAACCGTGGCGGTGGAGTTGAACGCCACCGTCATTGGCATGTGCCGGGCCTATTTCAAACTGCCCGATGACGACGGGCGCTTGCAGGTGATGCAAATGGACGCCGCCACTTTCGTCGCCGATCCCCAAAACGCCGCCACCGCCCAAGTGCTGTGTGTCGATTTGTACGACCACGAAGCCGCCAGCCCCATGCTAGACAGCGAGTCCTTCTATCGCCAATGCCACAACGTATTGGTGAAAGGCGGCGTCATGACCGTCAACCTTTTTGGCCGCGATGCCAGTTTTGAACAAAGCGCCGCGCGCATTGCGGCGGCTTTCAAAGGCGACACGGTGTTTTCCATGCAACCCACCCAAGAAGGCAACACCATCGTCGTCGCCATGAAGGGCGGCACCTTGCCCGACCGTGAAACCCTTGCCCAGCGCGCCGAAACCCTGGACACTCGCTTCAAACTGCCCGCCAAAAAATGGCTGCGCATGATGCGGCCTTTATCGCCGGTTCCTTCGCTTGCTTCAACCTGATTTCCCCACCCGCATGAAAACCAAAGACGCTGCCCCTGTACGTCCCGCCAACACCCATATCGGTGGCGCAGCCCATGCCGCGCCGCACACCGGTCGCTTGACCTGGCGGGTGCTGCTCAAATGGCTGCTGGAAGACGGTTTCATCAGCACAGCCGACAACGACCGCACCACACAACGTTTTGCCGCCGGCGACAGTGCGCAGCATGCCCTGGTGCGTTTGGCAGGCGCCAACCTGGCGCGTTGCGCTGCGGGGGTGGACTCGGGCAAGGTGTGGGACGTGGAAACCCTCACCGAATGGGTGGCGGGCCGCTGCGGCCTGCCGTATTTGCGCATTGACCCCCTCAAGGTGGACGTGGGCCGCGTGTCTGACGTGATGTCCATCAACTACGCCGAACGCCGCAAAGCCCTGCCGATTCAATTTGGCCTGCGCGAAATCACGGTGGCCACCTGCGAGCCTTGTGATGTGGCTTGGGTGGGTGAGATTGAAGCCCACACCCAAAAGCCCATCCGTCTGGTGGTGGTCAGCCCGCTGGAGTTGCAGCGTTACACCACTGAGTTCTACACCCTGTCCAAGTCGGTTCGTGCCGCCATCAAAACCGGCGAAACCGCCGCCATGGCCAACTTTGAACAGTTGGTCGAGCTGGGCCGCAGCAACAAGCAACTCGATGCCAACGACCAAGGTGTGGTGCAAGTGGTGGATTGGCTCTGGCAATACGCCTTTGACCAACGCGCTTCCGACATTCACTTGGAGCCGCGCCGCGACCTGAGCGCCATTCGTTTTCGCATTGACGGCGTGATGCACACGGTTTACCAGGTGCCCCCGGGTGTGATGAACGCCATGATCGCCCGCGTGAAAGTGCTGGGCCGCATGGACGTGGTGGAGCGCCGCCGCCCGCTGGATGGGCGCATCAAAACCCGCAATCCCTTGGGTGAAGAGGTTGAAATGCGCTTGGCGACCTTGCCCACCGCCTTCGGCGAAAAAATGGTGATGCGTATTTTTGACCCCGACACCACGGTCAAAAGTTTGGATCAACTCGGCTTTGGTGCACATGACGGCCCACGCTGGGAAAAGTTAGTCAGCAACGCCCACGGCATCATCTTGGTGACGGGCCCCACCGGCTCAGGCAAAACCACCACGCTCTACTCCACGCTGCGCCGCTTGGCGACCGACGAAGTCAATGTGTGCACGGTGGAAGACCCGATAGAGATGATTCAACCCGCCTTCAACCAAACCCAGGTGCAAAGCAACATTGACCTCGGCTTTGCGCAAGGCCTACGTGCCCTGATGCGGCAAGATCCCGACATCATCATGGTGGGTGAAATCCGCGACCTGGAAACGGCGGAGATGGCGATTCAGGCCTCACTCACCGGCCACTTGGTATTCAGCACCCTGCACACCAACGACGCCGCCACCGCCATCACCCGCATGGAAGATTTGGGCGTGCCCTCTTACCTCATCAGCGCCACCGTGATTGGCGTGCTGGCCCAGCGTTTGGTTCGCACCTTGTGCCCGGCTTGCAAACAACCGGATGAGGGTGATGGTGCGGCTGTGCTGGCCGAGGCCATCAAACCCTGGCGCTTGAACGGCACACCCAAGGTCTACCAACCCGTGGGCTGTTTGGAATGCCGCATGACGGGCTACCGAGGCCGCGCAGGTTTGTATGAACTCATGACCGTCAACGAAGCCATCCGCGCCGCTGTTCATCCCACCACCGACCTACCCAAACTGCGTCAACTCGCCTTGCAAGATGGCATGCGCCCCTTGCGTTTGGCGGGCGCGATGAAGGTGGCCGAGGGGGTGACCACGCTGGAAGAGGTGCTGCGGGCAACGCCAGCGTGGGAGTGATAGGGACGATCGGAAGCCTTTTGGCGATGTGTCGCATGAAGTTGGTAGATTGGCAGGCGATTCGTCAAACTCGCCGTATTCAGAAAGTCAGCAGGACAACTCACCGTGAAGGACGATAACCGCAGCAATGTTCGCAAAGTGGTCACGCTCAAAGCGCGCGTTTTGCTCGCACAAGGGCGTGTTGTGGATGGGCGGACACACGACCTGAGCATGGGCGGGTTAAGTTTGTTGCTGGCGGCACCACTGCCACCTCAAGCAACGGTGCAAGTGGCGATTCAACTCACCCGCGCTGCAGGTCAGGTCGACGTGTTGACCGGACGTGCCACCGTGGTGTTCCAGGTGCTGCGCGGTGAGGACTACCAAATTGGCTTGAAGTGGTCAGGACTGGACGAGCGATGCGCAGCGCTGCTGCACGCCTTTTTGGAACCGGTCAAAGGGGCCAGGTAGGCACAGACCAGGAAAGGGCCGAGTGCCTTTGGGCGTGAACAGATCCCAAGCGAGCATGCAAGAATCCTGGCCCCTCTTTGTACTCTTGTCCATGGCTTGCATCACATCCACCGACGCCCCCTTGCCTTGCGCTTTGTCATCGGCCTGGCGTCGCTGCAGAGGTCATTGCTGATGCGCGGATGGGCTGCGTTCGATCGGCAAGTGGAGGGCAGGCCCTATCTGCCCGGAATAGACGGCTTGCGGGCACTGGCTGTGGTGGCGGTGATGTTGTTTCATTTGTGGCCTCACGCCTTGCCCGGCGGTTTTGTCGGCGTGGACATTTTTTTCGTCATCTCCGGTTATGTCGTCACCGCCGCCATGGTGCGTGACACGTCCCAACCGTTTGGGGAGTTCATCGCCAGCTTTTACGCACGCCGCTTTCGTCGCATCGTTCCAGCGCTGGTGGTTTGTTTGTGTGTGACGGTGGGATTCAGTGTGGCTCTCATCCCCAACGCCTGGCTCAGTGATTCGCTGCGCGACACAGGGCTCAGTGCATTTTTTGGTTTGAGCAATTTCACGCTGGTGTCTACCGACGACGGCTACTTTGCGACACGCACCGAATACAACCCTTTTACCCACACGTGGTCATTGGCGGTGGAGGAGCAGTTCTACCTGGTCTTTCCACTGGTGCTCTATGGGGGTTTGCGGTGGCGATCGGCTGCCTTGGGCCAAGGAGCGATTCGTCTGGTGGGCGGTCTTTGCGTTCTGTCTCTGCTTTGGTGTGCCTGGGCCTCATTGCACTCGGCCAGCGCTGCCTACTACATGCTGCCCAGCCGTTTCTGGGAGTTGGGCTTGGGCGCTTTGCTCTGTCTGGT
Organism: Burkholderiales bacterium; assembly: GCA_046094425.1. Classification (GTDB taxonomy): domain Bacteria; phylum Pseudomonadota; class Gammaproteobacteria; order Burkholderiales; family Burkholderiaceae_C; genus JANPCX01. The sequence continues at coordinate 5,128 of JBJTHI010000162.1, read as the reverse complement.
GGGGGATGAAAAACGTGCCTCGTGGCTGGCCCGTGGTGGGATCCATGTTTGGATTGGCGGGGGCCTGTTCCTGGTGGCCGTGTCTTTGGTGTGGGCAGACCCTCGCGCCTTTCCCTTTCCCTGGGCACTCCCCGCCGTGTTGGGCACGCTGATGCTGGTGGTGGCATTCAGCCATCCTTTGCCCGACAGCAGCCTGGTGCGAGTGTTCACTGCCCGGCCCACGGTGGTTGTGGGGCTGCTTTCATATTCGCTCTACCTATGGCATTGGCCCGTGTATACCTTGTTGCGCTGGACGTGGGGCTTGGCGTCTTGGCCCATGTATGCCCTGGCCTTGTTTCTCACCTTGGCTTGTGCGTGGTGCTCATACCGTTGGGTCGAGTTACCCACTCAAAGGCATGCGATGCTTCGTCGCTTTGCCCCGGTGGGAATCGTTGGGCTGGGGATCGGCGTATTGCTCGTGACCTGGGCGATTTCTGCGCAGGTGTACGACCGGCCTTGGTTGTTCAAGCAAACCGTGGTTCAAAAACATGCCACCGATTGGTACCCACTGGCGCGGCAGAACGACCCCGGCATCAAGGGCGTCTGTGATTTCGAGATTTCCGCAGGGCCGCACAATGCCCAGATCTTCTCGCCGGTGCGGTGCACGGCAACTGTCGCTTCGCCGTCTCCTCGTTTGATTGTGTTGGGTGACTCACATGCGGGTGCATACGACCGCCTCTTGGGTCAATGGGTGCGCCTCACGGGCTTTCAGGCGGTGCGCTACACCAAAGGTGGCTGCCCCGTGGTCGGGCTGCTCAAACCGCAAGTGCAGTTGGGGCCTAGGTGTCTGGAATATCAAACGCGTTTGTTGGAACACCTGCTGGGCGACCCCGCCCTGGCGCTGCGGCCGGGCGATGTGGTGTTTCTGGCATCGCTCAGGGTGCCGCGTTTGAGCGATCAATACGGTGCCATTGCGCAAGCGACGATAGAAACCTCGCTGCACAGCCAACAGGCGCTTGAGGAGCGCATTCAAGCTGAACTGGAGGCTGAAGTGCTCTTGAGGCGCTTTCACCTGGCGGGGGTGTCGGTCATCATGGATGCACCCAAGCCGGTGTTTCCCGCCCCGCCTTTCCGTTGCGCTGACAGTTTTAACCGGATGAATCCGGTCTGCGCACCGGGTCATGTGGTTGAGAAGACGCAAGTTCTGAGTCACCGTTTGCCAGTTCTGGAGGCCATGAACCGGCTGGCCACGCGGGTGCCCGGTGTGTATGTGTGGGATCCCTTGCCTGTTTTGTGTCCTGCGGTGAACTGCCAGGCTTTTGATGGCGACAAGCCGCTGTTCTTCGATGGCGATCACCTCAGTGGGCACGGCAACGAGGTACTCCTACCTTCGTTTTTGGCCTTGTTTAAGACAATCAGGGCAACTTCCACGCTTGCTGTCAATTGAGTGGCTGTCGGTACTGACTATCGGTGTGCCGACGTTTTTTTTGCATCTGCTCTCAGGCTACCCCCTGCACCAACATTTGCACCCGCTGCCGTCCGTTGTATTCATCCACACTCAGTCGATAGGCCAGCTTCACTTGGGTGGGCAATGGGTCGATGTGACCGAACCAAATGGCATCACGCAACTGGCCCGCGTGTTTGATGCTGAGTTTGAGGTGTTTCTCGCCCACCAGGCGCTGCGAGACCACCTCCACTGCATCGCAGAACACCGGGGCCTCAAAGGCTTGGCCCCAGACTTGGGCGTCCAGGTGTTGAACCGTCTCCACATTGAAGTACTCCAGCCCCAAGGGGCCGTCGCTCAGGATGGTGCGGTTCAGCAAACTGGGGTCTAGCCACTCTTGTGCGACCTGTTGAAACGCGGCGTCGAAGGTGGGCAGGTCGTTCCCGTCCAAAGTGCAGCCCGCTGCCATCGCGTGGCCGCCGAATTTTTTCAGCACACCGGGATGTCGTTTGGTCACCAAGTCCAGCGCGTCACGCAAATGGAAGCCGGGAATGGAGCGGCCCGAGCCTTTGAGCAAACCGTCTTGGCCGCGTGCGAAAACAAAAGTGGGGCGGTGCAATTGGTCTTTGAGGCGCGAGGCGACGATGCCGACCACACCTTCGTGAAAGGCTTCGTCGAACAAAGCCAAGGCGGGGGGCGACTCTTGTTCCGCGCGTGCCGCCAGCAGCTTTTCCAGCAGCAGTTCCGCTTGCTCGCGCATGCCTGCTTCTACGTCGCGGCGTTCGCGGTTGATGTTGTCCAAGGTTTTGGCCAGTTCGGCGTCGCGGCCTGCATCGTCGGTGAGTAGGCATTCAATGCCCAGGGTCATGTCGGACAGGCGTCCCGCCGCATTGATGCGTGGCCCCAGCGCGAAACCAAAGTCAAAGCCGCTGGCGCGACGTGCATCGCGGCCGGCGGCTGAAAAAAGCGCGGCCACACCAGCTTGCATTTTTCCAGCGCGTATGCGCTTCAAACCTTGGGCCACCAGGCGGCGGTTGTTGGCGTCCAGTTTCACCACATCGGCCACGGTGCCCAGGGCCACCAGGTCGAGCAGGGCGTCTAAGCGGGGCTGGGTTTCAGCCGTGAACACACCACGTGCGCGTAACTCGCTGCGCAGGGCCAGCAGCACATAAAACATGACGCCCACACCGGCGAGGTTTTTGCTGGTAAAGGGACAGCCGGGTTGGTTGGGGTTGACGATGACATCCGCGCTGGGTAGCACCACCTGCCCGTGTTCCAGCGCGGGCAGGTGGTGGTCGGTGATGAGCACGGCCAAACCTTGTGCCCGCGCGTGGGCCACACCAGCGAGGCTGGCAATGCCGTTGTCTACGGTGAGCAGCAGTTGCGGCTTCAACGGGGAGGAGAGCGCCAAATCCACAATGGCCGGCGTGAGGCCGTAACCGTGAATGGCGCGGTCGGGCACCACATAACCAACGCTGTCTGCCGCTGCACCGAGCAGCTTGAGGCCGCGCAGGGCCACGGCGCAGGCGGTGGCACCGTCGCAGTCGTAGTCGGCCACGACGCAGATGCGTTCACCATGCGCAATGGCGTCGGCCAAACGCGCTGCGGCTGCGCTGCTGCCGAGCAAGTCGCCCGGGGGCAGCAGGTGGGCCAGGCCGTCGTCCAGCGCACTCGCCTCACGCACGCCGCGCGCAGCAAACAAACGCGCCAACAGTGGGTGGACACCGGCCTGTTCTAAGGCCCAAGCGGCGCGGGGCGGCACGTCGCGGGTTTGAATGGTGGGAGCGCGGGTATTCAAAGGGCTTGGAGCCAAGCGGCTGTGTTCGGGGTGTTGAAGCTGTTTTTGAGGCGATCCAGCAGCGAGCGTTGCTGTGGTTGCTGCCAAGTTTGCGCATGGCGTTCGCCGCACAAGGTGAGCGCCACCTGGTCGCCTTGCGCGGCGCTGCGGTTCAGTGCTGCTAGGAGGGTCGCGTCCAGGTGCAACCAGGCCTCGCGCCATGCGGCCCAGTCGCCGCTCAATGCGCTGGCGCGAAGGTTGTCGTTGATTTGAACGGCTGCGTCAGCGGCTTGTGGCTGCCACCGCCCACAACCACTCAACCAAAACGAATTGACCGCAGGCAGGCCACGCGCATCGCGTTCTTGGGTGATGGCGTGGGGGTAGAGCAGCATTTGAAACTCGTTTTGCAAACGGCGCAGCCGCCGCAAGGCCGCAAGCACCTCGGCCGGTGCGTCTTGAGGTGCTTGCAGCCACAAGTCCACATTGCGCCCCAGCACGCGATCCAGGCTGGCGCAGGGCAGAGCTTGCAGACTGTCGTGTTGTAAGTACCAACGGGTGGGGGCGGCCCAGTGCAGTGCCAATCCTGCGCTTTCAAACAACTCACGCACGGCCTCAAAACTCGCGCGTGATTCGGCCTCGTTCAGCGCCAAGGACGCGGGATCAGTCAGGGTGATGTGGTCGCGGCCCACCAGCCAGTGGGCTGGGGTCAACAGTCCCCAAGCGTGCTCGCCCACCACCAGGCCTTCGGATGCTGCGGCTTGGGCTGCAAAGGGCAGGCAACCACCGGCTGCCTGCCAACCCCAGATGTTGGCCAACGCACGTTCGTGGGGCGGGTTGAGGCTGTATTCGTCGCCGGTGACCCGCTGGCCGGGTACGAGGCGCTTGAGAAGCTGGGTGAGGTGGGGAAGTGCCAGGTCGTTCAGGACAAACTGGGCCGGTTCACTGGTGGCCGACGCGAAGGGAATCAACAGGTGCATGCCGAGGATTATCTTCAGCGCGCGTATGAACCGCCTTGCGGATGCAGCGAAAAATGAAATGCCGCGCCCTGGCCCACTTCGGCCTGCGCCCAAATGTCACCACCATGGCGCTGCACGATGCGTTTGACCGAGGCCAGGCCCACGCCGGTTCCTGCAAAGTCGCTGGCGCTGTGCAGGCGCTGAAACACACCGAAGAGGCGGTCGGCAAAACGCATGTCAAACCCCGCCCCGTTGTCGCGCACGGTGTAGGTGTGGGCTTGGTTCTCGTGTGCTGTGAACCATATCTCTGCGTGTTCTCGTTTGCTGCTGTATTTCCAGGCATTGCCCAGCAAGTTTTCCAGCACCACGCGCAGCAAGGTGGGATCGCCCTGGGTGGTCAAACCTTGCGCAATGTGGAAGGTCACCGCCCGGTCGGGTTGCTCGCGTCGCAAATCTTCGGCGATGTAGTGGGCCAGTTGCGACAAATCCACCCGTTGGTGGCCCAGCGGTTGGCGCGAGAGTTGCGACAGCGCCAGCAGCGCATCGATCATCTGGTTCATTCGGCTGGCCGCGCCGAGCACACGGTCGAGGTGGTCGTTGCCGATGCGATCCAATTGCGCGCCGTAGTCTTCTTTGAGGATTTTGGTGAAGCCCTCCACCACACGAATCGGTGCCCGCAGGTCGTGGGAGACGGTGTAACTGAACGCGTCTTGCTCGCTGTCCCGGTCTTGTGCCGTGCCTTGCGGCGCGTTGGGGGGTGGGGATGGGTTCCGGGGCTCGGCGGCAGTGGTTTTTTCGACCGTTGGGGTCAGCAAGGCGTTCCTGGAGCTTGCGAGCTGCGGCGCCGGGTTGCGGGTTCGCCACAGCAACAGCACTAGCAACAGCATTAGCAACACCACCACCAACCCCAGCACCGCCAGTATCAAAACCGCCCATGCGGGCCAAGATTCAACGGGGAGCACGGTGGATGGC
>JBJTHI010000161.1:0-25656 GCA_046094425.1 Burkholderiales bacterium | reverse complement strand
CAACGCAGCCAGCGTAGCGTAGCGCGGCTCAATCGGGTGCGTAGCGTTCGGTACCAACTGGGTTTGGTACTCGAAGCCATGAGCGTGAGTTTTCATGCGGTGTTGCGGGACATAGGAGAGCGACCTGGTGAAATATGCGGGTTAGCGCCACAAGCGATAAACCCAAAACGCCTCGTCGTTGGCGATGCGCTGGTACAACTCGTCGGGTGAAAAGCCCGTCACGCGCCGAGTTTCTCGGCACAGGTGGGACTGGTCGGCGTAGCCGCTGGAGTCGGCCACGGCGGCCCAGTTGGGGCGCTCGCCTTGTTCGGCGAAGGCCAGCCCCTCGAAGAAAGCGCGCTCCGACCTTCCAACGCCACGTAACTCACGCAGGGGCTGGCCTGTCCATTGTTTGATGCGCCGCTCCACCTGCCGCAAGCTGCGGCCCGCGCCCGAGGTGGCGGCGCGCAGGGCGAGGGCTTGGGCCCAATCTTCGTAGCGGTGGGCGTTCAGAGGCCGTTTGGGGCGGGCGGCTTGCCACAAGGGTTCTAAAAAATCCTCCATCAAGGTCACACGTTGGTTGTCGTCCTTGGCGGCCATCACGGTGTCACACAGATCCACCCAATTCGCTGGAAAGCAGTCGCGCACGTCGATGAAGCGGTTCACCATGGGCTCGATGGCTATGCCTGTGAGCTGGTGCACGGCATCGGGCATTAGCATCCACATCATCGCGTGGGCGGGGCCGGGGTTCCACGATACCGAAGGCTGCGTGTGCGGGCCGCTGAATAACACGCCAGAGAGGGGAGTGCGCTGGCTGCCCTGCAGTTGCAACGCAGAGTCGGTTGCGAACAACTCGCTGTGGCCTTCAAACCACCAGGTGATGGCGCACAGTGGTGAGGCGGGAAAGTAGTTGAAACGCTGCGCGTCGGTTAACTCAACGCCGGTGGTGTTGCGTGCAATCACGCCGCGTGTGCAACTACTCAAAGAAGTGCGTGGCAACCACAGGCGGTTGCTTGCTTGAGAGAAGGGACTGGTTTGGGGCATGGCGAGAGTTTAGATTTGCGATGATGCCTGCTTGAGAGCAATGCCCCAAAACCTTGCATGTCGAAATCCTTCTATACCTTGGGCAGCGGTGTTGGCAGCATGCCGAGCTCATGAATGCATCCGACACCACGAGAACACCACTCAGGGCAGCGGCCTCTGCCCTGACCGTCACAAAACGATCCCCCGGCCAGTTGCTACCCGGCCCGCCTTCGCGCTGGTGGGGATTCCCGCTGCTGCGCGAGATGAAGCGCGACTACCTGGGTTTTGTGGAGACACTGCACCGCCACCACGGCGACATCAGCTACATGCGCTTGGTGAACGAACGTGCTTACGACCTCTTCACCCCCGAGTTGGTGCGCGAGGCCTTGGTGGACAACGCTGAGCACCTCATTCGTTGGGAACGCGGCATTGAGGTGTTCGCCGAAGTTTTTGGGCGCAGTGTGCTCACCACCGAAGGCGAAGTATGGAAACGCCAGCGCCGTATGTTGCAACCCGCCTTCACGCCCAAACGGGTGGCCGGTTATGCCGCGCTGATGGTGGATGCCGCCGCTGTGGGCCTGGATGCTGCGCTGCTGCCCGGCCAAAGCGAGGCCACGGTGGCCATGGACGAGTTGTTTTCCGGTTTGGCCATGGACGTGATTTTGCGCACCCTGTTCAGCGACCGGGTGAGCCGCCAAGACAGCCTGGACGCTGCGTGGGCCACACAAACCCTGAGTGAGACGGCGATGCGCGAAATGTTCTGGCCCATGACGCTACCCAACTGGTTGCCCCTGCCTGGCAAAGCGAACAAACGTCGCGCCTTGCGTTGTTTGAAGCAACTCGTGGCCCGCCACATCACCGCACGGCAAACCCAGGTGGGCCCATTGCACGACGACTTGTTGTCCATGTTGCTGGTGTTGCGTGATGACGAGAGCGGTGAGGGACTCAGCGAGAGCGAAGTGTTTGACCAATGTTTGGTGAACTTCCAAGCCGGGCACGAAACCACGGCCACCGCCTTGATGTGGTGGAGCCGTTTGTTGGCTGAGCACCCCGAAGCGGCAGAACGCGCTCGCACGGAAGTAGAAAACGTTCTTCAGGGCCGCAACCCTGGCCCTGATGATCTGCCCGCTTTGCCTTGGTTAACCGCCAGTTTGAAAGAGGCCATGCGCCTTTACCCACCCATCGGCGTGCTCATGTCACGGCGCACCACCGCCGCCATCGAACTCGGTGGCTGGCACATTCCCAAGGGGGCCATGCTGCGCATCACCACCTGGCTGCTGCACCGCGATCCGCGTTCATTCCCCGAGCCACAGGCCTTTCGCCCGGAACGTTTTTTGCCCGATGCACCACCGCCACCGCGTGGTGCATGGATGCCGTTTGGCGCCGGGCCGCGCGTGTGCATAGGCCAGCACTTCGCCATGCTGGAGATGACGCTGTTGGCTGCCATGTTGTTGCAGCGTTATCGCTTGGAACTGCCTCCAAATGCAACGCCATGCGAGCCCGTTCTCAACGTCACGTTACGTCCCCGGGGTGGATTGCAGTTACGCTTGCAACGTGTGTCTTAAAACTCGATGCAGACCACCTATGCCAACCACAGTCATGCCTTGCGATGTTCCCTCGACCAGCGCTTTGCGTGCGCAACTTGCAGGGGCTTATTTTTTTGACGCCTACCGCATGGAGGTACCCGACCCCACGCGCACGGCGATGGGTTACTTTTTACAGGCAGCGGCGGGGACGCCAGATTGGGTAAACCGCTTGATGTGGCTGCGCAACCGCGTGGTCGCTTGGTTTGGGCTGAAAAACCTCGGGCAGATCAACGCGCTCGACGCTCAAAGAACTGAACAAGATTACGCGCCGGGCGAACGCATCGGCATCTTTACCTTGCGCTCCAATCAAGCCGACGAGGTGTTGGTGTTCGACCGCGACAAACATCTGGAGGTGGTGCTTTCGGTGCACCGCTTGCCCCGCGAGGCGGGGAAGGCGCAAGCCATCGTGGTCAGCACCGTGGTGCATGTGCACAACCTGCTGGGCCGCTTGTACATGCTGCCGGTGACGCCATTGCACCAACGCATCGTGCCAGCGGTGATGGCCAGGCTGGCCGCAAAGAACTGAAGGAGAAATGTGTGAACCCCCTCCCCCCTGGTCAACGTGAACGAGCGGATTTCCCACGTTTTGGCATCGATAAATTTGCGCCCCGGTTTCCAAAAAACACCACCTCGGCTTCATTGGAAATCGCAGGCGAGGTGGCGCATCCGCTGTTGCTGGACAAGGTGTTGGCGGGGCTGCCGCGTGTGGAACAGGTCAGCGACTTTCATTGTGTGACCACCTGGAGTCGGCGAGGTTTGTGTTGGGGCGGGGTGCGTTTTTCAGACTTTTACGAGCAGGTGTTGTTGCCCCGTGCCCAGCCTCACCCACAAGCCACGGTGTTCATTCTGGGTGCCCAAGACGGCGCGCGCACCACCTTGCTGCTGGAAGACTTGCTCGCCCCCGATGTGCTGCTGGCCGACACCTTGGATGGACAAGCGCTGACCATCGAACACGGCGCGCCGCTGCGTTTGGTGGCACCTAGGCAGTACGGCTACAAGTCCATGAAACATTTGTCGCGCATGGCTGTGCACTTTGACGACACCACCTTCCGCGCCTCGGCCCTTCGTTTCATGGACCATCCGCGTGCACGGGTCGCGCTGGAAGAACGTGGACGCATTTTTCCGGGCTGGTTGCTGCGGCGGCTCTATCGCCCTTTGATTGAGCCAACGGTGCGCAAGTTTGCAAAGGCTACGGCGGCATATCGCAACAGCGTTCGCTGACAGCGACGTTTGGTGATCCGTACACCTACTCAACGAAGTCAAACATTCCCGCTAGCATTTGAGTTTGGCGGTCCGCAACGGTGCGGTCTGAAATCATTTGAAGGAAGGGAATGAACCATGGCCATGGACGTGATTGACTTTGAAATCAAGGGCGCAGAAATGCAATTCGTCGAGGTGGAACTCGACCCAGGTGAGTCGGCGGTGGGTGAAGCCGGCAGCATGATGTTCATGGACGCGGGCATTCAGATGGACACCGTGTTTGGCGACGGTGCTCAGCAAAGCGGCGGTTTTTTCGGCAAGCTCATGGGCGCGGGCAAGCGCCTCATCACGGGTGAATCGCTCTTCACCACGGTTTACAGCAATGCCGCATCCGGCAAGCAGCGCGTGGCGTTTGCAGCACCTTACCCCGGCAAAATTTTGCCCATGGACTTGCGCCAGCTCGGTGGCACCTTGATTTGCCAGAAAGACTCTTTCTTGTGTGCCGCCAAAGGCGTGTCCCTGGGCATTTATTTCCAGCAAAAAATGTCGGTCGGTTTTTTTGGTGGCGAAGGCTTCATCATGCAGAAGCTGGAGGGCGATGGCCTGGCTTTTGTGCATGCGGGCGGCACCGTGCTCAAACGCGAATTGCAAATGGGCCATACCTTGTTGGTAGACACCGGTTGTTTGGTCGCCATGACGCCGAACGTGAATTTTGAAATTCAATACGTGGGCAAGATCAAAACCGCGCTTTTCGGCGGTGAGGGTTTGTTCTTCGCCAAAGTCACCGGCCCTGGCACGGTGTGGCTGCAAAGCCTGCCTTTCTCTCGCTTGGCTTCCCGCGTGTTCGCGGCAGCGCCGCAGCGCGGTGGCTCCCGCGAGGAAGGCAGCTTGCTTGGTGGCGTGGCGGCCGGGGGCTTGCTTGGCGGAATTTTGGGTGGTGGCGACGACGAGTAAGGAGGCCCCGCGCACGCCCTTGCCTGTCAGCGGGCAAGGGGTGCGCCGTTAAACTCCGAGGTTTGCTTGACGGGGCTTTCGTTTTGTTTTCAGTCAATTTGTTGTTGGGGCAGGCCGTCTGCGGCGTTGCCATGGTTCTGTGCAGAGCGCTGTTTTCCTTGGTCTTCTTGGCCATCTGCACCTCGACAGGGGCTCAGGCGGCACCGGCAGCGGCCCCGCAGCGGCCCATCTTTGTACTCAATTCACTGGATGCTACTGTCAGCGTCATAGACCCAATCACGTACGCCCACATCAAAAAAGTACCCACGGGTAAAGAGCCGCACCACCTGTATTTAACGCCCGATGAGAAGTCGCTCATCGTGGCTAACGCCCTGGGGGACTCGCTCACGTTTTTAGATCCCGTGACGGCTGATGTGCAGCGTGTGGTCTCCGGCATTGCCGACCCTTATCACTTGCGGTTTTCCCCCGACATGAAGTGGTTCGTCACGGCGGCCAACCGTTTGAACCACATTGACATCTACCGCTGGGAACCCGCCGACGCGAAAACACCGCTCAAACTCGCCGCTCGTATTCCCGCCTCGCGCACGCCCAGCCACATGGCCATTGATTCGCGCAGCAGCGTGGTTTACACCAGCTTGCAAGACAGCGACGAACTCATCGCCATTGACTTGGCCACGCAAAAGCCGCGTTGGAAAGTGCCGGTGGGAAAAATGCCTGCCGATGTGTACCTCACGGCGGATGACAGGCTGCTGTTGATAGGCCTCACCGGCGATAAATTCGTGGAGGTCTACGACGTGACGCAAAACCCCGCACGTTTGGTCAAACGCATTGAAACCGGTGCGGGTGCGCACGCCTTTCGTGCCGTGGGCGATAAGCAGCATGTGTTCGTGAGCAACCGCGTGGCCAATACCATCAGCAAAGTCGATACCCGCAGTTTGACCGTGGTGGAGACCTACCCCGCACCTGGCGGCCCGGATTGCATGGAGTTGCTGTCTGACGGGAAAACCTTGCTCGTCACCTCACGCTGGGCTCGCCAGTTGACATTCATCGATACGCAGCAAAAAAAGGTAGTGCGCCAAGTGCCGGTGGGGCGTTCGCCACACGGGGTGTGGACGCTGGATCATGCGCCGCGCCTGTAAACAACTCAGTACATTGGTGGCGGTGGCGTTGACACTCAACGCCACCAGCGCCGCAGCCCAAGCCCTGTGCGGCAGCCAAGTCGGCGACAAACCGCTGTACCTCACCTTTGACACGGGTCACATGGCGATTGCCCCTTTGGTGGCCGAGGTGCTGGCGCGTCAGCAGGTCTTGGTAACTTTCTTCTTGGCCAATGAAAAAACCCAAACAGGCGGCAGCAGTTTGGATGCCCATTGGACGCCGTGGTGGAAGGCGCGTGTGGCTGAAGGCCATGCCTTTGGTTCGCATACGTTTGATCACCATGTATGGCGCGCCGATGTGTCCGGTGGTTTTGTATTGAGACCCACAGCAGGCCCACAAACCGGGCAAACCCAAACCCTCACTGCAGCCCAGTACTGCGAAGAGATCCAGCGCCCAGCCACTTGGTTTGAAGCCACCACCGGGCACAAGATGGGCGCGGTGTTTCGTGCGCCCGGCGGAAAAACATCGCCCGCTTTGTTGGCGGCTGCCAAAGCGTGCGGTTGGTCGCATGTGCCTTGGAGCCCGGCGGGTTTTTTGGGAGATGAATTCCCGAGCGACCGTTACCCCAATGCGCAGTTGCTCCAGCAAGCGTTGAAGAACATTCGCAGCGGCGACATCCTGCTCGCCCACCTTGGTATTTGGTCGCGCAAAGACCCGTGGGCACCGACGGTGCTGGAGCCACTCATTGTGGGTTTGAAGGCCAAGGGATTTTGTTTTGCAACACTGCGTGAGCATCCTGTGTACGCGCACGCATTTGCAAGCAATGCTCGAAGAAAATGACCCTGTTCGACGCCACCATGGAGCAATTCTCTGAGCTGTTTGGCCAGGCTCAACAAAGTCTGTTCGAGTCCGCGGTTCAGCCTTTGATGTTTGCGCTGGGCATGGGCAATTTGCTGGAGGACGGTTTTGTCGCCACCGGTTGGTTTTTGGTTGGCGTGTTGCAACTGGTGGTGATGTTGCTGCTGCTGTGGCCCTTGGAAAAGTGGCGTCCGGTAGAGCCCGTGCGTGACCGCGCTGCTGTGCGGGTGGATGTGATCTACACCCTGATTCACCGCCTGGGCCTGTTTCGTTTGGCGCTTTTTTTCAGCATCGACCCGCTGTGGGACATGCTGTTTGCGCAGTGGCGCCAATGGGGCCTAGAGCCCTGGCACTTGGATGCTTGGTTGGCACCGCTGTTGCCGGGTTGGACAGACAGTGCTGTGTTCGCCTTCGTGGCCTACCTATTGGTGTTCGACTTCGTGGACTATTGGCTGCACCGAGCCCAGCACCAATTCCGCTGGTGGTGGGCGCTGCATGCGCTTCACCACAGCCAACGCCAAATGACGATGTGGAGTGACAACCGCAACCACCTGCTCGACGATTTGTTGCGCGACGCCGTTTTGGTACTGGTGGCCCAGCTCATCGGTGTGCCACCCGGCCAATTCGTGGCCGTGGTGGCCTGTACCCAGTTGTTGGAGAGCCTCTCCCATGCCAATGTGCGCCTGTGGTTTGGCCCCGTGTTTGAGCGTGTTTTGGTCAGTCCACGTTTTCACCGCCTGCACCACAGCATTGGGCTGGGCCATGAATCAAATGGTCGGCACACCCTGGGCGGCCATAACTTTGCGGTGCTCTTCCCGCTGTGGGATATGTTGTTTCGTACCGCCAACTTTGAACAACGTTACGACTCTACAGGTATCCGCGACCAGTTACCCGAAGAAGGCAACCGCAACTACGGCCGGGGCTTTTGGGCGCAGCAGTGGCTGGGGGTGAAGAGGTTATGGAGCAAGGCGTGACCACACAACTGCCGTATCCTTGCCCGCATGAAAACACTCCTCGATTCCTTCTGGCGCGCGGTGCTGTATTGCCTGCATCCCAAGGTGATCGTGCTGTCGCTCTTGCCCTTAGCAGTGATGACGGCGCTGGCTTTGGGCTTAGGGTATTTGTACTGGGAGGCGGCGATTGACCTGGTGCGCGCCCAGCTTGACGGTTGGCCCTTGCTCGGGTCTTTGCGCGAGTGGCTGGAGAGAATAGGTTGGGGCGGCATGTGGACCATGCTGGCCCCGCTGGTGGTCATCATGGTGGCTACCCCGCTGATCGTGGTGTTGGCCCTGCTTTTGGTGGCGGCCCTCATGACACCGGCCATGGCGAGGTTGGTGGCTGTGCGGCGCTTTGCGACTCTGGAGAAAAAACGTGGCGGCTCGTTTTTGGGTGGCGCGCTGCTGGCATTTTTCTGCACACTGCTGGCTTTGTTGCTGCTGGTGCTGTCGATTCCGCTGTGGCTGATTCCGCCTTTGGTGTTGATCTTGCCGCCCTTGATTTGGGGCTGGCTCACCTACAAAGTCATGAGCTACGACGTGCTGGCCGAATACGCCACGGCAGACGAACGCCGCGCCTTGGTTCGTGCCCACCGCCCGGCCTTGCTGGGCATGGGCATCTTGACGGGTTACTTGGGCGCTGCGCCCAGTTTGGTGTTTGCCTCCAGCATGATCACCGTGTTGATGGCTCCGGTGCTGGTGCCCTTGGCGATTTGGATTTACACCCTGGTGTTCGCCTTTGCGGCACTGTGGTTCTCGCATTTTTTGCTCGCGGCTTTGGCGGGGCAGCGTGCTGAATTGTCGGTGAGCGATGGCATAGCGCCCTTGGTGGCCGAGGAAGTGCTGTCGGCTGCATCCACCGCGCTTTCGCCGCCCATTGTTCAGCCTCCCCTTCCACCTTCACTCTTACCTCCCCCATGAAGATCGGTCTCATCATCGTCGGTGACGAAATTTTGTCCGGCAAACGCGAAGACAAGCACCTGTCCAAAGTGATCGAGTTGCTCTCTCAGCGAGGTCTGGCTTTGTCTTGGGTGCGTTATTGCGGCGACGAGCCAGAACAACTCACCGCAGATTTGGTCCATGCCAAATGCAGTGGCGACTTGGTGTTTTCATGCGGCGGCATTGGCGCCACGCCCGACGACCACACACGGCAATGCGCCGCCAAAGCCTGGGGCTTGCCGCTGCAGATGCACCCGCAAGCGCACGACCTCATCATGCAGCGCATGATTGCAATGGCTGCTGAGAAGGGTGAAGTGTTCGACACTACACGGGATTACAGCCACCGCCTCAACATGGGCGTGTTCCCGCAAGGCGCGGCCATCATCCCCAACCCCTTCAACAAAATTCCGGGTTTCTCACTTCAGGGCAGCGCAGGGCAGAGTGCTGTCTACTTCGTGCCAGGCTTTCCCGTCATGGCCTGGCCCATGATCGAGTGGGTGCTTGACACCCACTACCCCCACCTGCACCGCAGCCAAGTGCAGCACGAGTGTTCTGTCATCGTCATGGGGGCCATGGAAGCCAGCCTCACGCCACTGATGCTGGAGGTTGAAGCCCAGTTTCAAGGCGTCAAAGTGTTCAGCCTGCCCAGCGTGGACCATCCGCAATGGGGCAAACACATTGACCTGGGCGTGAAGGGCACCAATCCCGCCGAGGTACAGGCGGCTTATGGCGTGCTGCGGGCGGGGCTGCTTTCCAGGCAGGCCGAGTTGGGCCCGGAAACGGTGCGCTGAACGCCCCAAAATGGGACTGCTGACCGCCCCACATTGGAGCGTCTTGAGCTCAGCTTTGTCGCTTTCCTTGGTGGTGGCGCGGGCATGCTTTCTGCTACATTTTCGTGCGCCTTTTCATGGCTGTGCATCAGTTTGAAAAGTGCCCGCTCTACCTTCCTCCCCCTCAAACAAGTTATCCGCTAGGAGATTCTGATGGCCAAGACCGTCGCCGACGTGATCAAGCTGGTGAAGGACAACGAAGTCAAGTTTGTTGACTTCCGCTTCACCGACACCCGTGGCAAAGAGCAGCACGTTTCCGTGCCTGTGTCGCACTTTGATGAAGACAAATTCACCTCGGGCCATGCGTTTGACGGCTCCTCCATCGCTGGTTGGAAAGGCATTGAAGCCTCGGACCTGCAGCTCATGCCCGACCCCAACACCGCCAACATCGACCCCTTCTTTGAAGAGCCCACCCTCATCCTGACCTGCGACGTGGTGGAGCCCAGCGACGGCAAGCCCTACGAGCGCGACCCCCGCTCCCTGGCCAAACGCGCCGAAGCCTATATGCGCGCTTCTGGCTTGGGCGACACCGCCTACTTCGGCCCAGAGCCTGAGTTTTTCGTGTTCGACAGCGTGCGTTGGGGCAACGACATGTCGGGCTGCTTCTCCAAAATTGAATCGGAAGAAGCGGCTTGGAACACCGGCAAAGAGTATGAGCACGGCAACTCGGGTTACCGTCCTGCAGTGAAAGGTGGCTACTTCCCCACGCCACCTGTGGACTCGATGCAAGACATGCGCTCCGAGATGTGTTTGATTCTGGAATCCCTGGGCATTCCTTGCGAAGTGCACCACCACGAAGTGGCCAATGCCGGTCAAAAGCCAATTCGCACCAAGTTCAGCACGCACTTGCAGCGCGCCGACTGGGTGCAGTTGCAAAAGTACGTGATCCAGAACGTGGCCCATGCCTATGGCAAAACCGCTACCTTCATGCCCAAGCCCATCGTCGGCGACAACGGCAGCGGCATGCACGTTCACCAGTCGGTGTGGAAAGACGGCAAAAACCTGTTCGCTGGCGACGGTTATGCAGGTCTGTCGGAGTACGCCTTGTTCTACATCGGCGGCATCATCAAACATGCCCGTGCGCTGAACGCCATCACCAACCCAGGTACCAACAGCTACAAACGCCTGGTACCTGGTTTTGAAGCCCCGGTGAAACTGGCTTACTCCTCGAAGAACCGCTCCGCTTCCATTCGTATTCCTCACGTGGCCAATCCCAAGGGTCGTCGTGTGGAAGCACGTTTCCCCGATCCACTGATGAACCCTTACCTTGGTTTCTCGGCGCTGTTGATGGCCGGTTTGGACGGCGTGGAAAACAAAATTCACCCAGGCGAGGCCGCCAGCAAAGACCTCTACCACCTGCCCCCCGAGGAAGACGCGAAGATCCCAACCGTGTGCCACAGCCTGGATCAAGCGCTGGAGTACCTGGACAAAGACCGCGCTTTCTTGACCAAAGGTGGCGTGTTCACCGACGCCTACATCGACGCCTACATCGAGCTCAAGATGCAAGACGTGACCCGATTCCGCATGGCCACCCATCCGGTCGAGTTCGACATGTACTACACGCTGTAATTCATTTGGCCCTCAGGTCAATGCCAGGTAAAGGGACGGCCAAGCCGTCCCTTTTGCCTTTTGGCATCGCTTCATCTGGGGGAACCAAAACCTTGCGCCACAATCCATGCTCCATCCCAGTGCATGAACCAGTCGGTTTGCGCATACACGATCCGGAGACCAAAAGAATGAATTCAGGGCTGATGCAACGATTGATGGGGCTGCTGTTGGGCGTCGGCACCGTGCTGGTGTCTGCCAGTGCGCTGGCCCAAGGCCCGGTTTACCGTTGCCCAGGCAACCCGGTGCTCTACACCGATGCCATCACGGCTAAAGAAGCCCAAGAAAAAGGTTGTAAGACGATAGAAGGCACGCCCATCACCGTGGTGCCGTCTTTGCGCCCCAAGGGTGGAACACCCGCACCGGCTGCGGTGAACACCAACCCCCAGGCCAAGATCGACCCCAATGCCCAGCGCAACCGCGACGGCGAACGCCGCACCATTCTTGAGGGTGAACTCAAAAAGGAAGAAAAATCTCTGGCTGACTTGAAAGCGGAGTACAACAACGGCGAGCCCGAGCGTCGTGGCGATGAGCGTAACTACCAAAAGTATTTGGACCGTGTCGCTGAACTCAAAGCAGCCATCGCCCGCAAAGAAGCCGACATAGCGGCGCTCAAACGCGAAATTGGCAAGCTGCCTTGAACTGCTGAAACCCCTCGTTCGCACTGAGCTTGTCGAAGTGCCGCACCGAGTGGGTAGGCGCAGGCTTCGACAAGCTCAGCCCGAACGGTGTGTGATGTCATGATTTAAGAAGGGATCAATAGTTTGGTGTTCTTGACATGAGCAACCCGACGCACCTCCCGCCACCCGACTCCTTCGCTACGTTCGACCACCTGGCCACCATGGTGGTTGTGGTGAACCCGCAAGGGTTGTGTGCTTTTGCCAACTCTGCCTTGGAGGAGGCGCTGGGGCTGTCCCGGCGGCATGTGCTCGGGGCCTGTGTTTTTGACTGGTTTGTTGAAGACGACTTGCTGCGTGAAACCGTGGCTGCCGTGGCCAGCAACCAGTTTGCGACCAGCCGCTTGGAAGGCCATTTGCGGCGTGCACCGGTGTCCAATGCCGAAGCCTTGGCCGTTCACATCATCGTCAACCAGCTCGGGTTAGTGCCGTTCCAAGGCTCAAATGCCGCTTGCTCGCTGGCCCTCAAACCCGATGGCGTCGTTGTTCCTCGTCGCCACAGCCCAAGCTATGACTCCTCGTCTCGCCTAGCCCTCGGGCTTGATGGCGGCGCGATCAACCGACATCCGAACCTTGAAACGACACTAGGCGGCCAAGTGTTGATTGAGCTGATAGAAATTGAGCAGCAGGCGCGGCAAGACCGCGAAGAACGTGCCCTCGACCAAGCCCAGGCCAACAAAGAGTTGATTCGCAACTTGGCCCATGAAATCAAAAACCCACTGGGTGGCATACGCGGTGCGGCCCAATTGTTGGAAATGGAAATTGGCTCCAAGCCGCTGACCGAATACACCCAAGTCATCATCAAAGAAGCCGACCGGCTGCAAGTGCTGGTGGACAGGCTCTTGGCCCCTCACCGCAAACCCCATGTGGTGACCGACATGAACATTCACGAGGTGTGCGAACGTGTTCGTGCCCTTATCGTGGCCGAATTTCCCAAGGGCTTGCGCGTGGTGCGTGACTACGACATTTCCATACCTAATTTTCAGGGTGACCCGGAGCAACTGATTCAAACGGTGCTCAACATTGCCCACAACGCCGCCCAGGCGTTGACAGACAGGGTGGCGCAAGGCGACGCCCAAATCATTATTCGCACACGAATTGCTAGGCAAGTGACTTTGGGTAAACAGCGCTTTCGACTGGCACTGGAATTGCATGTTGAAGACAACGGCCCGGGGATTCCGGAGTCCCTGCGTGACCGCATCTTTTATCCCTTGGTTTCAGGGCGCGAAGGCGGGTCGGGTTTGGGACTGACTCTGGCCCAAACCTTTGTTCAGCAACACCAAGGCATCATCGAATGCGAAAGCAAACCGGGACAAACCATATTCAAAATCGTGATGCCACTGGCTTGAGCTTGCCATGGCGCCAAAAGGGAAGCAAAGCATGAAACCCATCTGGGTGGTGGACGACGATCAGTCGATACGTTTTGTGCTTGAGAAAGCCCTGGCGCGAGAAAACCTCGCGGTGCGCAGCTTTGCCAATGCGCGTGATGTACTCGCAGCGCTAGAGAGTGATCAGCCCCAAGTCATGGTCTCTGACATTCGCATGCCGGGGGGCTCGGGCGTGGAGTTGCTGGGCAAAGTCAAAGCCCTGTACCCCGCGCTGCCCGTCATCATCATGACCGCCTACTCCGACCTGGACAGCGCCGTGAGCGCCTTCCAAGGCGGCGCTTTTGAATACCTGCCCAAGCCGTTTGATGTGCCCAAAGCAGTAGAGCTGATTCGCCGCGCACTGGAAGAAAGCATGCGCGAGGCGGTTGCTGATGAACGGCTGGCCGACATGCCCGAAATGCTGGGCCAAGCCCAAGCCATGCAAGACGTTTTTCGTGCCATAGGCCGCTTGAGCCAAAGCATCGTCACCGTGCTCATCACCGGCGAGTCGGGTTCGGGCAAAGAGCTGGTGGCCCAGGCTTTGCACAAACACAGCCCCCGTGCCAGTGGCCCATTCGTGGCCATCAACACGGCCGCGATTCCCAAAGACTTGTTAGAAAGCGAACTCTTCGGTCACGAGCGTGGTGCCTTCACTGGCGCACAAACCACACGCCGAGGTCGTTTTGAACAGGCCGACGGCGGCACCTTGTTCCTGGACGAAATTGGCGACATGCCGTTTGATCTGCAAACGCGCTTGTTGCGTGTGCTCTCCGACGGTCAGTTTTATCGGGTCGGCGGGCACAGTCCCATGCGCAGCAATGTGCGGGTCATCGCGGCCACCCATCAAAACTTGGAAGACCGCGTCAAACAAGGCGTGTTCCGAGAGGACTTGTTCCACCGCTTGAATGTCATTCGCCTGCGCCTGCCCGCCTTGCGTGAACGCAGCGAAGATATTCCCGCCTTGGCGCGTTTCTTCCTGCAACGCAGCGCCAAAGAATTGGGCGTGGAAGCCAAACGCATTTCAGAGGCAGCTTTGGAGCGCCTGAAACGTTTTGCTTTCCCGGGTAATGTGCGCCAACTGGAAAACGTGTGCCACTGGTTGACCGTGATGGCCGCCACGCAACTCATCGAGGTGAAAGACTTGCCGCCGGAGTTGCAAGAGGATGCGGCCACTTCGCCTGCCAAGGTCGCCTCGGCCATCCCCGCCGAGTCCCCTGCCACATGGACAGCGCCGCAAGAAACAAACTCGGGCAACCCCTGGCTGGGTGATTTGGAGCGTGAAGCCCGCCGCTTATTGGATGCCGGTGTGCCCGACGTGTGGGATGCCTTGTGCAAACAGTTCGAGGCTCGTTTGATCCAAACCGCCCTGGACGCTACCCGAGGCCGCCGCATTGAGGCAGCGCAAAAGTTGGGAATCGGACGTAACACCATTACCCGAAAAATTCAGGAGTTGGGTTTGGAGGAGTGAGCTGCTCGTCACGCATGGGTTATCTTGCGGGTCATGAGCACCCCAAGCCCCAACTCAACCCACACCTTCTTCTGGCACGACTACGAAACCTTCGGTGTTCAACCGCGCCGCGACCGCCCGGCGCAGTTTGCTGGCATTCGCACCGATGCTGATTTGAACGAGGTGGGCGAGCCGGTGATGGTGTATTGCCAACCCGCCCCCGACACCTTGCCCGACCCGCAGAGCTGTTTGCTCACCGGCATCCTGCCGCAAACTTGTATAGAGAAGGGCTTGCCCGAATACGCGTTTGCAGCACGCATTGAAGCCGAGTTGGCCACTCCCGGCACCATCGGCGTGGGCTACAACAGCATTCGTTTTGACGACGAGGTGACCCGCCATTTGTTCTGGCGCAACCTCATTGACCCCTATGCCCGCGAGTGGCAAAACGACTGCGGCCGCTGGGACTTGCTGGACGTGGTGCGCTGCGCCTACGCGCTGCGGCCCGAAGGCTTGCAGTGGCCGAAGCATGAAGACGGCAGGCCGTCCTTCAAGCTGGAACACTTGACTGCCACCAACGGCCTGGCCCACGAAGCGGCGCACGATGCACTGTCTGATGTGCGTGCCACCGTGGCCTTGGCCCGCTTGCTCAAGAAAGAACAACCACGCCTGTGGGAGTTTTGCTTCAAGCTGCGCAAGAAAGAAGCCGTGCAAGCCGAGATTGGCTGGGGCGAGCCCAAACCCTTCATCCATATTTCGGGCATGTACCCAGTGGAGCGTGGTTGCATTGCCGTGGTGTGGCCGCTCGGGCCTCACCCAGTGAACAAAAACGAGTTGATTGTTTGGGACTTGTCGGTTGACCCCAGTGTGCTGGAGTCGCTGGGTGCGGCTGAGGTGAGGGAGCGCATGTTCAGGAAACAAGAGGAGCTGCCCGAAGGCGTGGCCCGCTTGCCCATCAAAACCATCCACATCAATAAGTCGCCCATCGTCATTGGTCAGATCAAGACATTGGGTGAACACAATGCGCAGCGTTGGAGCATCGATCTGGATCAGGCCTTGAAACACGCCGAGCTGGCGCGCCAGTTGAAACTTTCACCCCACCTTTGGGCCGACGTGTTCGAGCGCCTCAAGGCCAACTCACCCGTGGATGTGGACGAAGACCTCTACGGTGGATTTCTGGGCAACAACGACAGGCGCATCCTCAACCGCTTGCGTTTGCTTGGCCCCGATTCCCTCGCCAGAGAAAACATTCGTTTCGACGACCCTCGTTTGGAAGAGTTGCTGTTCCGTTACCGCGCGCGCAACTTCCCCACCAGTTTGAATGAAGAGGAACAAACTCGCTGGTTGCAACACCGCATAGACCGACTGCACGAAGGGCAGGGCGGTGGACTGTCTTTGACGCAGTTCTTTGAACGCATTGACCAGCTCAACGAGTCGGCTGATGAACGCGGTCAGGACATTCTGAGTGCACTCTATGACTATGCGGAGCAGATTGCGCCCGAGGTTTGAAGCCGTGGATTCACGCTCTATAGAATTTGCCCACTTTTCATTCAAAGAACGCAGCCACCATGCCAACGTCAACCGTAGCCCCTGTTGTGATTGTTGGTGCGGGCTTGGCAGGTCTCACCGTGGCGCTGCATACGGCGGATCAGCGGCCTGTGGTGGTGTTGGCTAAACGTAATTTGAACGAAGCGGCAACCGCATGGGCGCAAGGCGGCATCGTGGGTGTGCTGGGCAGCGACGACAGCATTGCCTCGCATGTTCAGGATACCCAGGATGCCGGTGCAGGGTTGGTGGACGAGGAAACCGCCCGCTTCATTGCCGAAAACAGTGCGCGCGCCATTGAATGGTTGGTGGACAAAGGCGTGCCGTTTTCGGGCGACCCGGACGGCCCCTTGGGTTTGCACCTCACGCGCGAAGGCGGCCACGCGGTAAGGCGCATTGCGCATGCGGCCGATGCCACGGGCAAGGCCATTCACGATGTGCTGTTAGACGCGGTGCGCACCCACCCCAACATTCAGTTGCGGGAACGCTGGATGGCAGTGGACTTGATCACCTCGCGCCACTTGAAGCGAGACGAAGCACCGCATGTGTATGGCGTCTATGCGCTGAACATCGACACCCAGCGCATTGAAACCTTGGCCGCCTCGGCCGTGGTCTTGGCCACGGGCGGTGTCGGTAAGGTGTACCGCTACACCAGCAACCCCGACACCGCCACCGGCGACGGCATTGCCATGGCTTGGCGTGCTGGTTGCCGCGTGGGCAATATGGAGTTCATTCAGTTCCATCCCACTTGCCTTTACCACCCGCAAGAGCGTACCTTCCTCATCACCGAAGCACTGCGCGGTGAAGGCGCACATTTGTTGCTGCCGGGTTTTGACGGCCAAGCGGCGCGTTTCATGGCGGCTCATGATGAACGTTTGGAACTGGCACCACGCGACATCGTGGCCCGCGCGATTGACTTCGAGATGAAAAAACACGGCCTCGATCATGTGTGGTTGGACGCCACGCCCATCGTCAAAGAAAAGGGCGAGGCCTTCCTGAAAGAACATTTCCCCACCATTCATGCGCGCTGCCTCAGCCTGGGTATCGACATCACGCGCCAACCCATTCCTGTGGTGCCAGCGGCCCACTACACCTGCGGTGGGGTGGTGACTGATTTGAAGGGCCGCTGTGATGTCCCCGGTTTGTATGCGGTGGGCGAAACCACCTACACCGGCTTGCATGGGGCCAACCGATTGGCCAGCAACTCTTTGCTCGAATGTGTGGTGCTGGGCCGCACCTGCGCCGACGACCTGCTGCTGCATGCCGCCAACGAATTGCCACCGCTGCCCGCCTGGGACGAAAGTCAAGTGGACAACGCCGACGAGCAGGTGGTGATTTCCCACAACTGGGACGAGTTGCGCCTCTTGATGTGGAACTATGTGGGCATTGTTCGCACCACCAAACGCCTGGAGCGGGCACTGCACCGCATCAAGCTGCTGCGCGGTGAAATTGACGACTACTATGCCAACTTCCGCGTCAACCGCGACCTGCTGGAGCTGCGTAATTTGGTGGACTGCGCCGAGTTGATTGTTCGCTCTGCGCTGTTGCGGCACGAAAGCCGGGGCCTGCACTTCAGCCGCGACTTTCCTCAAACCTTGCCCGTGAGTTTCCCCACCGTGCTGGTGCGCCAGGCGCGCAGCGGCAAGAAGCCCAAGGCTTATGGCTTGAGCGGTTGAGCGGTTGAGTTGGTTCAATCAAGTTGAATCAAGCACGCACACGCATGGCGGTGCGAGCCTGCACAAACTCCAAGGCGAACTGCACTGCGTCGTGGATGCTGCGTTCAATCTCGGTGCGTTCTTTGTCCGTCAAATAAAACGCAAAGTCCACCTCGTGGCGGATGTAGCGGGGTTGCAGGCGGTTCAAAGCCACGCAGGCAATGTCGGCCACCAAGTCGCCATCGTCGTCAATGTGGGGAAATTTAGCGGTGGCTTCGTTCACGGCACGAAACACCAGGCGTTCGTGGTAGTTGTGGACGGTTTCAAATTCAGTGCTCATGGCGCTCTCGTGCAAAGAAGTGGTTGCCGCAGTATCTGGCCTCAAACCATGATGTGGGCCCGCAAATAGAAGGCAAAAAGTCGGCTAATTCCCAAGAAGTTTTTTTCAACCATCAATTAGGGTCAAGCGCTGCGCCATGAACGCGGGGCGCGAATTCGATAGGAAGCTGCCATGAAATTTCGCAAACTGCACCTTGCACTGCTTATCGGCCTGCCCTTGCTGCTGGTGTTGTTGGTGCTGGGTTATTTCATGGCCTTGCAGGTGCTGAAACAGCAAATCACCACGGCGCTGGGGCAAACCGGTGAGGTGGGTGAAATCCGCGTCAGTCGTGCGCACATCGAAATTGAGGGCTTGCGCATCAAGGCCAGTCGGGCGGGTTGGCCCATGGCCGATGAACTGCGCGCGGAACGTGTGCGTGTGATCCCCGATTGGGGCAGTCTGCTGTCGGGCAAGGTGGTGGTCGGCACGATTGCCGTGGAAAACGCCGCGCTCACCGTGCTGCGTGGTCGAGGTGGCGTCAAGATTTTGCCCGCCTTGCTGGAGGGCACGGAGAAAAAAGAAACCAGGAATGACAAAACCGGCAGCGGTCCGACGATTCATATTGACCGTATCACCCTCATCAACAGCCGTGTTGATTTTTTTGATGCCACGGTGGCAGCCAAACCCCTGCACATTCCTTTAGACCAACTCGAACTCACACTCCAAAACTTGGCCCTGCCCGCCCTGGACGAAACAGCCCGATTCCAACTCAAAGCTCGCGTCACCGCACAAGGCAGTTTGTCGCTGGAAGGGGACTTGGTGCCTGCCAATATGAACAGCGATTTACGCTTGAAACTGGCGGGTGTGCCGCTCAAACTCATTGAACCCTATTTGTTCAAGGGTAAGGCTGGTGAAATCAAAGCTGGCAGCCTGGCCTTGAACATGCATGCCAAGGTAGCCAAACGCCAACTCCACGCGCCAGGTCACATGACCTTGACGCAACTGGAACTGGGCGGCGTTTCTGGTTTGACCCGCGAAGCCTTGGCCTTTTATGCACGCAGCAAGGGGTTGGACGCCGATACCCGCAGGCCGGTGGACATGGATTTCACTTTGCAAGGCAATTTGGATGACAGCCGCTTTTCTCTCAATGACACGATCTACGCTCAAGGAGGCCTGGCCGCGCTCAAGCTGATTGGTTTGGGTGGCAGCGGTGGTGACAAATCACAAACGGGTTGGGGTGACGCGATCAAGGGGCTATTCGGAAAATGAATCGTGGCGTGATGCCGGAGCTCATTCACCTGACCGTCAAAGCCGCTGCACCACGCGCATTGAGAAATCGGTGGCTTTCACGTCTTTCGTGAGACGGCCGATGGAGATGCGGTCTACCCCAGTAGCGGCGATCTCGCGCACTTGATCCAAACGCACGCTGCCTGACACCTCCAACAGCGCGCGTCCTTCATTCATGGCCACAGCTTGACGCATACGGGTGGTGTCGAAGTTGTCCAGCAGTACGCTGGTCGCGCCATTGGAAAGCGCCTCTTGAAGTTGGTCCAAAGTTTCGACTTCAATTTGAATGCTCACACCCGCGTTCAAGGCCCGCGCTTGGTCCAAAACCTGCGGAATGCCGCCTGCTGCTGCAATGTGGTTTTCTTTGATCAAGATGCCGTCCCACAGTGCCAGCCGTTGGTTCTGGCCGCCGCCCACACGAACGGCATATTTCTGGGCTTGGCGCAAGCCGGGCAGGGTTTTGCGGGTGTCCAAAATGGCGCAGCCTTTGGGGTTGGGTGACGCACCTGCAATGGCATCCACATGCTGGCGTGTGAGCGTGGCTGTGGCACACAGCAGTTGTATGAAGTTCAGGGCAGGGCGCTCGGCTGACAACAAGGCACGCGCTTGGCCTTGTATGTGGCAGACCTCGGTGTTGGCGGGCACGAGATCACCTTCTTTTGCATGCCACTGAATGCGTGCTTGTGGGTCGAGCGCCAACACGCAGGCATCAAACCAATCGCGTCCGCACAGCACCGCCTGTTCGCGCAACAGCACACGGGCTTTGACTGCTTGTGCTGCGGGCACGAGATGGGCCGTCCAGTCAGCACGGCCTATGTCTTCCATCAAAGCATCATGCACATTACGCGCGCGCGCTTGTTCCAGGCTTTCGTTGAACTCGAAGTGGTCGATTGCAGCGGAGGACATCTCAGGCGGCTCCGATGTTTTTGACGAAGCCGGGCTTTTGAATGCTGGCTGGGTTTTTCTTAACGAAGTCCAGCATGCGGTCTATGCAGGTGAGCGCTTTGGCGCGGATGGCCTCGTTCAACACAATTTCGCTTTGACCTTTTTCCAAGCAGTCCACCACACCTTGCAGCGCGTTCATCGCCATCCAAGGGCAGTGGGCGCAGCTTTTGCAGGTGGCACCGCTGCCTGCAGTGGGGGCTTCGATGAGGGTTTTGCCGGGCGCGAGTTGGCGCATGCGGTGCAAGATGCCGTTGTCGGTGGCAACGATGTAAGTCTGTGCCGTGCCATGCACCACGGCGTTCAACAACTGACTGGTGGAGCCCACGACATCTGCCATGGCCACCACGGCATGGGGTGACTCGGGGTGTACCAATACCAAGGCCTCGGGGTGCTCGCGTTTGAGCAAGTCCAGCTCCAGACCTTTGAATTCATCGTGCACGATGCAGGCACCGTTCCACATCAACATGTCGGCACCGGTTTGTTCTTGAATGTAGCGGCCCAGGTGGCGGTCGGGAGCCCACAGCACCTTCTGGCCTTGCTCTTTCAAGTGGTTGACGATGGCCAGCGCGCAACTGCTGGTGACCATCCAGTCGGCGCGTGCCTTCACTGCCGCGCTGGTGTTGGCATAGACCACCACTTGGCGGTCGGGGTGCGCGTCGCAAAACTTGGAGAAATCATCGGCAGGGCAACCCAGATCGAGAGAGCAGGTGGCGTCTAGGTCGGGCATCAAGACCCTTTTGTGGGGGCTCAGGATTTTCGCGCTCTCGCCCATGAAACGTACGCCGGCTACGACCAGGGTTTGGCTCGCGTGGTCGCGGCCAAAACGGGCCATCTCGAGCGAATCGGCCACGCAACCACAGGTCTCTAAAGCGAGGTCTTGCAGGTCGCCATCAACGTAGTAATGGGCCACGAGCACGGCGTTGTGCGCCTTGAGCAACTCGGCGGCACGCGCTTTGAAGGTGCTGCGTTGTGTGGGCGAGAGTGCTGGCGGTGTTTTGGCCCAGGCTTGCGAGATGCAACTGCTGCCGCTGGCGTCTTGCCGGGTGTAATCGAAGAGAACTTGGGTCATGGCATGTTTCACCGCTGAATGAAAAAGGGGCGATGCGGCATCGCCCCAGCGGGAAAGATATTAGCGCAGGGTGCGTTACTGGAGCAGTCGCTCTGTTTCGCCGAGTTGTTTGCGCAGGGCTTCTGTGCGCGCCTGGGAGCGATCCAGCAAGATCCACAAAAACAAGCGCGGCTGGCGCGTGACCGGCCTCACCACCACTTGCCGCGTGCCCGAGCGGGACGTGACCTCGTTGATGCTCGGCGACAAACCCATGCTGGTGGCCGCCTGCCTGTGGCTGCGCAACAAACGCGCCGCTTGTGCGGCGGCTTGGTCGATGTCCAGACTGATGCCTGAAGGGCACTCCTGCGCCAGCACCTGGCTGTTCATCAAATCCACCACCGCACAGGCCAATAGTCCTTCCAACGGTCGCAAGGTGGCCAATGCAGAACGCAAGCGTTCAACGTCTATGGTGGCGTGGACGGCTTCGGTGCCCACTTGACGATCGGCCGGTGCTGCGGTGCTGGGTGTTAGGGCGGCGCTGGGTGCCAGCTGCTGGGGCGATCCCAAGGAACCGAAGGGGTCGAAGGGCTGCAACAAACTGAAGGAGGAGTCGGCGGCATCGGATTGAAGATCAGCCACCTTGACGGGGAAGTCGTTCAAGCCCAGCAAAGCCGCATCATTCGGCGCACTGGGCACCCAGTCTTTCACCTCACCCCAGTGCGCCAAGATGCTGTTCCAGACCGCAGATGCGCTGAGCAAGGATTCACTGCGGTGGTTTACACGCACCTTGGGGGGCAGGCCACGGCAGCGATTTTTTCAATCATCCAGTCGGCGTCGGGCGGCAGCAAAAACAACAGGTTGGGACAGCGCCAGGTGGGCAGGGCCACGGCTTCTTGCACCGATGCCAGCAGCGCGTCCACCGCATGCGATTGCAAGGTGCCGACGATCACTGTGGTGAGGTGGCTGCGCTCCATCAGCGCCACCGGAATTTCGGCGTTTTCCCGGCCTGGCGCACGTACGTCGGCAAACAAAATTTTCAGCGACTCTTCGTGGCGGCGTATCAGCGTGGTGCGCTCGATAGAAGCCAAAGTGCGCAAAGTAGTGGCTTCGCGCAAGTGCAGCCGCTCAATGGGTAAGCCACCTGCATCAGAGAGCGCTTTGATGACCCAGCCCGCCCAGGCATTGCTCGGATCCAACAAGGTGATGAGGTGGCTGGCCGAGTCTAAATCTGCCCGCGTGGTGGCAAAGTGCTTGCGTATGGCCTGTGCGGGCGAGCCCACCACCATCAGTTCTTGCGAATGCCTGTCCACCATGTGGCCCGCGGGTGTGACACGGGTGGACTGGGTTTCCAGAATAGGGGTGGCGGCAAAACCATCGCTGGCGGCCGACGCTAAGGCGCTCCCGTCTGCGGGTTTGTTCTCCGCTCCACCCAACTCTCCAAACAAGGACTTCAGCATGGGGCCTCCTGAGGTTTTTTGTTATGCCGACACTATGACTTAATTTTTAAATGTCAGCCACCTTGCCCGCATCTTCTACGTCCACTGTGGCAAAGAGTGTTTCCAAACGAAAGTGACCCCCGTGTACAGAGGGGTTTTTTGTCTTGGATAAGTACAAATTGCATGGTGCTGTCGTTGCGCTCGGATCATTTTCCAAAGAATCGGCTGGGCGGCATGCCCACGGTGCGTGTCACCATGGCGCTGAAGGCGCTGGCACTGGCATATCCCAGGCTGCTGGCGATGTGGGCCATGGGTTGGCCTTTGGCGGCCAGCACCAGGGCTTGGGAGAGCACCACTTGCTGGCGCCACTGGCCAAAGCTGCTGCCGAGTTCGGAGCGAAACAAGCGTGCCAAGGTGCGGCTGCTGGCATTGGCGAGGTGGGCGCAACTCTCTAAGGTGATCCAACGTGCGGGGTCGGCCAGCACCGCTTCGCACAACTGGCGCAGGCGTTTGTCGTTGGGCAAATCCAGGCCCAGCGGTACTGCTCTGGCGTGGCGCAATTCTTCGAGCACCAGGTGCGACAAACTGAGCTCGCGTGCATCGGGCAGGCTGTTGTTGGAGGAACTGGGCTGCGAGGGCAAGTGCACCACCAGTTCGCGCAACAAACTTGATGCCTCCAACACACGGCACTGCGACCAAACACCTCTTTCGCTACTGGGGCAGCCCGGGCCGACCATGCGATCACTTTGGTGAATGTAGAGCGTGCTTATGTCTGCGGCCTCCACCACGGTGACAGCATGTTCCACCCCAGGCGGGATCCACAACACACGCGAAGGTGGTACGAGGTAAGTGCTGCGTCCGGCCCGCATGCGGATCACGCCAGTGCTGGACATCGCCACTTGCGCCCAGGGGTGCTGGTGGGGTTGTACATCGGTGTCGGCCACCAAATGGCGCAGTTTGGCCCGAACCGGTCGTTCGCTGCTGGGGGCGTAACCCATGGGATCCAGTGGGGGCACACTGGTGCGGCGCGCTGCAACCGGGGTCTTGGTAGAGGGCTTGGGCATGAGTTGCTTGGCGTAAATTCGATAGAAGTTGTCTTTATATCGCAACCATGCCTTGGTCTGCATCCCTACATTGGCTACACATCTAAAGACAACCCAATTCAACCCGGTCTCCCCGACATGACGACGACATTGACCCTAGCCCCCGGCCAACCCGCTCCCGCCAGTGCCCGCCAAGACGCCACCACCATTGGCCTCATTGGCTTGGCCCACGGCACATCCCATTTCTTTCATTTGCTCTTGCCGCCGCTGTTTCCTTTTTTCATTCAAGACTTTGGGCTGAGTTACTCCGAGTTGGGTTTATTGGTGACGATGTTTTTCATCATCTCCGGTACAGGTCAAGCGGCTTCAGGGTTTTTAGTTGACCGCATTGGCGCGCGGCCTGTGTTGTTCGCAGCCATGTTTTGTTTTGTGCTGGCGGCCTTGACCACGGCCTTGGCCTCTGGTTATACGGGGCTGATGCTGGCAGCCGCGTTGGCAGGTTTAGGCAATGCGCCGTTTCATCCGGCGGACTTCACCATCTTGAACAAACGCGTTTCTGCGCCACGGCTCGGACATGCGTTTTCGGTGCATGGCATCTCGGGCAGTTTGGGCTGGGCGCTTGCGCCTGTTTTTCTGACGGGTTTGGCTGCTTGGACGGACTCTTGGCGCGTTGCCGCCGCTTGCGCCAGCTTAGTGGCGCTGATCGTCGTGGTGGTGCTGTGGATCAACAAAGCCTCCATTGACGACCGGGTGGGCCAGTGGAAGGACAAAGCGCCTGTGGAGCCCCTTTCTCAGAAGCCAATAGAAGAGCACCCCATGGCGTTCTTGAAGCTGCCCTCGGTGTGGTTGTGTTTTTCTTTCTTTTTCTGGTCCACCTGCTCCTTGAGTGCCATCCAAGGTTTTGCCAGCCCTGCTTTGCAGCAACTATTTGCTTTGCCGCTGTCGATCACGGCCCTGGTCGTGACGGGTTATATGTTGTGCAGTGCCGCAGGCATGTTGGTGGGCGGATTTTTGGTGGCACGCACTGAAGCGCTGGAGCGAGTCATTGGTGTGTGTCTATTGATTGCGGCCTTCATGCTGTGTGTGGTGGCCTTCGGCCACGTTCCTGGCTTGTTGGCCGCAGGATTGACCGCGTTGGCTGGTTTTGCTGCGGGCTTGGCGGGCCCCTCGCGCGACATGCTCATCAAGCGCGCTGCACCGCCAGGGGCTACAGGCCGTGTGTATGGCACGGTGTACTCCGGCTTGGACTTGGGCTTTGCGGTGGCTGCTCCAGTGTTTGGTTACCTGCTCGATCACGGCTCGCCATCATGGGTTTTTTACGGGGCGGCGTTGACCTTGGCTCTGGGGGTGGTGTCGGCCACTTTGGTGGGGCTGGGCGCAGCCAAACGTCAACCTGTCCACGCATGAGAAGGGTTGTTTCATGGTTTCTACCAGCACCTGCGATCTTTGCGACCAGTTTTAAAACGTAAGCGACGACAGTTTTCGTGTCTTGCCACCGGTTTTCCAACACCACGGCCAGCGTCTGCGCTTCAGTGGCCCAGTGAGCACGATCAAGTGTTTCGAGGACAACTCAATCGTCAAAGCGGCTCTTGATTCTCCGGGCTTTGTTGACACCGCCCAAGGCCGACAAGCGCGCATCTTGGTGGTGGACGGCGGTGCTTCGTTGCGCCGCGCGTTGGTTGGCGGCAACCTCGCTGCTGCAGCGGTTAAAAACGGTTGGGCTGGCATCGTAGTTAACGGCTGTGTGCGTGATGTGAGAGAACTGAATGAATGTGATCTGGGCATACGCGCTCTTGGCCTGCATCCCATGCCCACTGAAAAAC
>JBJTHI010000160.1:0-1804 GCA_046094425.1 Burkholderiales bacterium | reverse complement strand
CGGCACTAAAAACGCGGCGCGTGCGCCGACCGGATGATGGTTTCTTGCTCATTTCGGACTCCTGACCAGACCGCCTTGGCCCAGCCTTATGCCCCTATCTTCCACTTATCCGGACTGTCCGAATTTGCCGAGCCACTTCTAATGCCACCAACATCCGCTTGCCGTTTGACATCGTTTTTGCCGACAAAAAAACGAATTTGGCGGGTTTGCAACTGGCCGACTTGGTGGCCAGGCCCATTGGCGTGAACTACCTTCGCCCGGTGCAAGGCAATCAGGCGTTTGAATTGCTCAAGAAAAAGTTCTATTGCGATGGCGGCCGTTCCCGCGTCGGAGAGGGTTACGAGGACATTGGCCTCATGATTTACCCGCCCCAGAAAGCGAAAAGCCCCGGTGAACCCACCGAGGCTGTGACGCCGACCAGGAACCCCCAATCCACTTAAGAGAAAGATTGTACAGAACGTGCCTGCCAACATCTGCTTAAAAGATAACAACAACGGGCATATGGCCGTTGATTGTGGTTTTCAGGGGTGAACCATGCTCTTTGACCGCCTTCACCCCTACAACGACCTGCCCCTGCTGCCACCGGCCGCCGAGCTGGAAACCAAGGCGGTGTTGAAGGAGGCCATTGAGGCCAACCGCGTGTTGGCCAATCTGCGCGGCTTGGCAGCGCAGATTCCGAACCAGGGGGTCTTGATCAACAGCATCGTGCTGCAGGAAGCGCGCTTGTCGTCGGAGATCGAGAACATCGTCACCACCAACGATGAGCTGTACCGGGCCGACGCCCATGGTGGCGGCCAGACCGACGCGCACACCA
Organism: Burkholderiales bacterium; assembly: GCA_046094425.1. Taxonomy (GTDB): domain Bacteria; phylum Pseudomonadota; class Gammaproteobacteria; order Burkholderiales; family Burkholderiaceae_C; genus JANPCX01. Next base: position 990 of record JBJTHI010000160.1, on the reverse strand, counting down.
AGGAGGTGCTGCGCTGCCGCGAAGCATTGAAATTCGGCTTTGACGCGATGAAGAACCGGCCGCTCACCACGAATCTGTTTGTGGACATGGTGCGCATCATCAAGCAGCAGGACATCGGCGTTCGCCGCACCACGGGCACGGCGCTCAAGGATGCCGCTGGCGACGTGGTCTACACCCCGCCAGTGGGCGAGGCGCTGCTGCGCGACAAGCTGGGCAATCTGGAGCAGTTCATCCACGCCAACGATGGCCTGGACCCATTGGTGAAGATGGCGGTGATGCACTACCAGTTCGAGGCGATCCATCCGTTTGACGATGGCAATGGGCGCACGGGGCGCATCCTGAACCTGTTGTATCTGGTGCAAGCGGGCTTGCTGGACATCCCTGTGCTTTTTCTGTCGCGCTACATCATGGCGAACAAGCCGGACTACTACGCCGACTTGCGTGGGGTGACCGAGCAGCAGGCCTGGGAGCCTTGGGTGCTGTACATGCTGCGCGGAGTCACAAGCACGGCCCAGCAGACGTTCGACCAGGTGACGCGCATCCGGACGCTGATGGAGGAAGTGCGAGCGCGGGTTCAGCGTGAAGCGGCAAGCATTTACAGCAAAGACCTGATCGAGGTGATCTTTCGCCACCCGTACACCAAGATCCAGTTTCTGGTGGATGCGGGGTTGGCCAAGCGCCAGACCGCGTCAACCTACTTGCAGACCTTGGCCGGTTTGGGGGTGCTGAGCCCCCGGAAGATAGGGCGAGAGGTGTACTACATCAACGAAGCTTTGTATGCGGAATTGGTGCGATGACCTGTTCAGGGAATCGACCTGTTGGGAAAATATGTCGATTTTGGAGTGATTTTTCGACATGTTTTCTCGACGTGTCGAAAGAATCAACGTCTGGAAGTGCTTTAACGCAAACCCACGAAACGGGTCTTTGGTTTAAAAAATCTTTTCAAATCAAGCATCTAGGTGGTTTAACGCTCACTTTGAGCAACCAGGG
>JBJTHI010000159.1:0-6858 GCA_046094425.1 Burkholderiales bacterium | reverse complement strand
TTTTTTGCCAGGTCAATGCCAACTGTCGTAATCTTCATGGTGGACGCCTCTCTCGGTTCAAGTGGTTGCCATAACGCTCCACTTTGGCACATCGATGCCGTTACGGGTGGGGGCGTCCATCCCATTGATTGAGCCGTGCTGCGGCACGCTGGCCGCGTTGCTCCTCCTTGCGGGCACAAGCCCGCAGCGTCGTCTCGCCTTGCCAGCGCACCGCATCACAGCCCACTCGGGCGCGTCCCTGGTGAAATATCCGGGCTAGCATCGGAAAAGCGAACATTGTTTTCCTGCTAACCATGCCTCTACCGACTCTCGATCCTGACGCCATCAGCTCCGACGCCACCGCCCAGTTCCTCGCCCTGTGGCAACAGCACGCGAGCCAAACAAACTGGCAAAGTCTGACGCTCTCCAAATACCGGGGTGAGTTGGCCGACTTGCGCCAACTCATCGTGCGGCCCGTGGTGTTGCGGGGGCAGCAGGCTTTGTCTTTCGTGTGGCGATACCCCACCCGTGATGTCACCAAGAATTTGGCTGTGGCGGATGGCACAGAACAAATCCAACACTTGTTGCAACACGACTTTCAGCATGCGCACCTGTACACGGTGGATGCGGTGTATCAACTCAGCATCAGCAAAAAAGGCCGCAGTCATTTGGTGAATCATTTGGTGAGTCAAGCGCAAGCATCTTCGAGCGTGGAAGAAGAAGGCACAGCCACCCACGACCGCGCCAAACACCGCCATGTGGAGCAAACCCGCCCTTGGCTCACGGCGCTGGGGGTGACCGATGCGCAGCAGCAGGTGATTCCTGCCATGTCGCGCAAGTGGAAGCAGATCAACAAGTTTGTTGAGGTGTTTGCAAATGCTTTTGAGCGCTCTGTTTTGGTGAAACGCAGCACGATCAAGGTCGTAGACTTTGGTGCGGGCAAGGGTTACCTTACCTTTGCGCTGCACGATTATTTGCACCACCAACGCGGCATTCAAGCCGATGTCATGGGTGTGGAGTTACGCAGTGACTTGGTGCGTTTGTGCAACTCGGCGGCACAGAACTGCCAGTTGGAGGAGCTGCATTTTTCGGAGGGCGATGTGCGCTCCCAGCCCTTGGAAGCGGTGGACGTGATGATCGCCCTGCACGCCTGCGACGTGGCCACAGACTATGCGATTCACAGTGGCATTCGCGCGGGCGCGGCCATCATCATGTGTTCACCGTGCTGCCACAAAGAAATTCGCCCGCAACTGCTCAGTCCCCATCCGCTGCGGCCCATCTTGCAACACGGCATTCATTTGGGCCAAGAGGCTGAAATGGTGACCGATGGTTTGCGTGCCTTGTTGCTGGAGGCCAGTGGTTACGCCACCCAGGTGTTTGAATTCGTCTCGCTAGAGCACACCAGCAAAAACAAAATGATCTTGGCGGTGAAGCGCGACCAGCCGCTAGACGCTGCGCCCATTTGGCGGCAAATTGAAGAGGTGAAGGCGTTTTACGGCATCAAGGCGCATTGCCTTGAAACACTGCTTCAACGCTGATACTGCACCACCCCAGCCACATAGGTTTGCACCAGATAACGCTCGTCCGCCAGAGTGAGCCAGGAAAAACAGCGCTCATGCAGCGCGCGAGCCAAGGCCATGCGGTGTTCGGCCACCGACCCCACGGCCCAATCCCAGACGCAGACATCGGCCATCAAACCGGGTTCTAGGCGACCGATTTCATGGCCCAAGTGCAGCGCCTGCGCCGCACCGCGTGTGGCGGCGTGCAGGGCGCTCCACGCACTCAGGCGGTGGCCAAGCATGGCTTGCACTTTGTAGCCCTCGGCCATGGTGCGCAGTAAACACAGGCTGGTGCCTGCACCCACATCAGTGGCCAAGGTGACGGCCACGCCTTCGCGTTCGGCGCGTGGCCAGTCGAAGAGGCCGCTACCCAGAAAAAGGTTGGAGCTGGGACAGTGGGCGATGCTGGCACCGGCTTCTTGCAGGGCTTGGCGGTCTTTGCTGTCCAGCCAAATGCCGTGGGCAAAAATGCTGCGCTGCCCGAGCAGACCGGCGCGCGCATACACATCCAGGTAACTGCGGGCTTCGGGGAAGAGGGTGTAGACCCACTGCACTTCGTCACGTGTTTCGGACAAATGGGTTTGCATGTAGACGCCAGGGTGCTCGGCCAACAAGCGACCGGCCATGTCAAGCTGCTCCGGCGTGCTGGTGGGTGCAAAACGCACGGTCACTGCGTAGGCCAAACGACCGTGTCCATGCCACTTCTTGATCAGTTCGCGGCAGTCTTGCTCTGCTTGCTCCACATCATCGCGCAAACCCTCGGGCGCGTGCCGGTTCATCAGCACTTTGCCGGTGATGAGCCGCATGCCACGCGCTTGGGCGGCTTCAAACAAGGTGTCTGCGCTGACCTTGTGGACCGTGGGCACAACGACAGCGCTGGTGGTGCCATGCGCCAACAAAGCGCCTACAAAACGTTTGGCACTCGCGCTGGCTTCGCCTTCATAAGCACAGCGTTGTTCAGCCGGGTAGGTGTAAGTTTTGAGCCATTCCAAGAGGCCAGTACCGTGGCTGGCGATCACGTCCAGTTGAGCGCTGTGAACGTGGGTGTCGATGAAGCCGGGCAAGATCAACTTGCCGCGCATGTCCACACGCTGCCAAGTGGGGTCGGGCGCTTGTTCACCAGGGGCGACGCTTTGAATTCGGCCACCTTCCATCAACAGCCAGTGGTCGGCGCGAAAACGAAGTTCGCTGGGTTCCAGGTCGCTCCAATCGGGCGCGCCGGTGAAGTCCAGCAAGTCACCACGCAAAGCCAAACGGTGTGGGGCAGAGGAGGTTTTGGTTGCGGAGTTGCGGTGCGCTGGGGTCATGGGGTGCAAGCATACCCATACTTGATTAGCCACGACGTTCAGTTTGGCCTGTCACCGCCCCCTCACCCCCACCCTCTCCCCCAAGTACGGTGGAGAGGGAGCCGAAAGACTCCCTCTCCCACTTGTGGGAGAGGGTGGGGTGAGGGTGCTGACGCACCATAAATTTGACAAAGCTCAACAGGTCGGTCAATCCAAACTAGCCCGGCATAGCCTCACTTGCCACCCGGCTTCAAGTGCCGACCGAGCCCAAGCGTCACCGCAAAATACCTCCGAGCATCCTCATAACTTTGGAAACACTCCGTCCACATCACTGAGCCTCGTTCCTGTTGGTAAATACTCCAAAAATTCACACCGTCTCGAATGAAATAAATCCCGTCCTGGCTGCTGCGTGTCGTTCTGATCCAACCATCCTCTTTGAGAGGACGCGCCAGATCCCACGCCACATAGTCCTCTTGCGAAATCGAGAAAAGTTCAGAGATTCGACTGAAATCACCACCGAGGTATTTTTCAATGGCCTGTGCAAGCAAACCACGCTCAAGTACCGCAAACTGCTGTTCTCGAGACAAAGGCAAAGAGTCAGGTGGTTGCCACGCGGCGACCTCACCAAGTGAAGTAGTGCTTTCGCTTGCACTCATTCTTTGAAATCCCCCCCAAACCCCACCACAAACCCCGCTGGTTGAATGTACTTGCGCAGCACCGCGTTCACTTGCTCCACCGTCAACGCAGAAAGCGCCCTGTCCACTTCCGCCGAGCGCGAAAAGTTGCGTTTCATGTAAAGGTTGTTGACCCAAGCGCCGGCCAGGTTGTCGTCTTGGGCGCGGGAGAGGCGGCGGAAGTTGAGTAGGCCAGTTTGACCTGCGCGTAATTCTTCAGCGGTGAAACCGTCTTTCAGGGCACGTTGAATTTCTTCTTTGAAGGCCGCTTCCACTCTGGCGCGGGCGCTTGGGGCGAAGATGGCGCTGGCGGTCCACTGGGAGTGGGGCTCGTATTGGTTCCAGTTGATTTGGCTGCGCACGTCGTAAGACAAACCCTCGGTTTCTCTGATGCGTTTCCACAAACGAGAGTTGCCACCGTTGCCCAGCAGGTAGTTAGCCATCATGAGCGCGGGGTAGTCAGCATGGAATTCGGCCACGGGCAGGCGCAGGGCCACGCGCATGGTGGCGTTTTGTTTGTCGGGGGTGTTGATGCGCAATTGCGTGGGCGACACGTTGACCCAAGGATCGGTGATGCGCACAGGTTCAATGCTCGACTTCCATGCAGCGGCTTCGCCGCCCCAGGCCTGGGTGAGCGCGGCTTTCAAGGCGGCCACATCCACATCACCCACCGCAGCCAGTTCGATTTGGTTGGCACCGTAAAAACGCTGGTGGAAGGCTTTGACTTTTTCAAGCGTGACGGCTTGGGTGTCTTGCACCATCTCATCAAAAGTAGGCACGTAACGCACGTCACCTCGTTGGTAAGTGTTGCCATGACGGGCCATGGCGTTTTGCAGGGCGGGGCCGGGTTCTTTGCGCTGCGATTCAATGCCGGCCAGGGCTTGGCGTTTGATCTCGTCGAGGCTGGACTCAAGCAACAGTGGCTCACGCAACATTTGTGCGACCAAGGTCATGGCAGCGGCCAGGTGTTCACGCCGCGAGTTCAAGGTGACAGTGACTTGGCCGGTGCTGCTGGACACGCTGAGTTCAGTCTTCAACTCATTCAAACGGTCTTGAAACTGTTGGCGGCTCAAGGTTCGGGTGCCTTTGTCGAGCATGGCCGCCAAGAAGTCGGGCACCTCGCCTTGGCCAAAGAGCGATTGTTCATCGCCGTAACGCAAGGTGAGTTGGGCCGCCACCGCAGCGCCGCGTGTGCTCTTGGGCAGGAAGGCGGCGCGCAGGCCACCACGCTCTGACCCAAGCGACCACAACTCCGTCGCGCGGTTGAGGTTGTCGGGGCTGGCGTCAAACGCTTGTGTGACGGCCGCAGCCGCTTGCGGTTTGAAACTTTGCATCTCGCGCGCCACGTCGACCCGTTCGGGTTCGGGGACGAGTACCACGGCGTCAGACGGCACATAGATTCCCAAGGTGCGGTTGCTTTTGAGCAATCGCTCTTGAGCCACGCGCTGCACATCGGCGAGCCTCGCGGCTCGCACTCGGTCGCGCTGCAAGAAAAATAGACGCCAATCGCCTTGGGCCACGGTTTCGCTCATGGCGATGCCCACCGCTTGCGGGTCGCTGAAGGTTTGTTCCCAGCCTTTGAGCCAGGTGGCTTGGGCGCGCTTGAGTTCCTCGGCGGTGATGGGTTCTTGGGCCACAGACTCCACGGTGCGCAAGAGTTCATCACGCGCAGCATCGGTGTTTTGGCCCGCGCCCAATTGCGTGCCAAAAATGGCGAACCCCGGCTCCGCCAAGGCGGCTGTGAACGCAAAGGTGCTGGCGGCCAGTTGTTTCTCGGTGAGGCGCTGGTGCAGGCGGCCTGCGGGCGTGTCGCCCAAAATCAAACCGAGCAATTCGACAGCAGCAAAATCAGGGTGAGCGGCAGGGGGAATGTGGTAACCCGCATAAATCAAGGGCACACCGCCTTTGCGACGCAGGGTCACGCTGCGTTCACCATCTTGCGTGGGGTCGAGGGTGTAGGTGGCGGGCATGGCCATGGCCCCCACACGCACGGGTTTTTTAAGCGGGCCAAAGTACTGCGCCACCCAGGCCAGTACCTGCTGCGGGTTGAACTGACCGGAGACGATGAGGGTGGCGTTGTCGGGCTGGTAGTAACGGCGGTAGAAGGCTTGCGGGCGTTCAATAGCAACGTTCTCCACATCGCTGCGCGCGCCGATGGTGCTTTTACCGTAGTTGTGCCACTGGTACATGGTGGCCAAGGTTTTTTCAAACAAGATGCGGCCAGGGCTGTTCTCACCTTGCTCCATTTCGTTACGCACCACGGTCATCTCGGGGTCGAGGTCTTTGCGGGCGATGAAGCTGTTCACCATGGCGTCCGCCTGCCAAGCCAAGTACCACCGAAGATTGTCTTCGTTAGCCGAAAAACTCGCGGTGTAGTTGGTGCGGTCGTACCAGGTGCTGCCGTTGGCAGCCAGGCCTCGTTTGTTGAACTCGGCCCACACCTGGGGGTGTTTGGGCGAACCTTTGAAGAGCAAATGCTCCAGCAAATGCGCCATGCCAGTTTCGCCGTAACTCTCATGCCGCGAACCCACGCGATAAGTCATGTTGACCGTGGTGGTGGGCTTGGCGGCGTCGGGAATCAAGAGCAACTGCAAACCGTTGGCCAGGCGGTATTCCTGTATGCCTTCAACGGAGCGCACCGCTTCCATGGTGTTGTTCTTGCCAGGGTTCTTGGGTTTGGCGTCTGCATGAACAGTCAAAGCCAAACACAGAGTGGATAGAACAGCGAAGCCAATCAAACGAACTGACAAATGAAACATGAAGCGCCTTGTTCAATAGCTACAAAGATGAGGAGTGGCAGACGTAGAGCCGGTCAAGGGCTCAAGGTTCCTCTGCGGGTTTTATTTATCCAGCCAAGTGGAGTGTCAACATCCCCTCGAGCTGAACTTGTCGAAGCCCAGGTTTCACGCGCTACCCTTGGACGAGGCCTTTAGAACCTATCCGTAAATAAGACAGCCCTGCGTTGTGACGACAAAGCGATGGATGCAAGGCGCCCGCGCAGGCGCGCCCTGCGCATGGCTTGGGCGGCGCAGCCCAGGGTCTACCCCTGGGCAAGGGTTGCAACGCCGCAGACGCGCTTTGTCGTCACTACCCTTCGGGCCGGGGCCCCACAGGCCACAGGCGGGTGTCGCAACCCGCTTGTGGTGATGTACACCACGGCGCGGTTTGCTGCTACGCCTGTGGCCTGTGGAACCCCGGCGCAGGGCTGTCTTATTTACGGATCAGTAGTGTCCCAACGTTTTTCAGAGGAGAGCGAGCTGTTGAGGGTCGATTTTGGCGTCCGAATTGGTTGAGGGTTGCGTAAGTAGTTGATTTATTGGGGTTGTTTCGAACATGGTCAAGCTCAAGATTTGTAGGATT
>JBJTHI010000158.1:0-62835 GCA_046094425.1 Burkholderiales bacterium | reverse complement strand
CGGCTCGCGATTTATGCTCCACGCTTCCTTCCCACACTCGGTCACCCTCATGCAGTTGCGCTTCACTTCACTCGCTGTGACCAGCTCGTGGCGGGACTTGCACCCGCAGGAGTGCGCCCATGCTGGGCGCACATAAAAAAGAGGCTTGAAATTTTCAAGCCTCTTTTTCTTTCGGCGGACTAAGAATCAAATCACTTCTTTGCTTTGGCGCGGCCAACCGCAGCGGCAACCAGGCCCAAACCGAAGAGCGACAAAGTACCTGGAAGTGGCACTTGGCTGGGAGGTCCGGCAACGCCAATTGCAAAATTGTCCAGCTCAAATGCGTTTTGGCTCGAGGTCAACAACACCGTGGTGAAACTGTTGCCAGTTTCAAATACGTTGAAGTAACGGCCAATGGACTGATCCCCGTTCGCGGGCACGCCAGCCAAGGCGGCCAAATCACTGCCTGTGTAAGAGGACACCAGGGTCGAGCCGTTGTAGAACTCAATCAGATTGAAGGCGTCCAAGCTTCCGGCGTAAAAACCGATGTAGTTCGCAGCAGTAGCCAAGCTGATGGACACAGGCGTTCCGGACGCGGGGCTCACGGTCAAGTATTGCGAAAAATCTCCCGGAGGAGCGGCGTAGACGCCGGCCAGGCTGCCCGACACAAAATTGCTGGCTGCAGCCGTCAATGTCACGCCAGACGGCAAAACGCTGCCCACGTTGAAATCGAGTGTGGTCACGCCGGACTCGCTGGAGAACTGACCTTGCCCTGCCACTGCGGTACCACCGACAGTAACGACAGGCACGGCCACAGCAGCCGTTGCCACGCCCAAGAGGGCCGATGCGATTGCGGTACGCAACATTGTTTTTGTTCCTTGTTGATTCGTGAATGGTTTAGATACGAAAACTTTCCCGATGCCGATTCGGCACTCACACTCAGAGACGCAAGTAATGGGCCAAGTCTATAAGTTTTTGATTTTTATGGATTTTTCTGTCCAGATGGCTTTTCAAGCCCCAAACCGTAAAAGGCCTCGACAAACGGGGCGTGAATAGTTGGCACTTTGCAAGCCCTAACTTGAACCCAATCGATCCTGCGGTGACAAGGTTCAACGCAACCAGCCCTTGCGTCGGAAGTAAATGAAGGGCGCGGCCACCGACGCCACCATCAGACTGATGGCAAAACCGTAGCCATACTTCCAACTCAACTCCGGCATGGCGGCGAAGTTCATGCCGTACACGCTGGCGATCAAGGTGGGCGGCAAAAGTGCCACGCTGGCCACCGAGAAAATCTTGATGATTTTGTTCTGATTGATGTTGATGAAACCCACGCTGGCATTCATCAAGAAGTTAATCTTGTCGAACAAAAAAGTCGTGTGGCTATCCAGCGAGTCAATGTCGCGCAGAATCTGCCGCGCTTCTTCAAACTGCTCGGCCCCGAGCATGCGGCTGCGCATCATGAAACTCACGGCGCGGCGAGTGTCCATCACATTACGGCGAATGCGGCCATTCAAGTCTTCTTCGCGGGCAATCGCGTTCAGCGCCTCGCCTGCTGCCGTGTCGTTCACGTCTTGTTTAAGCAAGCGGCGGCTGACCAATTCCAGGCTGTCGTAAATGCCTTCCAGGGCGTCGGCGCTGTACTCGGCGTCAGCGTCGTAGAGTTTGAGCAGCACGTCTTTGGCGTCTTCAATCAAAGCCGGGATGCGCCGCGCGCGCAGGCGCAGCAGGCGAAACACGGGCAAGTCTTCCTCGTGCACGGAAAACAAAACACCCCGGTGCAAGATGAAGGCCACGCGCACGTTGCGCGGCGTGACATCGTCGTCGATCAAAAAGTCAGACCGAATGTGCAACTCGCCATTGTCTTCTTCGTAAAAACGTGCGGACTCTTCCAAGTCGTCATCCACCGCGTCTTCGGGAATGGTGAGTTCAAAGTGCTGGGCGATCCAGCTTTTTTCCTCGGGCGTGGGCGACTCCAAGTCCACCCACACTGGCTGCGCACGCGCCAGTTCGCCTAGGCTTTCAATTTCTTCTTGGAACAAGCGGCCATTGGCCAGCGAAAACACATTGAGCATGGGGGCTCCAGCAGCGCAACAGGTGCGGCAGGGGGTGGGGTGGCGGGGATTTGCGCGACCGTCTCACTCCCTTCAAGCTGGTAGATGCGGCAGGCGCATCAGCCAAGGAGCGGACGGTCACAGACTGGGCGAGACGTCCAAGTGGGGCTCCGAAATTTGGATGCGGAATTATGTCACCGCTGGCTCGGTGGCTGCGTCACCACGGCCTCAACTCAGGGTCATGGGTCGGGTCAAGGTGCGTTCAGACATGGGGAACCACAGCGTCACACAGGTGCCCACACCGAGCTGGCTTTTCACCTCAATGCTGCCTCCGTGCAAGGCCATGATTTCTTTCACCAAACACATGCCCAGGCCGGTGCCGGGTATGTTGCCTGAGGGGTCGGCCCTGAAAAAGCGTTCAAACAAGCGTGCCTGCTGCTCGGCCGTCATGCCTATGCCTTGATCGGTCACGGAGATGCCTAATTTCGCCTCCTCGCCTGAACGTACGAGCTTAGTCGCCACCTGGATGCTGCCACCCTGGGGCGAATACTTGTAGGCGTTGGACAGCACATTGCCCAAGGCTTGGCGCGATTTGTCGTTGTCCAACATCAAGACAACGTCGCCATGTTCGCATTGCACCACCACGGGATGGGAATGTTTGCGCACGGCCAAGACCTCCACCGCATCGTCAATCAAAGCCTGTGCCGGCTGTGGCTTCATGCGGAAATCTTTACCTTGCCTGGCCTCGATACGGGCCAAATCCAGCAACTCATTGATCATGTTGATGAGCAGCGAAGACTGGCGGTGAATGGTTTCAATCACGTCCCGCTGCCGCTCGGGGGGCACAGGACGCTTGAGCATCAACTCGGCAAAACCAAAAATGCTCACCATGGGCGTGCGCAACTCATGCGCAGCCGTGGTCAGAAACTCGCTCTTCATGCGATCCACTTCGGTCTCTCGTGTCACGTCACGGAAATACAGCACCGACTCACCTTGGCCGTCCATGTTCAATCGCACCACGCGAGAGAGGATGCGGCGCTCGGGGTGTATCAGCATGAGCAAGTCGCTTCCCGCCTGGGTATCCATCGCACTGGCAGCGGGTACATATGGGTGTACGGGATCGCACAAGGCTTGCATCTGCGCGTCAAACCGGGACAGATCCAACTCACCAATGGCCGTCACATCGTTCCACCCCGTCATTTGCATGAAGGCGGGATTGCAGTACACCAGTTGTCGCTCACGGTCAAACACCACAAAACCATCGGGGCTCAGGTCGAACACCGCGTTCAGGCGGGCATTCCTTTGGGCCAGCGCGAAACGCGAGCGTTCGCGTTCTGTCACGTCAGACTGAACACCCACATAGTGGGTGACCGTGCCATCGGGCTCGGCCACCGGTGAGATGGAGAGCTCGTTAAAAAATAGGCTGCCATCTTTGCGATAGTTGCGCAGCACCACGGTGGCACTTTGGCCCGTGCGAACCGCTTCGCGCAGCACACCGACCTCGGGCTGTTCCGTGTCGTCGCGTTGCAAGAAACTGCAATTGCGACCGATCGCCTCAAAGGTGGGGTAGCCGGTGATTTTTTCAAACGCTGGGTTGGCGTAGAACAAGGGCTGGCCCGGGCTGCGCACGTCGGATATCACCACGCCGTTGGCGGTGCATTCCAGTGCCCGGTTGTACAAACGCAGCATGCTGTCGATCCAGCGCTGATCGGTCACATCACTGACCACGCAGGTGTACCGAATGCCCTCGGATGTTTCGATGCGAGAGATGGCTACCTCAACAGGAAAGGGTGTCCCATCACGGCGGATGGCCTCACTGTCCAGCTTGGCCGAACGGCTTTGACTGTTGTGGTTGAACATGCCTTGCAGTGTCAATTCCTCGACCGTTTGAGCATCCAACTTAGGCAACAATTTGGTGAGCAAAGAACCACTTATTTCTTCTGGTTGCACCCCAAAGATGCTGGTCGCTGCCGGATTGACCAGCGTGATGCGGCAGCGCTCATCCAAGCCCAAAATCGCGTTGGGTGTGGCATCCAAAATGGCATGTGTCTTTTCCTCGTTACGGCGCAGCGCCTCCATTTGGGTCAATAGACGCACGGAGGCGTCATTCAGCGCGTCGGTGAGGTCTTCCACCTCTTGGCTGCCGGTGCGTTGCTGCAAGGTTTGACCGCTGTCACTGCCCAGTAACTGCGAGAACTTCGCCAAGCGTTGCAACGGGTTCAAGGCTCGCAGCAAAAAGCCATAAACGACCAAGATGGTGGCGGCACCTGCGGCGGCCGCCATCCATAAAGAGTCCCGCTGTATCTTGCCCATGGCGGCGCGTTGGCCTTCTTGGCTGAATAAAACGCCGATGTAACCCAAGGGGCTGGCACTGTCCACCGCCGTCCACACCTGTAGCGCTTGACGCCCCGCTACTTGTACCGCCTGCGGCTCAGGCATCACGCCATCGGTGCCGACGTTTGTGACGGGTGATTGCACATCAGTCGGTCGGTAACGCACCTGCGGGTCACCCTGCGCGTGAGTGCGCAAGGACAACAGGGCCGTGCCGCTGGCTTCGACCACATCGATTCGAAGCACGCCTGGCAAACGGGCGATATCCCGCAAGATAGTCTCCAGTTGTGCATAGTCTTTCAGCACCATGGCTTGGGCCCCAGAACTGGCCGCTGTGCTTGCCACCGCCTGCGCCCAATGCCGAGACGCTTCAAATGACGCTTGGGCGGCCCGCTGACCGGACAACAGGTGCAAAGCCACCATCGATAGCACCGTCACGCCCGCCAGCAGAAGCAACATTTGGTGCCGCAAATGCCGCGGCCACCAACGCATGCACGCTGCCCAGACCTGGGCCCACATGCCAGCACTCACGGCGTGCCTCCTTCCGTCACGGCGAACTGCTCCAGGCGCAATCGCTCCAACGGAGCGTAGTCCCGCTTGTAGTCAGCCGCCATGGGATGGCTCATCTGTACGGCTTTGAGCAAGTTCTGGCCTGCTTCAGACTGCGCCAAAGAGGGCCAAGCATCCCGCAGCGCGAGTCGATGCGATTCCAACACCCTAGGGTGTGCCGCTAAAGGGTGGGGGGCCACCGCCGGTGTTTCAAACAACACCCGAAGTTGGGAACGCACTTCTGCGGGCTCTCGCTCCAGCGTGCTGCGTATGCCACCGGCTGCCACCGCTTGCCCGGCAATGACATGCCGGTAGGCGTTGCTGTGTGTTTTGACAAAGTTTGCTTGGGTTTGAATTTTTTGTTCTGCCAACAAAGAGCGCATGTACAGCGAAGCGCCAAACGCATTCGGAGCCGGGTAGGCCAAGGTTTGCTGCGCCAACTCCGCCAAACTATTGACGGGGCTGTCTGCACGAACCACCAAAATACCTGTCAGCAGCTCCTTGCTCTCGCGTACCAGGGGTTGGTACTTCTGCGACTTGGCCGCCATCACCATGTGGTATGGGTTGAGAAAAACCAAGTCGGGCTGACCCGCTTGAAACGAACGCTCAAATTCTGGGATAGACCCCGCTGTGACCAGCTTCAAATCCAAACCCGTCTGCGCACTCAAATGCGCCAGCAATGGCGTCCAAGCACGGTGAATTTCCACCGCAGGAAATTGCGGCACCACGGCCACCGAGTAAGTTTGAGCGCATGACAGCACGGGCAGCAGCAAGGCCATCATGCCCGTGACGCAGCTCCGGTAAAACCTCATGAGAATGCTCATGGCGACACTCCTGAATGATGGTTCGAGCCAAAGCAATTACTGGAGCAGCCCTTCTATCGTGTCAATCAATTGCAGCGGACTGAACGGTTTAATCAGGTATTCATCGGCCCCCGCTTGCTTTCCCTCTTCCCGGTCACGGACTTGCCCACGTGCAGTCAACAGCACCACCTTGATGTGCTGAAGTTTGGGATCGGTTTTGATGCGCTTGCACACTTGCAAGCCATCCATCTCGCCCGGCATCATCACGTCCAGCAGCATCAAATCCGGCGTCACGGCCGAGGCCATGCGCAACCCAAATGCACCATCAGCAGCCTCGTGAATTTCGTATTGCTCGAACTCCAAAGTCATGCTGATGAGCTTACGAATGTCGGGCTGATCTTCCACAATCAATATGCGCTTCACGGGAAACTCCCTTGGTGGTGTGAACAAAGTGCTTAAGCGGCACTCGCTTTAGGCGCAGCGTTGGCCGCTTTACGCCGCCTAGCCATCAACTCGGCCAAATCGCTGGCATAACGTTGCGCTTGCGCAATATCCAGCTCTGCATTGGCGGCGCGATGCGGTGCACCGGTGGGCAAATCAATCAAGAAGTTGCGCAGCTCATCGTCTTTCTCTTCACGCAACTGCCCGCCGTGTAGAGCCACAATTTGTTGACACAGCTTCAAGCCAATTATGTCACGTGCCGTCAAACGCGGTTCGCCACCCGCTGGTTTGGAACCTGACGCCCCACCCAGTACTTCACTCTCTGCGCTATGGGGCGCACCGGCAAACGCACCGCTGTCGCGCAGCACAATCATGGCGCGCGGCCCCATTTGGCGGTGCTCGATGTCCAACGTGGAGCCGCCGCGTGCACCGCGCACCGCGGAGAGCAGGCATTCCACCATCACCCGGCGCAGCCAGGGCTCGCTGCCATACAGCGTAGCCAGATCGGCGGCAGGGATTTGCGAGTTGAATCGAATCTTGACCCCGCGCTGGCGAGCAATGGGCTCCACCTCGGCCCATGCTTGTTGCAGCAGCGACCACAACTCAATGCGGTCGTTGGCCAGAAGCGACTGGCTGTTCCAAACCTGGCCCAACTCCACCAAATGCGCCAGGACATCCTTGACCTCATCGACGCGGTCGCACAAGGCGTCCAGCGCGTGTACGTCCCCCTGGCTGCGCGCCACGGCCAAGGCATCGGTCAGTTCTTGCAGCGGCTCTTTCAAGTCACTGCGTATGACCATCATGAGATTGTCGAAACCGACCGTGGCCTTTTCCTCGGCCACATCATTGATCAGCACCACCGCATCGTCGCTGGACAAACCAGGCAACACCTTGCACGCCAACTCAGGCGCCGTACCGCCAGCCACCGCAGGCACACCGGTCATGCGGAGTTGACTGGCTTTTTTCAACAGCACAGCGGCCTTGACGGCTTGACTCAAACCACCGTGGTTCAGCGTCTGCCCAACAGCCAACCGGGTTTGTGCAAGCGCCCGGGCATTGGCGTAACGCACCTGTCCTTCACCAGAGAGCCACAGCATGCCTGTGCTGAGGTTTTCGAGCAGTTCGGTCAATGTGGCGTGCATCAGGGTCTCCTTTCCATCTGCCGTTTTATCGACCGCTGAAACGGAAACTTCAATGAATAAATCACACCAAAGGCATGGATACAAAACGCCAGACGGCTGCGACCAGATGTTGCACTTCAGGCCTTGCCAGCCCAAGAAAACAGGCGCACACTGCATTCAGACATTTCGCATTTCAGACCTTCGATCAACCCTCCGCTTTCCCCCCAGCCCGTTGAAAAGGAGTCTTCATGAACCTGACGATCAGTGGTCATCACCTCGAAGTGACGCCAGCTCTGAGAGAGTATGTGCTCACAAAGCTAGACCGCGTCACACGTCATTTCGACCAAGTGGTCGATGTGGCCGTGCTGCTTTCGGTGGAGAAACAGAAAGAGAAAGAACGCCGCCAACGGGCCGAGGTCACGCTACATGCCAAAGGCAAAGAGATTTTTGTAGAGCAGTCGCACGAAGACCTCTACGCCGCCATTGATCAACTGATGGACAAGCTGGATCGACAAGTCTTGCGCCACAAAGACAAGCTGCAAAACCACCACCACGTGGCCGCCAAACGAATGGATGCCAGTTTGACGTGAACTCCATCACGGTTTTCGCACTTCTTACAGCGGCCTAAGTGGCCGCTTTTTCTTTGGGCACGTTACTTAAAAGCCGTTATTCAAAAAGCAACACGCCCCCGAGACAAGGCATTGCTGCGACGCAGCAGCCTATGCACAATCAAGTTCATGGATGAGATGGCCGAATAAACAATGGTCAGCTCGCTTGTTTTTAGAATGAGTCGCCAACGTCAGCCTCTCAGCAGTACGCAGAAAGCCTCGATGAACCGTCTTGCCGCCATCTTGCCCGCCACCAATGTGTTGGTGAACGTGGACGCCACCAGTAAAAAACGGGCGTTTGAACACGCCGGTTTGGTGTTTGAGAACCAACATGCTTTAGCGCGCGGGCTCGTGACCGACAACTTGTTCGCGCGTGAGCGTTTGGGCTCCACCGGTTTGGGTCATGGGGTAGCCATTCCCCATGGACGCATCAAAGGGCTGAAAAACCCGTTGGCGGCGGTATTGCGGGTACAACAACCCATTCCCTTCGATGCGCCAGACGACCAACCTGTGGGCCTGCTGATTTTTCTGCTGGTACCCGAGGCGGCCACCCAGCGGCACTTGGAAATTTTGTCGGAAATTGCCGAAATGCTCAGTGACCGCGACCTGCGTGAACAGCTCAAATCCGAGCTTGACGCCGCCAAGGTTCACGAGTTGATCTCGCGCTGGGAACCGCTGCAGTCTGTGGCTTAACCCAACCACAACAAGCACAGGTTGCACGATTGAAACCTTCTGTCATCAGCGCCGAAGCGCTGTTTGAAGAACACCGGCCCAGCTTGCGTTGGGAGTGGGTGGCGGGACACGCTCACCCAGAGAGGCGTTTTGACGAGGCCGCAGTGCGCAGCGCGCAATCGGCCGCCGATTTGATCGGTTATCTCAACTACATCCACCCCTACCGCGTGCAAATCGTGGGCCACCGCGAGGTGGCCTATTTGCTGGACTGCAACGACGACGACCAAGAGCGCCGCATTCAGCGCATCGTCACCCTGGAACCCCCAGTGGTCATCGTGGCCGATGGTCAAGTAGCCCCCGACCGTTTGGTCGCCATGTGCGACCGGGCGGATATTCCGCTCTTCGTCACCCATGAGTCAGCCGGCCATGTGATCGACGTGGTGCGCACCTACCTGGCCCAGCTTTTTGCCGAACGCACCACCAGGCACGGTGTGTTCATGGACATTCTGGGCTTGGGCGTGCTGCTCACCGGTGAATCGGGCCTGGGCAAGAGTGAATTGGGACTGGAGCTGATCTCACGCGGCCACGGGCTGGTGGCCGACGATGCGGTGGATTTGTTTCGTGTGTCGCAAACCTCGCTCGAAGGCCGCTGCCCAGAGCTGCTCATCAATCTGCTGGAAGTGCGCGGCATTGGTTTGCTGGACATCAAAGCCATTTTTGGCGAAACCGCCGTGCGCCGAAAAATGCGCCTCAAGCTCATCGTGCATTTGGTGCGCAAAGAAACCCTGGAGCGAGAGTTCGAGCGCCTGCCCTACGAACCCTTGTACGAAGACATACTGGGCGTGCAAGTGCTCAAGGCCATCATCGCGGTGGACGCAGGTCGCAACTTGGCGGTGCTGGTGGAGGCTGCCGTGCGTAACACCATTTTGCAACTGCGTGGCATTGACACCTACCGCGAGTTCATCGAACGTCATCAAAAAGCGCTTTCTAAGGGCGCTGAAGACTGACCCCAAACAAACCTACTTGGGCTTGTGCGCACAGTTCTTCTTGGTGCACACCGCGTAGAGCGACAAGGCATGGTCTTGCAGATCAAAACCCCTTGATGTCGCCACGGCACGCTGGCGCTTTTCAATTTCGCCGTCGAAAAACTCTTCCACGCGGCCACAGGTGAGGCATACCAAGTGGTCGTGGTGCCCCCCTTCATTCAACTCGAACACCGCCTTGCCGGCCTCAAAGTGGTTGCGCGAAAGCAGGCCCGCTTGCTCAAACTGCATCAACACCCGATAGACCGTGGCCAAACCTACATCGGCCCCGTCGGTGAGCAACAATTTATAGACATCTTCAGCGGTCAGATGGCGCTGGGTGGACTGCTGAAACACTTCCAAAATTTTGATGCGCGGCAAGGTGGCCTTCAAGCCGCTGCTCTTGAGTTCTTCTGCGTGGTTAGTGGAATGTGGGGGCATGGTGAAGGCCTGTTCGATGCCTGTGACGGCTTGGCTGCCGTTCAGGTTGCTGCCGCTAGAATGATTGCATCATATTCAAAAGACCGCCATGCCACTGTCACGCCCCCTGCGATTCACTTCAATCCAACGGCTCCTGCTGGTATCGGGATTGCTGGCTTTGGGCGGCTGCCAATCGCTGCAAACGTCCAACAACGTATTGGGTTTCATCACCCCCTACCGTTTGGAAGTGGTGCAAGGCAATGTGGTCACGCAAGAACAACTGGCTTTAGTCAAACCCGGCATGACACGCACCGAAGTGCGCGATATTTTGGGCTCGCCCCTGCTCACCGACATTTTCCACGCCGACCGCTGGGACTACCCCTTCACCATCCGCCGCCAAGGCACCACGCCTCAACAACGTTTGGTGATGGTGAAGTTTGAGGGCGAGCGGCTCAAGACCATTGAAGCGCCTGAGTTACCCACAGAGAAAGACTTTGTTGCCTCCATCAACACCCTGAAGTCTTCCAACAAAGTACCCCGACTGGCCTTGACCGAAGAGCAGATCAAAGCGCTGCCCAGCCCGAAAGCTGCGCCTGCGCCCGCTACCAACGTGGCGGTGAACCCGCCCGCGCGCGACTACCCGCCACTGGAGGCACGCTGATGGTGGCACCCATTCGCATTGCCATCGCGGGTGCCACTGGCCGCATGGGCCGGGTGCTCATTGAAGCCTTGGATCAAGCCGCCGACATGGTGCTGGCCGGTGCCTTGGACGTCCCCGGCAGCCCTGGTTTAGGTCAAGACGCGGCCGCTTTTTTGGGCCAACAAAGCGGCGTTCTCATCACCTCCGATTTGCAGGCAGGTTTGAAAAACGCGCAGGTGCTGATTGACTTCACTCGCCCCGAAGGCACGCTGGCCCACCTGGCCGTGTGCCAAGAGTTGGGCGTGAAAGCCGTGATCGGCACCACCGGGTTTTCTCCAGAACAAAAAGCCCAGGTCACCCAACATGCCCAGCACCTGGCCTTGATGATGGCCCCGAATATGAGTGTGGGCGTGAACGTGGTGCTGCGGCTGCTGGACGTGGCCGCACGGGCTTTGAGCGAAGGCTACGACATTGAAATCATCGAAGCCCACCACCGCCACAAAGTCGATGCGCCCAGTGGCACCGCCTTGCAAATGGGCCAGGTGGTGGCCAAAGCGGTGGGCCGCAATTTAGAAGAATGCGCCGTCTATGGCCGCGAGGGCGTGACCGGCGCGCGCGACCCCTCCACCATCGGTTTTGCCACCATCCGTGGCGGCGACGTGGTGGGCGACCACACGGTGCTGTTCGCAGGCATCGGCGAGCGCATAGAAATCACCCACAAAAGCTCCAGCCGCGCCACCTACGCCCAAGGCAGTTTGCGCGCCGCACGTTTTTTAATGACCCAGGCCCACGGCCTGTTCGACATGAACGACGTGCTGGGCGCCGCTTGACATACTCCTTTAAATCCCATGAACGGTTTTGAACATTTCTGGCAACAAGGCGATGCCGTCATCAAGGCGGTGGCCTTGATGTTGTTGTTGATGTCGGTCAGCGCTTGGGTTCTCATTTTTTGGAAAACTTGGTTGCTGCGTCGGGTACGCGCCGACGTGACCCGCGCCGTGGCGGCGTTTTGGGCCGCGTCCGATTTGAAAGCAGGCCAAGCCCAACTCAGCGCCTTTGACCGCAGCGGGGTGCTGATGCCGTTGCTGCAAGCAGCCACCAAAGAAGCACGGCCCGCCACCTTGGCTTCCGGTAGCAGCGTCGCCTCGCAACTCACCCGTCGTTTGCGCGATGCCCTGCATGCGGTGCTGGCGCAACTGCAATGGGGCCAGGTACTCTTGGCGTCTATCGGCAGCACCGCGCCCTTCATTGGTTTGTTCGGCACGGTTTGGGGCATCTACCATGCCTTGGTGGGCATCTCCACGGCTGGCACCTTGAGCATTGAACGTGTCTCTGGCCCGGTGGGCGAAGCCCTCATCATGACGGCTGCGGGTTTGGCCGTGGCCATTCCTGCCGTGTTGGCCTACAACATTTTCGGCAAGATGGTGGGCGCTTGCGAAGCCGAACTGGAGGGTTTTGCCCACGACCTGCGCGAGTTCCAGTTGGACGCCATGAAACTGCCTCGCTCTGGCGATTCAGTCGCCTAAAGGCATCAAACACCATGGCATTCGGCCGCCTGGAACGCACAACTGGCCCTCAACCCATGGGCGAGATCAACATGACGCCACTGATCGACGTGATGTTGGTGCTATTGGTTATCTTCATGATCACCGCCCCCTTGATGACGAGCAGCCTGAAGCTCGACCTGCCACAAAGTGGTGCCGCCCAAGCCTCTGATTCCAGCCCCTACATCGCGGTGGCGATTGATGCCCAAGGCAAGCTCTATTTGGGAGATGAGTTGCTGGACGCCGCCACCTTGAGCGCCCGCCTCTCAGACAAAGCCAAAACCAATGCGCTGCTCGAAGTGCAACTGCGCGCCGACAAAACCGTGGCTTATGGCCGCGTGGCTGAACTCATCGGCCAGGTGCAACAAGCGGGGTTGAGTCGCATTGCCTTTGTGGCGCAGCCGCAGGCGAGCAGTACCTCGCGTTGAACGGCCCTTCCATGATCCACCCTCACCCCTACCCTCTCCCAGAGGGAGAGGGTAGGGGTGAGGGGCGCCCCCCGGTTTCTATAATCGCCCGCTTCAGATCCCAGCGCTTGACGCGCTTGTTTGGCACCCCATGAACCCCGACTTCAAACCCTCCGAGATTGAGCGTGCTGCGCAAGCCGCCTGGAATGCGGCTGACGCTTACCGCGTCACCGAAGACCTCAGCAAACCCAAGTTTTACGCTTGTTCCATGCTGCCCTACCCCAGCGGCAAGCTGCACATGGGCCATGTGCGTAACTACACCATCAACGACATGCTGGCCCGCCAGTTGCGCATGAAGGGGTTTAACGTGCTCATGCCCATGGGTTGGGATGCCTTTGGCCTGCCCGCAGAAAACGCGGCCATGAAAAACAAAGTGCCGCCAGCGAAGTGGACTTACGAGAACATCGCCCACATGAAGGGCCAAATGCAAGCCATGGGTTTGGCGATTGACTGGAGCCGCGAAGTCGCCACCTGTTCACCCAGCTACTACAAGTGGAACCAGTGGTTGTTCTTGAAGATGCTGGAAGCTGGTATTGCAGAGCGCCGCACCCAAGTGGTGAATTGGGACCCGGTGGATCAAACCGTGCTAGCCAACGAACAAGTGATTGATGGGCGCGGTTGGCGCTCGGGCGCGGTCGTTGAAAAACGCGAAATTCCGGGTTACTACCTGAACATCACGCAATACGCGCCCGAGTTGCTGGATCATGTGCAGCATCATTTGGAGGGCTGGCCCGAGCGCGTCAAGCTGATGCAAGAAAACTGGATCGGCAAGAGCGAAGGCGTGCGTTTTGCGTTTCCGCATGACATTGTGGACGCGCAAGGGCAAACCATCAGCGACGGCAAGCTGTATGTATTCACCACACGCGCCGACACCATCATGGGCGTCACCTTCTGCGCCGTGGCCCCCGAGCACCCTTTGGCCGTGCATGCGGCTGCGCTCAGTCCGCAAGTGGCCGCCTTTGTGGCCGAGTGCAAAGCCGGTGGCACCACCGAAGCCGAGCTCGCCACACAAGAGAAAAAGGGGGTGCCCACCGGCCTGACGGTAGAGCACCCCATCACCGGTGCCAAGGTGCCCGTGTGGGTGGGCAACTATGTGCTGATGAGTTATGGCGACGGTGCCGTGATGGGCGTGCCCGCCCACGACGAGCGCGACTTTGCCTTTGCCAAAAAATACGGCATCGACCTGCTGCAAGCGGTGCATGTGGACGGTGAACACTTCAGCTACGACCACTGGCAAGACTGGTACGCCGACAAAACGCGCGGCGTCACCATCAACTCCGACTATTTCAGCGGCATGCCCTACCAAGTCGCTGTGGGCGCGGTCGCTAAAGCGCTGCAAGAAAAAAGCCTGGGCGAGAAAAAAACCACCTGGCGTTTGCGCGACTGGGGCATCAGCCGCCAGCGTTATTGGGGCACCCCCATCCCCATCATCCACTGCGTGGAACATGGCGCGGTGCCGGTGCCAGAAAAAGACCTGCCCGTGGTTCTTCCGGAAGAACTCATTCCCGACGGCTCAGGCAACCCCCTTCACAAACACGCGGCATTCGTGAACGCGCCCTGCCCGATTTGCGGAAAACCCAGCAAACGCGAAACCGACACGATGGACACCTTTGTCGATTCGTCGTGGTACTTCATGCGTTACTGCGACGCGGGCAATGATGCGGCGATGGTGGGTGCGGGAAGCGACTATTGGATGCCGATGGATCAATACATCGGCGGCATTGAGCACGCCATTTTACATTTGCTCTATGCCCGCTTTTGGACCAAGGTCATGCGTGATTTGAAGCTGGTGAAGGTAGACGAGCCCTTCACCAAGCTGCTCACCCAGGGCATGGTGCTCAACCACATTTAGTCCAAACGCGGTGACAAAGGGGGCATCGAATACTTCTGGCCGCACGAGGTTGAAAACACCTTTGACGACGGCGGCAAGATCAACGGCGCGCGCCGCAAAAGCGACGGTTTGCTCGTGGATTACGAGGGCGTGGGCACCATGTCCAAGTCCAAAAACAATGGCGTGGATCCGCAGCAACTCATCGACCAATACGGTGCCGATACGGCGCGCTTGTTTGTCATGTTCGCCGCGCCGCCAGAACAAACCCTGGAGTGGAACGACGCAGGCGTGGAAGGGGCGCATCGTTTCTTGCGCCGGGTCTGGGCCTGCGCGACAAAGAACAAAGATGTTCTCAGCGAACAAGCACCTGTCAACACACAAGCCATATCACAGAGTGCTAAGGCCCTGCGGCGAACCGTTCACAACATACTTCGTCAAATCAGTTACGACTACGAGCGCATGCAGTACAACACCGTGGTCTCTGGGGCCATGAAGTTGCTCAACGCGCTGGAAGGCTATGCAGGCAATGGTGGTGGTGCCGATCACGATGCCTTACGCGAGGGTTATGGCATCTTGCTGCGCGCCCTCTACCCCGCCTGCCCCCACACCACCTGGGTGTTGTGGCGCGACCTGGGGTACGCCGCAGCGCACGGCGACTTACTGGATGCGCCCTGGCCCGAGGTGGATGAAGCCGCCCTGGTGCAAGACGAGATTGAACTCATGCTGCAAGTGGGTGGCAAGCTGCGTGGTGCCATCAAGGTGCCTGCGGCGGCGGACAAAACCGCCATCGAAGCAGCCGCCTTGGCACACCCGGACTGCATCAAATTCTGTGAAGGCAAACCGGTGAAAAAAATCATCGTGGTGCCCGGGCGTTTGGTCAACGTGGTGGTTTGACTGCAACCTCCATGAACGACTCGTGCTCACGCAGAACCGCATTGGCGGCCGCATCTTGCACGGCCTTGCTCACCGCTTGCGGTTTTGAGCTGCGCCGTGTGCCCGAGTTGCAATTCCGCACCATCGCCTTCACCGGTTTTGCACCCCGCTCTTTGATGCTGGAAGAGCTGAAGCTGAACTTCAGCGGCAGCAAATCCACCACCGTGGTAGACACCACCGCGCAGGCGCAAGTGGTGTTTGAGGCCTTGCAGGATGCACGTGAGAAAGTAGCCTCTGCACGCAACGCCGCCGGTTTGGTGCAAACCTTTCAACTGCGCGTGCGCTTGCGGTACCGGGTGTCCACGCCAGGCGGCACCGTGCTGCAACCGCCCGCCGAACTGCTGCTGGTGCGCGACATGAGCTACAGCGAAAGCCTGGCTCTGGCCAAAGAACAAGAAGAGGCCCAGCTTTACCGCGTGATGCAAAGCGACATCGTGGCCCAGGTGATGCGACGCTTGGCCACGGTCAAATTGTCCTAAGTCCTACTGTGTCAGTCAATTGCCCCTGCGCCGATATGCCAAACCGCACCGGGCTAGGCGCAGTCCGCCGCCCGGGGCGTTTCCCCTGGCAAGGGCTGCAACAACGCCCAGCGCGGTTTGGCATACCGGCCCCAAGGGTGAGCCCCTGTGACAGCCGCAGGAGCTCACGCAGGGGCAATTTACTGACACAGTAGGACTAGCCCCATGCAGATCAAAGCCGAACAGCTCGCTGCGCACTTGCAGCAAGCCAGCAGCAAAGGCCTGCGGCCCATCTACACCATCTGGGGCGACGAGCCGTTGCTGGCCCAAGAAGCGGGTGACGCCTTGCGAGCCGCTGCGCGCAGCCTGGGTTACAGCGAGCGCCAAGTTCACACCGTGGCCGGTGCCCACTTCAACTGGAGCGCCTTACTCGGTGCGTCGCAAGAGATGAGTTTGTTTGCCGACAAACAACTCATTGAAATTCGCATCCCGTCCGGCAAACCTGGCAAAGAAGGCTCGGTGGCTTTACAGCGTTATTGCGAAATCGCGTGCGAAACCTTGTCGCAAGACGTGCTCACCGTGTTGCAATTGCCCAAGCTGGATCGCCAGCAGCAACAAAGCGCCTGGTTCACCGCGCTGGATCAAGCGGGTGTGATGGTGCGTGTCGATCCCGTCGAGCGAAAAGCCCTGCCCGCCTGGATTGCGCAGCGCTTGGCGCAGCAAGGCCAGCGTGTCAGCAGTGGCCTTGAAGGACAACAGGCTCTGGACTTTTTCGCCGACCGCGTGGAAGGCAATTTACTCGCCGCCCACCAAGAGGTGATGAAGCTGGGTTTGCTCTACCCTGCGGGCGAGCTCACCATCGCCCAAATTGAAGCGGCCGTGCTCAACGTGGCGCGTTACGACGTATTCAAACTCGGCGAAGCCGTGCTCGCTGGCCAAGCCGGTCGCGCGCTGCGCATGCTGCAAGGCTTGCAAGCTGAAGGCGAAGCGGCTGTGCTGGTGCATTGGACTTTGAGTGAAGACATACGCGCTTTGAAGCGCGTGAAGGACGCCACAGCGAACGGTCAGCCCCTGCCCATGGCACTACGCGAGGCCAGGGTATGGGGCAACAAGGAACGATTGTTTGAACGGGTGGTGCCCCTGCTGCGACAAGATGGTTTGCAGGAACTGCTACAAGCCGCGCATATTTGCGATGGCATCGTCAAAGGCCTGCGCCACCCGAAGTGGCCGCTTGAGCCTTGGGCTGCGTTAAAACGTTTGGTGTTGATGTTGTGCGAGCAAGCCGGTG
Source organism: Burkholderiales bacterium (assembly GCA_046094425.1). Taxonomy (GTDB): domain Bacteria; phylum Pseudomonadota; class Gammaproteobacteria; order Burkholderiales; family Burkholderiaceae_C; genus JANPCX01. Next base: position 45,677 of record JBJTHI010000158.1, on the reverse strand, counting down.
CTGGGCCTGCTGCGCCGCGTCGGCAAGCGGGATCAGGCCGCGCCCCACCGAAGCCGCGTTTGGCGCTGAAGGTTTAGAGAGTCTCTGCCAAACATCAAACCGTTCGGACTGAGCCCGTCGAAGGCCTTGACTTGATTCACATGCCCTTCGACGAGCTCAGGGCGAACGGATTTTGCAGGGGCGTGATCCCAATCAACGTGCGCCAACAGATTCGGTCACTCCGGCGGAGGCCGGAATCCAGGCGGTGGTACGGGTGGAGCCACCTCCGAGCCATGGCTTGCCACCACCCACTGGATTGCGGCCTACGCCGCAATGACGCATTCGCGCATGACAGTGGCATCACGCACCACTTGGAATCCCTGCCGTTTTGCAGGATAGGCTCGACGAACTCCGCTAGCGTCAATCCACCATCAAAGCCAAGAGCCGCAGCACCTCTGCCTGCGTCCGGTAGTGCCCAAACGCCGCCACGTCTTGCTGGCGCACGATGGGGAAGGTGTCCATCACATACGCCGCATCGTCGGCATTCAAACCGTAGAGATGCATGAAGAGCGCGTCCAAGGCATTCATGCGCGCGCAGCGTTCTTCTTCGTTCCAAACAACCGGCGGTTTGACGCTACCGTCCTCGTTCACATAACCCAAGTCTTTCGCAAAGGGGGCCAGATCGTGTGCGGTGTAGGACAGGGCCAACACCTGGGGAATTACAAAGTCGGCCACGCTGGGGTTGGCATGGTGGCCATTCATCAAACCCGCTTGGCGCATGCGCATGGTGAAAGCAGTAGGCAGGGGTTGGTCAAAGCGGTCGGGGGCGATGGCGGGTAGTTGTTCGAGGATGAATAAGTTAATGGTCTGGCCTTGCAGCTTTTGCCTGAGCACAAAGTCGAAAGCCAAGCTGTTCAACGTGGCGCAAAGCAAAGCCACCATGCGCGCGGCTTCTCTCGCATCTTCCACCTGCGGCACCAGCAGAGGCAGCTTGTTGCCAAAACCAACCCCTGGAACGATGGAAGCAATCATGGTACGCGCGTTGGTGGGCGCAGAAATTTCCTTGAAACCCAGCGCCCACGGGAAACGGTTCGCCCGTGTTTCTTGTGAAGGCACATAAAACTGCGCAACGGGGTAGCGATCCGCCTGTTCTTTCATGGCGGACTGAATCGGCTCGGGTTGCGCTGCACGATGCAAGTTCTCGGCATGTATCACCACATCGGCTGCGCGGTGGTCAAACAATTGCACCATCTTGCCTTCGTACAGCGGCACGGCTTCTTCGTCGCCTCGTCGCCATCGGTTCAATCCCGCCGCCACAAAACCTTGTTTTTCCAACTCAGCCCGCGTCAAGAACAAATGCGAGTCGTTGGTCATGTCGAACATGCGCAGGTATTTCACAGACCACAGCTTGTGCTCCGAGGATTTGCCCGTTTGAACTTCGGCATGACGCACAAGCACCGGGTTGCTGCGATAGATGCGCGTGGTGATGTCCGCATCGCGCCGGCTTCTGAAGATGGGGGCTGCACCGGTGTTGGGGTTGACCAGGGCGAAGTCTCGGGCGGTTAAATTGAGTACGCGCTCGGCATCTGAGGTCTGCTCAATGTCGTTCAAGTAGAACGCGCAGCGGCAACGTTCAAACTGTCTCTGTGCACCGCCGAATAACATCACGCTGAACTTGAAGCGCGAGTCCACATCGGGGAAAAAACTGCCATCAGGGTTGTTGCGGTTTTCAAAATCAAACAAAGCTCCAAGTCGCCCCGTGGTGGAGATGCTGCGGAAAAACTCGGCAGCCCCTTTGTCAGCCGCAATGCCGCTGGGGGTGAGCAAGGCCACCAACCCATTCGGGGAAATCAACCCCTGAGCGCGCTCCACGAAGAGGCTGTAAAGGTTCACATCGCCACCGCCCAGCAGCGGGTAGTCGCCCGCTTTGCTCAAGACGCGGGCGTTGGCCTCGGCGCGCTCGGTGGCCTGCGCATATTGCAAGGCCACGGGTGCGTTTTTCTTTTGCAATTCAAGAATGAGTTTCTTTCGGTCTGCGGCGCGTGCTTGCAAAGCCACCTTCGGTTCGCGCTCGGCAAACCATTCCACCTCTTGCAGTTTGATGCGATCCCAGGGCGGGTTGCCTATCACCGCATCAAAACCACCTTGGCCATCGCCCCCTTTGAAGACCGTGGGAAAGGCTGTCCACCAATGAAAAAAGTCTTCTCGCTGGGCCAATTCGCGTGTGCGCGACAACAGCGCATTGGCCGCTTCCACGGCGGCACCTTGGCCCTCGACGCGTCCGGTCTCCAAGGTGGCCACCAGGTTACGGGCAGGCGAGAACAATTCGGCCAGGGCCAGGCGTAATGCATCGTCGCCGAGTTTGGCGAGCTTTTTGCCGGAATCGACCGGCCAGCCTGGCACCAGCCAGCGCAGGGCGCGCCAAAAGTCGAGCAGGGCGTGCAAGGGGGCCAACTGCGCTGCTGCATCCTCGGCCAGCTTCTTGGACAACTGGGCCTGGGCCATGTCCACATCGGTGAAGTCGGCCACTTGTTCTAAATTTCTCGCGGCCAGGGCCAGGCGCTCCAACTCGCCTTGTTGGAAGAGCATGCCCAAGCCGTCCAGCGCACGGCGCACCACGGGCAGGCGCTCGCCATGCAGGGAGTCGCCCACTTTCAAGTGGTGGTCGAGAAAACTCAAGGGCGCGCCCACGGTGAAGGTGTGCAGCCACAGCGCGGTTTTCGCCAGTTCCACGGCCATGGGGTTTTTATCCACGCCGAAGATGGTTTTTTTCAAAATCATGCGGCGCACGATGTGGCGGTCGTCGAGTTGCGCATCCGTCACGGCCCAACCGTGTTGCTGGGCGGTTTTTCTGATGGTTTGCCGAATAAGGGCAATGCGGCCCACCACCGGGCTTTGCCAAGGGCGGCCCTGCTCCACCAAGTGTGCAGACCAGGGCTGCTCGGCCACGGCCACTTCGGCGGTGTTGATGGCCTCTAACACGCGGTCGGCCAAATAGTCCACCAACGCGACCAGAAAATGACCGCTGCCCATGGCGGGGTCGCACACCTTGAGCTCCAAGATGTTGCTGGCGGGGTCTAGCTTGTCCAGCACATCCCAATCACTGGGGTTGAGTGATGGCTTCTTTTTGTACTTGCTCAGTTGCTGGCTGAATGCATCTTTGCGCTCTTGCGCCAGCAGGCCCACCGACTCGCGCAGCACCAGCCGCACCAAGTCGTCGTGGGTGTAATAGCTGCCCGACACCTTGCGTGCAAAACTGGCGGGCTCTGCGCTGATGCGGTTGACCTCGGGTTTGTCGTGGTAGTCGTCTTCGGCCTGCACCTCATGCACCAGGGTGTATTCGAGCAAGCGTTCGTAAATGCCGCCCAGGTGCGACACCGACAGGTCGCGGTAGTTGATCCAGGCGTGCAGCAGGTCTTCGGTGCGGCGCGACAGCGCGTCGATGATGGGGGCCATCACCGCGTCGGGCACGCGGGTGCGCTCCAGCAGCGGGGCGCGGGCGCGGTCGAACAGGCCGCCGTTGTAGGCAGGCATGCCGACGGCATCGTCGCCTCTGTCAATCAGCAAGAACACGCCTTGCAAGGCGCGCCAAATATGATCGACGCGGCTGGAGAACACCTTACGCTGATCCACGTCGTCCCGCACCTGCTCGCGCAAGCGGCGCAGGCTGTAGGCGCGGTAGCGCTCGTCGCGCACGGGCAGCAAGTGGCGGTCTTCGGCGTAAAAGAGGAACAGCAGGCGGTACAAAAACACCAGGGCGGATTCACGCACTTCGTCCAAGTAAGGACGGGTGTAGTGAAAACGCGCAAATTGACCGACGCCGCGTTTTTCTTTTTGCGCTTGCAAATCGCCTTCGGCCAGGGCTTGGGCCAGGCGCGGAAAAATCTCGGTGAAGACGCGCACACCCAAGTCTTGCGAGACTTTTTCTTCATAGAGGCGGGCTTCGTTCAGTGCGTAAGCGTGAAAGCTCCGCTCCGCGCTGTCCCAAGGTTGCGGCAAAAACGCATCGCGGCAAAAGAGCAAGTAGAAGAGTTTGAGCTGGTGCTGCGGTTCAGCCTCGCTTTGAGCATCGGTCAGATCGGTTTGAATACCCGACAGCGCCAGCACAAAGGCCAAGTCGATCTCGAAAAAATGCTCGGCGCGCGAACGTGCGTCTTGGTAATACAGCCGCCACACCCCGCCGTTGGTAAGCATGCCCCACTTCACCGCGCGGTCACTCACCACTTCGGCACGGCTCAGGTAGCGCAGCATTTGTGAGGAGGGGGCACCGGGATCGGTGGCCTCGCTGGCATCACCTCGATCCAGCGGACGCAGCCAACGTTTGGCTTCCAGGATGGTGAGGCCGTGGCGGTAGCGCTGGTCGTCGCGGTTTTCTTCGCGTGCTTTTTGCAGCGCCTCGGGGCTGCGAAACAGCAGCAAGTCCGGCACATCTTCGCGGCCTTTGGCCGACATGTTCACTTGCGGCAAGTAGTCGCTTCCCCAACCAAGCAAATTCAGCAGCGGATGAATCAGGGCTTGCTCGGTTTGGGCTTCGTTCAGCACCGAATCAGCGCGCAGGTTTTGGGTGAGCTGCGCGAGTGCTTGCTCAAAGTGGGCAAAGACTTTGTCATCCAGGTTTTGGTAGGGCGGCGTGTGGCGTATGCCGTGCAGCAAAAAGTCTTGGGTGAAAAGTTGGCCTTGCATGGTGTGGCAGTTTAAGTGGGACTTGTGTTGGTCAAGCGCGCACGAAGAAAGAGAGCACGCAAAGCCTGCACCACACTCTGCGCCCGCACAGCGGCACGGTCACCGGCGAATAGAAAACACTCTGCCTGTGCTGGCGCGTTCAGTTGTGCGGTGGCGATCCACACGGTGCCAACGGGTTTCTCGGCGCTGCCGCCACTGGGGCCAGCTATGCCGGTGACGGCGACAGCCAAGTTCGCGGAAGAGTTCGACAACGCGCCTTGGGCCATGGCCAGGGCGACTTCACGGCTGACGGCACCGTGGGTTTGAATGAGGCCAGCCGCAACGCCTAGCATTTGGGTTTTGGCTTCATTGCTGTAGGTGACAAACCCACGCTCGAACCAGTCGCTGGAGGCGGCCACCGAGGTACACACTGCTGCGATCAAACCCCCGGTACAGGACTCTGCGGTGACCAAACGCCATTGTTTGGCGCGCAATAGTGCGGCGAGTTCTTCTACCTCGGCAGTAGCATCCAGTGCAATCACCACAGGCGTACCCACAGCGCGATCACCAGCAAGGTACACAAGGCCGCCACGAGATCATCGAGCACGATGCCGAAGCCTTGCGCCCAACCCACAGAGCCCCCTTGGTGTGCTTGAAACAGCGAATCGGCCCAAGCCACAGGCCCGGGTTTGGCGGCGTCGAAATAACGGAACAATACAAAAGCACTGAACTGGCCCCAAAAACCAGCCGGGGTGACGAGCCAAAGAATCAGCCAAAACGCGATCACTTCGTCCCACACCACACTGCTCGGGTCGGCCACGTTCATATGCCGGGCGGTGATGGTGCAAGCCCACCAACCGACCACGAGACTGAACGACAACACCAGTGCCCAGCCCAAGGCGCTCAGGTAGGGATCAAACACCACAAAGGTGAGCCAAGCCCACAAGGTGCCCACGGTGCCGGGGGCCACGGGTGAGAGGCCGCTGCCAAACCCCAGGGCCAGCAGGTGGGCGGGGTGGGACAGCATGAAGCCGACGCTGGGACGTTGCATGGCCGGGGTGGAGCTCGGTGAAGTTACAACCTCATTCATGGCGCACCATGGGTTTCTCGAAAATGGTCGAAGGAGGAGAAGTGGTTGTCCACGGCTTGCCCCTGCTCGTCCACCAAACGCAGGCCGGGCTGCGCTTCTATGTGGCCGATGCGGGTCAAGGGCAAATTCAATTCACGCGCCAGGGTTTGCAAGCGGGGCGCTGCACTGCTGGGCGCTGTGAAAACCAATTCGTAGTCGTCGCCGCCTGCCAAGGTACACAGCTTTTGAATTGCCACGGGCTGGCGACGCAGCACGCCGCTGCGTGGCACGGCATCGACATTCACGCGGGCACCGACCTGGGAGCGGTTCAAGATGTGGGTGAGGTCGCCGAGCAAACCGTCGGACACATCCACGGCACTGTGGACCAAACCAACAAGCGCTTGCCCCAAGGCCACTCGCGGCTCGGGCGTTTCCATGGCGCGGCGCACCTCGTTGAATTCTGTGCCGTGCACATGCAGGCTGCCACGAAATACTTCTAAGGCCAAGCGAGCATCACCCACGGTGCCGCTGACATATATGTCGTCGCCCAATTGCGCCCCCGAGCGCAGCAGGGCCTGGCCGGGCGCGACTTCACCGAAGACGGTGATGCAGATGTTGAGCGGCCCTTGGGTGGTGTCGCCACCAATCAGCTCACAGCGGTGAGCCTCGGCCAAGGCCCACAGGCCCTCGGAAAAACCTTGCAAAAACACGGGGTCGGCACGAGGCAATGCCAAGGCCAAAGTGAAGGCGGCGGGACGTGCGCCGCAAGCCGCCAAGTCACTGAGGTTCACCGCCAAGGCTTTGTGGCCCAAACGCGCGGGATCGACCGTGGACAAAAAATGCCGCCCCTCCACCAGCATGTCGCTGGAAATGGCCAGTTGTTGACCCGGCTGCGGTATCCACAAGGCGCAGTCGTCGCCCACGCCCAGGGCCGCGCGGCGTGTGGGACGGGTGAAGTAGCGGGCAATGAGGTCGAATTCGCCCAAGGTAGCTGAAGACTTCGTCATGGCGCGATTGTCGCCGCACGAAAACCTCAACCGCTTTACAGCTCTCCCGCCGCCCGCAACACATTGGTCAGCTCCACCGCCGACTTCACCTCCATTTTTTCAAACACCCGCGCGCGGTGAACTTCAACCGTGCGCACGCTGATGTTCAACTCGTCGGCGATGAGTTTGTTGGGACGCCCGGCCACCACCAAACGCATCACTTCACGTTCGCGCTCGGTCAGGTCGGCCAAACGTTTGGCCATAGACGAAGCGTCGCGTCGCACGGCCAGGGCTTGTGCGCTTTGCGTCAAGGCTTGTTCCACCCTGTCCACCAAGGCGTTGTCGGCAAAGGGCTTTTCCACAAAATCAAAAGCGCCTTGTTTCACTGCGGCCACCGCCGTGGGCACATCGCCGTGGCCGGTAAGAAAAATCACGGGCAGCACTTGCAGCAAACCGAGTTGCACCAGGCGGTCGAACAGCATCAGCCCACTCATGCCCGGCATCCGCACATCCAGCAGCAAACAGCTCGGTGAACGTGGCCAGCCTTGGAGGCCGTCTGCCGCCAAACGCTGCGACAACAGGGCATCAAAGGCTTCGCCGCTGCTGAACGACTCAGACAACAAACGGCGCGAACGCAGCAACCACGCCAGTGCGTCACGCACCACGTCTTCGTCGTCCACCAGGTAAACCATGGGCAGGCCGAGTTGGGGGTCAAGTTGAAGCGTCATGGCGAGCGTGGCTCCTTTTATGTTCGGCGGGTAAGGTGAAGCTGAAAGCGGTACCGCGATCGGGGGTGCTACCGGCAGCGGCCGGGCTTTGAAAATCCAGCGCCCCGCCGTGTTGTTCAATCACCGTGCGGCACAAGCTCAAACCCAGCCCCATGCCTTCGCTGCGTGTAGTGAAAAAGGGGGTGAAGAGTTGTTTGGCAACTTCGGCAGAGATGCCGGGACCTCGGTCGATGACGAAAAAATGCACCCAGTCCGGATGGGTCTGTTGCACCAGCAAGGCCAGCTCGCGCGATGGGGCTTCCGTGCCGGCGTCTTCCATGGCCTGAATGCCGTTGCGCGTTAAGTTGAGCAAGACCTGCTCCACCATGGTTCGATCGCACACCACGCGGGGCAGATGAGGAGCCACCCTGACCTCAATGCGCGTTCCACTTTTGCGCGCTTGCAAACGCACCAGGGGCAGCACCGCGTCAACCAAGGCTTGCACGCTGGTGGGCTCGCGGGCTTGTTCACGCCGCCGCACAAAGTTGTGCACGCTTTTGATGACGCGACCGGCGCGGTCTGCTTGCTCGGCAATGCGTTGCAGCGCCTGTTGCAGATTTTGTTGAAGCTCCGTGGGCAACTGCATGGGTGCTGCGGACGTTACTTCAGCCTGCATCAGATTCAAGGAGCCCGTGGCGTAGCTGGCAATGGCCGCCAAAGGTTGATTCAACTCGTGACTGAGCAACGAAGCCATCTCGCCCACGGTCGCTAAACGCGCCGTGGCGGCCAGTCGGTCTTGTTGCTGGCGCGACAGCTCCTCCATCCGGCGCTGCGCGCTCACATCCAGCACAGCGCTCATCCAACCGGTTTGTACGCCTGAGCCATCCACCAATGGAGCTTCAAAAATGATGACTTGAAAGCGCTCGCCGTTGGCACGTAAAAACAAGGTTTCAAAACCTTCCCGTGCTTCTTGAATCAGTTCTTTGTGAGCATTCCCAGCCATCAGTCGTGCCAGACGTTGCGCTTGCCGGGCGGTGTAGTCGGCCACCAACTCGGGCGGCCAATAAGGCTGCACGGCATGCCCCAGCAACTCATGGGCCTCTCGCCCCACCATTTTGCAAAAGGCCGGGTTCACATAGGTAATGCGGCCTTGCAGGTCGCGGGCGCGCAGGCCTGTCACCAAGGAGTCTTCCATGGCTTTGCGAAAGGCCAGTGACTCGGCCAGAGCAGCCTCCGCTCGGGCTCGTTTGCGCACATCGCGTACCAAGAGGGCCACCACCGCGCCCAACGCCAGCGACAGCCCCAACACCAAGGCAACCGCCAAGTTGGGAATCAAACGCGGGCCACCTTCACGGCTGTCGGCGCGCAACTGCAAAGCGTTGCCTGGCAAATCAACCACGCGATCAGATACATAAACACCCGTTCCACGCGGCAAACCCGCCCGCGCCAGCCGGGTGCCATCACCCTCGACAAAGGTGACTTCATACTCCCTGAGTTGTTCGGCATTGGCCGCATCGGCCAGCAATGCACTCAGTCCGATGGTGGCGACCATGAAGGAGTGTGGCCGTCCGCCGTTTTGCACTGGGATGCACACATCGATCACCTCCAGGCCCAAACCATCGGGCAGGGGAACGAAGTAACTGCGTGAATAGGATGGGCTTGAAAAACGCGCGGCCGCGACACAAGCCAGGTCGGCTTCCAAATCAATGTCAGCGCGCGCAATGCGGGTGAAAATCGGCGGACGAAAGGGGCTGTCGATGGCGGACAAAATGCGATAGCTCTCATCGCGCCATTCCACGCGCAGCACGGCGGGCGAACGCCGCAACAGATCAGCCACTTCCAAACGCCACTGCGGTAGCGGTGGATCGGTCCACAACAGGGCCTGCAAACTTTGCAGCACACGCGACAGGTTTTGCCTGACCTCAGCGGCAACGCTGGTCGCGGTGTTTTCCACCTGCTCCTGGGTTCGGGCGCTCTCGTAACGCAGCGTCATCCACACCAACACCGACTGCGCCACCAACAACAAAGCCACCAAAGCCATCCACAACCAAACCCTGCGCGCGCGGCGTGGAGCGAAGGTGGCGGCCGAGGTCGTGGGTTGCATAGGCGCAGTATGGTGGTTTTGCGGGTGAAACAGATACGCAGTTTTGCGCACATCAGGCCAGTGGTTTGTGCCTCAACATAGCACCATGCCAGCTTGACATGCTCGAATGCAACCGGGAAACACCCGCGACTCCTAAAATCCTTCGCTAACCCGAAGTGACAGCCCACCGACAGTCGTCTGTGCCAAGCTCGCCCATCTGTCATCCAACCATACGAGACATCGCATGCCGAACTCCAAACAAAAAGCCGCCGAACTTCGCCAAGCCGCCCTGGAGTACCACGAGTTCCCCACCCCCGGAAAGGTGGCCATCGCGGCCACCAAACAACTGGTCAACCAGCGTGACTTGGCGCTGGCTTACTCGCCCGGCGTAGCGGCCGCCTGTGAAGAGATCGTGGCCGACCCGGCCAACGCCTACCGCTACACCTCGCGCGGCAATTTGGTGGCGGTGGTGACCAACGGCACGGCCGTGCTGGGCCTGGGCAACATTGGCCCGCTGGCGGCCAAACCGGTGATGGAGGGCAAAGGCGTTCTGTTCAAGAAATTTGCCGGCATTGACGTGTTCGACATCGAGTTGGCAGAGAACAACCTGGACAAACTGGTGGACATCATTGCCGCGCTGGAGCCCACTTTTGGTGGCATCAACCTGGAAGACATCAAAGCGCCAGACTGTTTTTATGTGGAGCGCCAGTTGCGCGAGCGCATGAAGATTCCCGTCTTCCACGACGACCAGCATGGCACCGCCATCGTGGTGGGTGCAGCCTTGCTCAATGCGCTGAAGGTCACGGGTAAAGACATCAAAAAAATCAAACTCGTGACCTCGGGGGCCGGTGCCGCCGCGCTGGCTTGCCTGGGTCTGCTGGTGAAATTGGGCGTGCCACGGGAGAACATTTGGGTCACCGACTTGGCGGGTTTGGTCTATGAAGGCCGAACCGAGTTGATGGACGAAGACAAGATCGTCTTCGCGCAAAAAACTACCCAGCGCACCTTGGCAGAAGCGATTGTGGGTGCTGACGTGTTCCTGGGTTTGTCCGCCGCCGGGGTGCTGAAAAAAGACATGGTGGCCGCTATGTCGACCCAGCCCATCATCTTCGCGCTGGCCAATCCCACACCCGAGATCACGCCCGAAGAAGTGCAACAGGTGCGCAGCGACGCCATCATGGCCACGGGCCGCACCGATTACCCCAACCAAGTCAACAACGTCCTGTGCTTCCCCTATATTTTCCGAGGTGCGCTGGACAGCGGGGCTACCACCATCACGGTGGAAATGGAAATCGCCGCTGTGCACGCGATTGCCGAGCTGGCACAAGCCGAACAAAGTGAGGTGGTCGCCGCCGCTTACGTAGGCGCCACCTTGAGTTTCGGCCCGGAATACCTCATTCCCAAGCCCTTTGACCCGCGCTTGATGATGAAAATTGCGCCTGCGGTTGCCAAAGCGGCAGCAGATTCCGGCGTGGCCCAGCGCCCCATTCAAGACTTCGACGCTTACCGCGAGAAGCTGCAAGCCTTCGTCTACGCCTCAGGCACGACGATGAAGCCCATCTTCAACATTGCCAAGCGGGCGGTCAACAAGCGGGTGGCCTACGCCGAAGGCGAAGAAGAGCGTGTGCTGCGTGCGGTGCAGGTGGTGGTGGACGAAGGCTTGGCCCGCCCCACCTTGATTGGCCGCCCCGAAGTGATTGCCCAGCGCGTGGAGAAGTTTGGCCTGCGCCTGCAAGCTGAGCGCGACTACGACCTGGTCAACACAGAAAACGATCACCGCTACCGCGACTACTGGCAAACCTACCACCAGCTCACTGCGCGCAAGGGCGTCACCGCGCAGCTCGCCAAAATCGAAATGCGCCGCCGCCTCACCTTGATTGGTGCCATGCTGCTGAAAAAGGGGGAAGTGGACGGCATGCTCTGCGGCACCTGGGGCACCACCGCCTTGCACCTGCACTACATCGACCAAGTGGTGGGTTTGCGCGCCGGGGCAAAAACTTACGCCTGCATGAACGGTCTAATTCTGCCGGGCCGCCAAGTCATGCTGGTGGACACCCATGTGAACTACGACCCCACAGCCGCGCAGTTGGCAGAAATCACCACCATGGCCGCAGAAGAAATGATGCGTTTTGGTCTGCAACCCAAAGCGGCTTTGCTGTCACACAGCAACTTTGGCTCCAGCAACCAGCCCTCGGCGGTCAAGATGCGCGAAACCTTGGCCCTGTTGCAAACCCAAGCCCCGTGGCTGGAGGTGGATGGCGAGATGCACGGTGATACCGCACTGGACGCCGCGTACCGCCGCGACATCATGCCGGGCAGCCGACTCTCGGGCGAAGCCAATTTGCTCGTGCTACCCAATATTGACGCCGCCAACATCAGCTACAACTTGCTCAAAACAGCCGCGGGCGGCGGCATTGCCATCGGCCCGGTGCTGCTGGGCGCCGCCCAACCGGTACATATCCTGACGCCCTCGGCCACCGTTCGGCGCATCGTCAACATGACAGCTTTAACCGTCGCAGACGCCAATGCTGGTCGTTGAATCACACAACCCCGCACCAGTTTGGGGCTTTTTTGCGCCCGCTGGGGGCCCACGCAGGCGAGTCGAAACTCCTCAGGTGGCCCGCTCTATTAAAATTAAATGACGGTAGAAATCGTTGAGAATATTTGATTAAAATGAATGTGAGCATACACACTCGGTGTGTATTGGGGAGCTCGAACTCAAGTAAAGGCTTGAGATTTTCGGCCTAATTCGCTACCATGAGCGGCTCGTGGAACTGGGAAAATCCGTGATGCTTTCTGCTCTGACCGCGGCCCGTACAGTTTTTAGTAAGTGGGGGCTCACCGCTCTGGCAACAGGGCTGATCTTCGCTTCAGCAGGCTTAGATCAAGCGGCTTGGGCCAAAGGGCCGCCACCGGTGGCGCAAGTCAGCCTGGCGGAACTGCCCCAAGAAGCGCAGGCGACGGAACGTGCCATTCGGGCTGGTGGGCCGCATCCATACCGCAAGGATGGATCGGTCTTTGGCAACCGAGAACGGATTCTCCCAGCGCAGCCTCGCGGCTATTACCGTGAATACACAGTCAAAACCCCCGGGTCGCGTGACCGGGGGGCTAGACGGATTGTTTGCGGTGGGCAGCAAGTGCAGCGTCCCGATGCGTGTTACTACACCGACGACCACTACGCCAGCTTTCGCCGGATTGTGCAGTGATCGAAGGACAACGTTTAAATACAGATTTTTTGACTCCGACGAAGGAACGAGGCCATGCAGTTGCAGACCGTGCGTCCGAACATTGTTCAATCGATCCGCGCCTACCGCGTGGAGGATTTGCAGCAAGCGGCTCAAGCCGCCGAGCAGCATTTCCTCTATGCCAGTTTGGGTGCGGCCCAGTCCAAGCAGGACGTCCTCGAAGCCATTGCCGAGGCTTTTTTGTTTCCCGCACACTTCGGCAAAAACTTGGATGCGCTCTACGACTGCATGACAGACTTGGTCTTCAAGTCCGGCGATCAAACTGGTTTTGTGGTGGTGCTAGAGCAGTTGCCTGACAACCCGCGTTTTGACCGCGAAGCACGAGAGCAGTTGCTGGATGTTTTTCGAGATGCAGCCGACTTCTGGGCTGAGAGAAAAATCCCCTTTAGGTGTTTTTATTCTTTTCAGTAGCCCGCTCCCAAGAATCAGGGTCATGGGAGCGGGCCACTGAGGTGACCCACAGCAGCGACAAGGCCAGCGACAAGCCTGTCAAGGCCGCCGCCAAAGCCGCAGCCAAGAGCGCCGCAGCAGCAGCCACCTTCGGCATGAACATGCCGATGATGAGCAGCGCGTTCGATACGTCCATGTGGCTCAATGCTGCTTGAGCGTTAGCGTGTACAAATAAAAAGGCGGCCCGTGCAGGCCGCCTTTTTCATGGCGGCAACGACAGTGCCTGAGCCAAAGCGATGTACTCGTGAACCGGCACTTCTTCAGCGCGGCGCTGCACATCGAAAGCACCGGCAAAAGCCAACTTCTCCAAGTGCGCGCCCAAGGTATGGCGCAAGAGCTTGCGTCGCTGGGAGAAGGCCACGGCCACCACCTCGCGCAAAATTTGGTGGTTGACCGCTGCCGGTTCAGTTCGCACCAACATGCGCACCACGGCTGAGTCCACACGCGGGGGAGGATCAAACGCCTCGGGTGGCACCTCAAGCAAGGTTTCCATCTCGTAACGCCATTGCAGCATCACCGAGAGGCGTCCATAGTCTTTGGTGCCAGGCCCAGCCACCATGCGATCGACCACTTCTTTTTGCAGCATGAAGTGCTGGTCTTGCACATGCGGTGCGTAGTCCATCAAGTGAAAGAGGATGGGCGTCGAAATGTTGTAGGGCAAATTGCCCACCACACGCAGCGGTTTGAACAGTTCCCGCGCCAGTTCAGCGAAGTCCACCGTGAGCACATCGGCCTCGACAACCCGCAGCTCAGGGCGCTTTCGTAGACGCGCGGCCAAGTCTCGATCCAATTCCACCACGGTGAGCTGATGACACTGGCGCAAAAGGGGATTGGTGAGCGCGCCCAGGCCAGGGCCTATTTCCACCAATGCGTCGCCAGGACGGGGCTCTATCCCTTGAACAATCGCATGGATAACGCCCTCATCCACCAAAAAATGCTGGCCGAAACGCTTGCGCGGCGCGTGTTTCATTCGTGCGACCGTGCGGTACTAAAACTCAGTATCACCGGCTTGTTTCGCGCAACTCGACATACGCCCGTGCACGCAACTCTGCGATCCACTCTGCATAAGCCTCTTCAAACTTTTGTTCGCGCAAAGCATTTCGCGCCAAGGCACGCTGTTGTTTGAGATCAAGGGCTTGGTTGCGCCTCTCCAGCACTTGAATCAGGTGCACGCCAAAACGAGACACGACAGGGTCGGAGATGCCCATCAACGGCAAGGCATTCATGGCCTGCTCAAACTCGGGCACAAAAGTACCTGGCGAGGCCCAGCCCAACTCGCCACCCTGTGCCGCTGAACCGTCTTCTGAGTTGTCTTTGGCCAGTTGCTCGAAAGAGGTGCGACGGGCTTCCACTTGCTGTTTGAAGGTTTGCAAACGACGCACCGCTGCTTCGCGGCTGAGTTGAGCCGAGGTACGCAGCAAAATATGGCGTGCGCGGGTTTGGGTCACCGCAAAACCGGTTGTATCGCTGCGTTCGCTGAGTTTAAGAATGTGGAACCCGGCACCGGAGCGCAGCAACGTTTGGGTACGCTGTCCCACACTCAAATTCGCCACGGCCTGAACAAACAAGTCCGGCAAGCGATCAGCGGTTCTGGGCCCCAATCGGCCACCTTGATCTTTGGTGCTGGCATCATCTGAATACTGCCCAACCACCAGTTCAAACGGCTCCCCCGCGTTCAGCCGCGCCAAAGCTTCCTCGGCACGGGCCTTGCGCTGTGCGACCACAGCATCTGAAGCGCCATCAGGCACACGCACCAAAATCTGCGCAATATCCATCGTGGTCTGGCTTTGGAGTTCACCACGTTTTTTGGCCAACCAATCCTCCACCTCGGCATCACTGATACGAACCCGACCCAGCACTTCGCGCTCGCGCACCCGCTCCACCAAGAGCTGGTCTCGCAGCGTGCCGCGAAAACGCTCAAACGGAATGCCTTCTTGCACAAGGCGTTGTCGCAGCTGCTGCACATTCAGTTGGTTCTGCGCCGCCACATTGGCTACTGCCCGGTCGACTTCGGAGTCTTCCACTTTGAGGCCACTGTTGCGCGCATAGGTGACCAGCACACGCTCTTCAATCAACGACTCCAGGGCCTGCTGACGCAGTTCCTGATCAGGGGGCAGTTCCCGCCCACGATTGGCGACGCGTGCAGCAGCCATGCGTTGATCCACTTCTGCCGCAGTGACCAACTCTTGGTTCACCACCGCCACAATGTAGTCACCTTGCCGTGCGCCACCAGTACTGGACTGAGCCACCACTTGGCCACTGAACCACAACCCGGCCAGTAGCCATGCAAACACGACGGTAGTCTTGCGAGAGGAAAAAGAAATTTCAGTAAACATTGGCTTAGTCATAAGGCCCAGTGGTCGTCTGCGGGTTGGCGCTATCGCGCAACAGGCGGTATCCCACCACATTGTCCTTCAAGCGCTGTAAGGGGTTGGTGCCCAGGCGTGACAGGCCCACCAACTCCAATTGCAAATAGATACGCGTATTGGCTTCGCTTAAACCGGTGGACAAACGTTCCACCACCAATCGGCCAATCCAGCAGCCCGCGTCGTACTCCAAACCCACCAAGGAATCGGTAATCCGGCTGTCACGGCGGTTGTAGTTGACGTTGCCCACGGCGTAAACCGTTCCATTGCAAGAGCCAGCGGAGGATGTACGGCGAATCAGCGGGCCGCTGCCCACATGGTTGTCCACCGGGCCGTAAAGAGGCCATTGCCAGCCCACTGCGACCTGTTCGGACGCATTACGCACGCCGGTGTGGCGCAGACTCAAGACTTTGAATGGCTCAGGAGCGTAAACCACCGAGTTCGAGTAATTGGTCGCACGGCTGATTTCCGGGTTGTATTGCACCGACGAGGCCAGTGTGACCTTGGGAATCAGCCCGGTTGCGCCCTCAAAATAAAGATCAGACAAACGTCGCGTGCTGGGGGCACCATCTGCCGTGATACGTTGCGTGGCAAATAAATAACGTTGCGCCAAACCCAGTCGCAATACTTCACCACCGTTGCCTGGATCCAACCAACGGGTGGTCACGCCAAGCGTCGCCTGATTGGCATCAGACACACGATCCACCCCCGAGTACAAGTTCTCGGAATACACCGCATTCAAATTGAAGTCTTTGAGCGCTGAATCGAAAACCGGCAAACCGCTTTGGTCTTTATAGGGGGTGCGGGCGTACACGATGCGCGGCTCCAGGGTTTGGCGCAGCGCGCGGCCAAACAAACTGGCGTCGCGTTCCAACACCCACTGACTGTCCACGCTGAAGGTGGGAATAACACGACTGGCCGTGCGTTGGCCCAGCCACGGCCCCCCAGTCATGGCTTGGTTGAGGTCGTAGCTGGCGGCATTGACCGACAGGCGCGGCGTCACCGTCCAACCCGGATTTATCCAAGAGCGACTCAGACTGGCTACCGTGTGGGCGCGTGTACCCGTCACACGATTCGGGTTCAAACTGTCCGCAGGGTTGGCAAAACGATTGACCTCGGCCTCCATCGCCAAACGCAGTCCCCCCGCAAGCGGCTGAAGGGTTCGCACTCCCACCTGGGGTACACGTTCATAAGGCGCCTCGAATTTCGCGGCAACGTCCGTGCCTTGCAGCACCTGCCACTTCATCGCTCTGGCATAGGCCGTCCAGTCGCCAAATGGCCTGGATACCTGCGCCTCTGACAACAACAGTCGCGGCGTGGCACTGCCTAGGTTGCGAGGAAAGTCTTTCCAATAGTCGTCGTCAGACACGCGCAAGACCTTGAGCCCATATTGGGTAGTTTCCAAGGGATCAGCCTCGTGGCGTAGATTCAAACCGTAGCGATCGGCTTTCTTGAGGCGATCGCCGGGCAGCAGATTCAATTGCAACTCTCCGCTGTATCGAGGCTCTAGGTACCTGAACTCAGACTCCAGACCCAAGCCGCGCTTGGAGATGAGGGTGGGCGTGAAAGTAGCATCGCGTTGGGGCGCAATGTTCCAGTAGTAGGGCGCACCGAACTGAATACCACTGCGTGTATCGAAGGTGAGGCTGGGCGGTAACCAGCCCGATTTGCGCTCATCGGAAACCGGAAAACTCAGCACCGGCGAGGCCAAAATCGGCACGCCCATGAATCGCAACACCCCGCCCTCTGCAATGCCCTCGTTTTGATCGGTGTTCAAGCGCACGCGATCCGCACTCAGTAGCCAAGGCGGGTCTTGCGAGCCGTCGGGTGGACAGGTGCTGTAAGTGGCTGCTGTGATCACCATGCTCTGGTCGTTGATGAAATCCAGACGCTGTGCTTTCCCGCTGGCCTGCGTAGCCGCCAGGCGGTAAGTGGGGTTCAGAAAATAGCCCTCGAATTGGTTCACGCGCAGTTGTAATTCGGGGCCGGTGAACAGATCGCCATTGCGCTCAATGCGAACTTGACCGCTGGCCCGCACCAAGTCTTGGACAATGTCGTAGTGCAAGCGATCGGCGCGCACGGACAAACCGCCCTGCACAAACTCCACATCACCTTCACCTTCAGCCTCCAAGGCTGGGCGGCCTTGCAGCCGATCGGCTGCGATGAACGCAGGCAAGGACTGAGCATCTTGTTTAGGCCGCACCCTTGGCAGCCGGGTGGTGGGTTTTAGTTTCAATGACGCTGTGGGTGCAGATACCTCTGAGATCGGCGGCACCGCAAGTTGCACCGCTGTCACGCTTTGTGCCCGCACCGGCAAACCCTGCGCGCCCGCACCGCACAAAACAACCGCCCAGGACAGCGCACGAGAACAGCAGACATGCCGACAAGGGTAGGAGAGGAAGGGTGAGAACAACAAGGCGCTCGGTGAAACGACTGAATCTCAGCAATGCCGAGAAGGGTGATTTGTAGAATTGATTATTCCATGCAGGTGCACTGCACCCTGGTGCAAAGGCAACTCATGACTTCTAGCCCCTCTTCATCTTCGACAACCGCGCCGGTCACATGGCCCAGCAGCGATCGCCAAGCCGTTTTCGAGCAATGGTTAGCGCCCTTGGTCGGTGTTCACGGTTTGTTGCCGCACACCTTACGCGCTGCCTCCAGTGACGCCAGCTTTCGACGTTATTTGCGTGTGGACAGCCAAGCTGGTGGCAGCTTCATCGTCATGGACGCGCCACCGCCCATGGAAGACGTGCGGCCTTTCGTTCTGCGCGCCAAGGAAATGGCCAACGTGGGCTTGAACTGCCCCCAGGTGTTGGCACAGGACGAAGCGCAAGGTTTTTTGTTGTTGAGTGACCTCGGCACCACCTTGATGTTGACAGAGCTACAAAGCCAAGCCTCACAACACAACCACGCCAAAAGCCAGACCCTGATGCGCTCGGCCATCAACACCTTGGTCGCCTGGCAAGAAAAAATGGTTTGCGATTCCTGGCTGCCTTACGACGACGCCCTGCTGCGCCGCGAGTTGGCCCTGTTCCCCCAGTGGTGTGTTCAGCAAGAACGCGGCGTCACGTGGAATCAAGACGAACAATCTGAGTGGCACAAGGCCTGTGACTTGCTGGTTCAAAGTGCTTTGGCTCAACCCATGGCGGCGGTTCACCGCGATTTCATGCCACGCAACCTCATGGTCACGCCGAAAGGATTGGCCGTGCTCGACTTCCAAGACGCGGTGCGTGGCCCCATCACCTACGACATCGCCTCACTGATACGCGACGCTTTTTTCAGTTGGAACGAAGAACAAGAAATTGACATCGCCGTGCGTTATTGGCAAGCCGCCAAAAAAGCCGCCCTGCCCGTGGATGAAGATTTCGGCGAGTTCTGGCGCCAGCTTGAATGGATGGGCTTGCAGCGCCACCTCAAGGTGCTGGGCATTTTTTGTCGCTTGAAACACCGCGATCACAAACCCAAATACAGCGAAGACTTGCCGCGCTTTTTCGCTTACGCCCACAAGGCCGCCGACCGCTACAACGCTCTGCGTCCACTGGCGCGATTGCTGGAGCCTTTGATGGGGACCACCCGGGTGGAAGCGTTTTACTGACCGTCGCCGGCTGCTGGCTCAAGTGTCTAACCAGGGGTCTCGCTCTTGACCGCCCAACGATTCAAGTAGGAAGTTCCAAAGCGCGCGGGTACGTGCTGGCACATATTGACGTGTGGGCATGGCCAAATAGATCGACGCCGTGAGCAAACGCCAATGCGGCAGCACCCGCTCTAAGCTGCCATCACGCAAAGCGCCATGAACGACAAAAGACGGCAGGCCAGCAATGCCCAATCCCGCGCGTGCAGCCGCAAACAAGGTATCGATGTGGCTGGTGGAAAGCGCGGCCCGTACCGACGACAAGGTCACGGTTTCATCGGCCACTGCCACAGCTGCGTTTGCGTGCGAAGGATGCGATGCATCCGCACGGAAAGAAACCTCACGAACTGTGCTGGGCGCCATCACACGGTGGCGCATCAAGTCACTGGGGTGAGCGGGGCGGCCGCGTTCATTCAGATAACTCGGCGAAGCGCATACGATCCAGGCGGTTCTGGCCAACAGCCGGGCGATGAATTCGCCATCCGGTGGCCGCTGCGTCATGAGGATGCTGATGTCGAAGTTCTCGTCCACCGTCGAGACCGGCCCCGGGGCTGACAAATCGACCGACACCTTGGGAAACCGCCTGCGAAACCCTGGCAACAGGGGTGCCAGTTGGTGGACGGCGAATGCGGGCGGCGACAACACACGCACGATGCCTCGCGGCTCGGACGTGGCCGCGCTGGCCAGGGCTTCAGCCTCTTCCACTTCCGACAGTATTTGCCGCACCCGCTCCAGGTAAAGCTCCCCGGTATCGGTCAGCGCCAAACGCCGGGTCGTGCGGTTGATCAACCGCGTGCTGAGGTGCTCCTCCAGGTCGGCCACCAAACGTGTGACCACCGCCGCGGAAAGATTCAATGCCCTGGCCGCAGCGGCAAAACTACCTTCGTCAATGACGCGGGCAAAGACCCGCATGGAATGAAGTCGATCCAAGATCGCTCTCAGCTAGAAAGTTTGGGAGCCTCAATTGTTGCTGAAATTGAAATTCATGGTTCCATTAATTGGTCTTTATATTCTTTATTTGCACCAATAAAGTCACCACCATGCTCAAACCATGGATGGTTTGGCTCTGTGGCCAAGCGCTTGAGTTTGAGCAGAAAAGGAAAGACCATGAAAACCTCTTCGTTCCTGTCGACGTCGCTGCTCACCTTGATTGCGAGCCTGGCAAACCCAGTCCACGCTCAGACGACCCCGCTGAGCCGAGCAGAAGTCAAGGCGGAATTCTTGCGCGCGCGCGCGGCGGGTGAACTGCCCTGCAGCGCCGACTTGTTCGGCCCCGCACTTGCAAAAGCCATGCAAAGCGTCAATCCGAACACGAAACCAGTCAGCCATCCCGACCCCAAGCGAGCAGGGACTGAACCATCATCGCTCGCCACTGCTGCGCAGCAGCCGACGGCATCGGCAGTGCCGCGCTAGGACATCGGCGAGGGGCGATCCTCAGGCTGTGGCTACAACCTCAGAGTGGGCACGAGCGGTAGCACGTGCCCGCACCCAAGTGGCCAAGTCGGCAGCCCTGAGCGGTTTGCTGATGAGGTCGCCCTGGAGCTCATGACAACCTTGTCCAGCCAGAAACAGGCGCTGCGCCTCGGTTTCTAGGCCCTCGGCCATGACGGTGATCCCGAGGCTGCGCGCCATTTGCACGATGGCGCAAGCAATGGCCGCTGAGTCGGTATCTTCGGGCAGGTCTCGCACAAAGGAGCGATCGATTTTCATCTTGTCGATGGGCAACTCTTTCAAGTGGCCCAGCGAGGAATAGCCGGTCCCGAAATCGTCCACCGATATCAAGATGCCCAACGCGCTGAGCTGTTTCAAACGCCGTTGCACACCGGGCAGGTCGTCCATCAACATGCGTTCGGTGATTTCAAATTCAATCCATTCCCCCTTGGCATCTTCTTCGGCCAGGATGGACGAGACGTTATCGACAAACCCGCCGGACTGGAACTGCATGTTGGAGAGGTTCACGGCCACCGGCCCAATCTGCAAGCCTTGGCGATGCCACAGCGCGGCCGCACGCGCAGCCTCACGCAGCACCCACTGCCCTATGGGCAGCATCAAACGCTGTTGTTCTGCCACAGGAATGAAGTCGTCAGGCATAAGCAAACCGCGTGTTGGGTGGTGCCAGCGTATCAAGGCTTCTACGCCCACCAGCGATTGCTTGTCTGCGGTAACTTGCGGTTGGAAATAAAGCTCAAACTCATTGCGCGCCAGGGCCTGCGCCAACTCACCTTCCATCACCAAATCAGCGTACGCGTTGCTGGCCATTTCGGGTGTGAAAAAACAGTAACTTGCACGGCCGCGTGCTTTGGCTTGGTACATGGCCGTGTCGGCGTTCTTGATTAAGGCGTCGGCCGTGGTGCCATCTTCCGGGAACAAAGCAATTCCAACCGACGGCGTGACCGACAGCGGCCAGCTTTCCACAGACACCGGCGCCTCCACCTCACTGAGTAGTTTGCTGGCCACCTCTTCCACTTCGGCGCGGCTGCCCATTTGTGGCAACAGAACCATAAACTCGTCCCCACCAAACCGGGCCACCAAATCACTTTGCCGCAAGCAACCGGTGATGCGTTTGGCGACCGTGCGCAAGAGCACGTCACCCGCCAGGTGGCCAAGCGAGTCGTTGACACGTTTGAAGTGATCCAGGTCAATGAAGAGCAAAGCCATGGACTGCACAGCGTCGCCTTTGCGGCTGTTGCTGCGTGAGGCAGCAATCAGGTGATCCAAGCGCTCCATGAAGGCTGTGCGGTTGAGCAAACCGGTCAGCGCATCGTGGTGGGCTTGGTAGTGGATGCGGGCTCGGGCCGCTTCGCGGTCACGCAGGTCACGCACGATGGTCATGCGCAGTTTTTCACCGTGACGCATGATGGTGCGCACGATGAACTCCACCGGCAGGCGCCGCCCTTGTTTGTCGATGAGCACACTCTCGTAGGTGGTTTCTTGACCCGTGGCCATCACCGTGATCACTTTGGCCAAGTGATCGGGGGCAATGAATTCCAATGTTTTGCGCCCGAGCAACTCGTTCAATTCGTAGCCCAGCAACTCGCAAATGGGCGGGTTGGCATCAGTCACCACCCCGTTTTGATGAAAAACAATGCCTTCGGCGCTGGCTTGCATAAATTTGGCCAAACGCTCTTCCGATTCGCGCAACGCCTGTTCAGCCACGCGATGCCGGGTGATGTCTGAGATCAGCACATAACCACCCACGGGAACACCACTGGCATCCAGGTGGGGAATGATGTTCACTTCAATATGCGTGGTGCCGCCATCAGGATTGGGCAACTGGCGCTCGTAAGAAACACCCTTGCGCTCTTGAAGCACCTTATTCACTTGAGGTTGAATTTGAGCAGCGGCGTCCACACCGATGATTTCCGCAAAATTGCGGCCAATGATGCTGCGTTCATCCCAACCAAAGGTACGGGCATACTGGCTGTTGGCGAACTGGCAAGTGAAGTGGATAGCGTCGTAATACGCAATCAAGACCGGCACGTTGTTGGCGAGCAAACGAAACTGCTGGGCCTGGGCTTCGAGCAACCGGGCAGTGTGGTGGGCGTGGCCCACGTCATGCAAAACGCAGCTATAGGTGCCGTCCTCAGGCAACCACTGGGCCTGGCATTCAAAACAGGCGGGCACGTCGTCAGGATCGTGTTCGGCTCGTGGGTAGACCAACAAACGAAAGTCTTCACGCCGCGCCAGTGCATCAAGCAAGGCCTGGCAAGACATTTCGCTCAACCATTGGCACTTGCGCTCAATACGCGACGCGATGGTGGCCACGCGCTGCGACAAATAGCGGTCAAAGGCCCGGTTGCTGCGCAACAAGTCCCCCTCGGGGGACAGCATCACGGCCATGCTCGGCAGGGCGTCCCACAGCGCAGTGTCTGTGAACAGCTCGGCAACAGCAGGGGGCTTTTGGAGGAGGGTCATCGCAGGCATGTTGTGAGATTACACACAGATGCACGCCCTTCATACCCCCTCGTGGGTGATACGGGCCAGGCACAAGTCGTCCCAGGCCTTGGCTTTATCTTCCAAATTGCGCATAAGATAGGCCGGGTGGTAGGTCACGATCAGGGGCACCCCTTGAAACCGGTGGACGCGCCCGCGCAGTTTGCCTATGGGCTCGTTGCTGCGCAAGAGGCTTTGCACCGCAAAACGGCCCATAGCCAAGATGATTTTTGGTTGCACCAGTTCAATCTGGCGCACCAAATAGGGTTCACATTCTTTTAACTCTTCCGGCAGGGGGTTGCGATTGCCTGGCGGACGACACTTCAAGGTATTGGCGATATAAACCTGGCGGGCAGGATCGTCCACGCCCTCTGCAGCAGAGCGTGACAACCCCAAAGCACCCAGCATGTTGTCCAGCAACTGGCCTGACTTGCCAACGAAGGGCTCTCCTTGCCGATCTTCCTGCTCACCTGGTGCTTCGCCCACCACCATCCAATGTGCTTGCAAGTGACCGACACCAAACACAGTTTGGGTGCGGCTCTCGCACAAACCGCAGGCTCGGCAGCCTGCCACGGCCTCACGCAAGGCAGGCCAGTCCATAGCGACGACAGCACTAGGTTGCTTAGAAGTTTCTTGCTTGGGTTCAACATGGGCGACAGCAACAGGCACGGGCACCGCAGCGGGCGCTGCGGGTGCGACGGCTTGCGCCTCAAGCGGCCATTCAACCGCCGGTTGAACCGGCGGCACGAACCACAGCGGTGTGCCCATTTCTGCAAGCATGGCGCGTTGCCTGGCCGTCCAATCACTCATGCTTGCCCCTGGAAAGTGGGCTTCAAATCAAGAGACATAACTACGGCGTCTTCACGTTGCCCCAGGGCCGCCGGGTAATATGCTTTGCGAATGCCGATGTGCTGAAACCCGTAGTGCCGGTACACATGCTGCGCATGCAAATTGCTGGCGCGCACCTCCAACCACAATTTACGGGCACCTATGTCCTCGCAGTAAGCACGCAAGGCGCGAAACAAGATAGAGGCGTGACCCTGCCCTTGAAACTCGGGTTTAACGGTAATGTTGAGCAGGTGCGTTTCCTCTACTCCCTGCATAGCCACGAAATACCCGAGCAACTGCTGTTCAGCAAACAGCAACTGTGCCGCGTAACCCGCAGCCATTGAATCGATGAAGTTGCCGCGTGTCCACGGGAAAGCATAGGCGCGTTGCTCCACCGCCATGACGGCATCCAGCGCAGCCACGGTCATGGCCTCCAAACGTTGGCCTGGAGTCAATTGACCGCGCTGCTCTTGCAAGCGGGCGTTCATGATGCACTCACCGTATCAGACGGTGCACTGACACCCGCGCGCGAAGCCTGCCGCTGGGCGGTGGTGAGAGCGACCTGGTCGCGCACATACAGCGGCAACGCCAGCGCGGCATCTACTGCTTCTCCACGTCGCCATGCGTGATCGGTCAATACGGCCAAAGCACGCGCGCGCACCTGCGCTTGTGGGAACTGGGCCACGCCGTGCAAGCAGGGTGCTTGAACCAGTGCATGCGCCAATTCGGGTACCAATAAGGCATTGCCCGCCACTGCGTGGGGTGGGTTGTGGCTCCACTGTGCGGCAAGCGCCTCGGGTCGAGAGAGCAACGGTGCGGTGAGTTGATGCCAATCTGCTGTAGCGAGTTGCCAAACGTACTGCGCTGCGTACACCTCGCCCATGCGGGCGTCGTTGACCACCCAGATCGGCTGCCCTTGTTGTTGGTGTGCTGCCCCTAGTGTCAAACAGGCGTCTTGCGCCACGGCCAACAGCGAGTCCAAAGCCAGCACGGGTTTGTCTGCGCCCAAAGCCAGGCCTTGGGCCACGGCGCAGGCTGTGCGCAAGCCGGTAAATGCCCCTGGGCCGCGACCAAATCCAATGACGTCCAGTGCTTGCAAACTCATTTGCGCTTGCGCCAGCAGGCGTTGAATTTGCGCCATCAATTGGGTAGAAGCGGCTGGGCCGCCTTCTCCATCAAACGTCAACACATCGCCATCCACCCAGAGCGCGACGCTCATGGTCTGGGTGGAGGTATCAAAGGCCAGCAAGCGGCTCATGGTGGCATTGTGTGGGGGTGAAACGTGAGAGGTGGCGAGTTTATCGCCCGGGTTCGCGCTGGCCCAAAAGGTGGCCCATGCGATGATGTTGCGCATGAAAACCTTGCTGTTAAAACCCCTGCTACTGGCCTGCGCTGCGTTTGCATCACCTCAGTGTTTGGCGCAAGCGGTGGTCGCGCCCACGCCCCTTCCCGCCACCGTAGAAGCCGCGCTGGTGCGTGCCCAAGTGCCTCCAGAGGCTTTGGTGGCGGTGGTGCACGAGGTGAGCGCGGCACAGCCTCGCCTGTCGTGGCAAGCGCAAACAGCCGTCAACCCGGCCTCGCTGATGAAACTGCTGACCACCACGGCCGCACTGGATTTGCTTGGCCCGGCATGGACTTGGAAAACCCCGGTCTGGCTCACCGGCAGCGTATCGCCGGGTGGTGTGCTGGAAGGCAATTTGGTCATCAAAGGCAGTGGTGACCCCAAACTCGTGGTGGAGCGGCTGTGGCTATTGCTGCGCCGGGTGCAGCAGTTGGGCGTGCGTGAGATACGCGGCGACATCGTGCTGGATCGCAGCAGCTTTGTGGTGCCCGAGCAAAACCCGGCCGACTTTGACGGCGAGCCGCTGCGCCCTTACAACGCTTCGGCTGACGCTCTGCTCATCAACTTCAAAGCCATGGTGATGACCTTCACGCCCGACCCGGCGCGTGGTGTGGCTTGGGTCAGCCCCGATCTGCCGCTGGCCAACCACAGCCTCCCGGCCAGCGTGCCCCTTAGCAATGTCCCCTGCGGTGACTGGCGCGGCGGCCTCAGGGCCGACTTCTCTAACAGCAACCAATGGCGTTTGAGCGGCAGCTACCCCAGCAGTTGCGGCGAAAAATTTTGGCCTGTGGCCTACACCGACGCCAGAACCTACAACGAGCGTGCCGTGCTCGGTTTGTGGCAAAGCATGGGCGGCAAACTCGGTGGTGTGGTGCGCGAAGGAAATGCGCCCAGCACGGCCCCCACCTTTGAATTGGTTTCACCGGCTCTCGCCGAGGTAATCCGCGACATCAACAAACACAGCAACAACGTGATGGCGCAGCAACTCTTCTTCACGTTAGCGGCCCAGCAGCGCATCCCCGCTGGTTTGGACGCTGCGCGTGAGGTACTGCGGCAGTGGGTGCAAGACCAAGTGGGCGAAGCGGGTCGCGCATTGGTAGTAGATAACGGCTCAGGCCTGTCGCGCCAAAACCGCGTGACAGCCCAGTTGCTCGCGCAACTACTGCGTCGAACCTGGAGCAGCGCGAGCATGCCCGAGCTCATCAGCTCCTTGCCCGTGGGCGGCATCGACGGCACCTTGCGCAACAGCAAAGCCGCCGTGGGCCGCACCCACCTCAAAACCGGTTCGCTACGTGATGTGGCGGGCATCGCAGGTTATGTCCTCGCCCCCAGTGGCCAGCGCCTGGTGGTGGTGGGCATCGTCAACCATGCCAATGCCAATGCCGCTCGGCCTGCGCTAGAGGCCCTGGTGCAATGGGCGGCTGGTGCTGAGGTTAGAAGCGGCTCTAACAACACCGCACCTGGCAAGGAAGCGCGATGAACCTAAATCCATCCATTGATTGGTTTGGTTACGCCGCCGCCGTGCTCACCACGGTGGCTTTTGTGCCCCAGGCTTGGCTCACCTTCAAAACCCGTGATGTCAGCGGCATATCACTGGGCATGTACAGCGTATTCACCCTGGGTGTGGCGCTGTGGTTGGTCTATGGCTGGGCGCTGAAAGCCTGGCCCATCATCGTGGCCAATGTGGTGACCTTGTTGCTGTCTCTCAGCATCTTGTCGATGAAACTCTTGATGGGGCAGCAGCAAAAATAAAAAGGGTTCAAGCACACCAGGTGCTTGAACCCGCGGCGACAACGACCAACTCAAATCCAGCCGAATGCGCGCAGCACCTTCATCGCTTCGTCGGTGAACGCCTTGTGGCCTCCCGTGGTGGGATGAACACCGTCAGCGAAGAACCAGGTGGTGGCACTGGCGTCTGTCGCTAAACCATTGAATGGTGCGCCTGCCGTGCTGTTGCAGAACAAGGAGGAACCATCGGTGACAGCACCGCCGGTGATGGCTTGAATCTTCGCCACATCACAAGCGCGCGAGGTGACATTGGTGAAACCAAATGCGGCCGGATTGGCGACGATGTTTTTGAAGAAGCCGTTGCCATCGATGATGCCCACAGGCTGGCCACTCAAGCCGTCGCGCAACCACAGGTTGAGCACGTCCACCATGGCGGTGAGTTGCGGGCGTGCCGTCGCGGGCACCGATGCTCCAAACGGTGTCGCTGCCAAATCAGGCGTTGTCACCACTGCCACGTATTTGGCACCTTTGGCCAGTATTTCCGTGCGGATATAACCGGCCAGTTCCAAAGCAGCTTTTTTCACCTCGCCTTGGGCGGCAAAAGCGTTCGCTTGGTTGGCTTGGTCGGCTTGGGCTTGTGTGAGGCGACCTGCGGCGACATCAATCCCGTTCTGTGTGGCCTTGGCGGCAAACACACCAAACTGAGTGAAGATGTCGTTTGGCCCGGCCAAAACCAACACCAACTCGTTGCCTTTGAAGTTGCCAAAACGCGCCAAATGATTGGCAATTTGGGTTTTCACCGGCACGGTCAATGCACCGCCGGCCTTGCCGATGCCATTCGGGTCGGTCACCCGAGAGCCACCTTGGCCATAAGCCGTGCACGTGTTGGCCAGCGCGGGGTTTGCCGCCGCCGGGCACTTGGCCGATGCGGCACCAAAACCCACTTCGTGCGGTGTGATCACCAAACCCAAGGCAGTGGCCACGTTCTCCACCCACACCGTGGAACCGGTGGCATTGGTGGTGAAACGCCCGCCAATGAAAGGGGCTTGACCATTGGCTGTGGCTGAGGTGGCCGGTGTGTAAGACCCCGCGTCACTCAAGCTGTCACCAAACGACACCACCGAGACAAAGTTACCCTTGCTGGTGGGAGCGCCGGACAACAAACCGCTGCCCGCGTTGTAGTTCACCTCTGCGGTATCCGAGCCACCGCCGCCGCAGGCGGTGAGCAAAACGCAAGCGGTGGCAATTGCCATCCAGGTACGAATCTGTTTCATGAAGTCCCCTTGTGGTGGTGTGAGCCGTGTTGGCATTTCAGCGCCAAGGTCAAAGTCAACCCCGGCCAGACGTCAGAAGCGAAACGAACGATCGTTCGTTTTCAGTCTGAACTATAGAACTGCCGACTCGCAGCCAGAAGCAGGGCAAACCCGAGAGGGGCCAGAAACTAAAAATGATTGGGTACGCACTACTTCAAATAAGGGGCCAAGGCCACCTCTCACGTCAAAACGGATTCCCCGTCGCCCTCGCCCTAGCCGCTTCACCCAACCGAGAGTGACCGCCAGCGGACAAGTGTGTCACATCCGCCCACAGCCAGCCGCTAGGATCAGCCCCGCTCACCAAGGTGGCGCTGGTGCAATTGGGCAGCACAGCCGTGGACAAACACGCGGCGGTGTTGGTGTTGGTGTAACTGAAGTTGGCAGGGAACTGCACGATTTGTTGGGTCAGTTCATCGGCCAGCACCAGGCCGATGCGGGTGCCGTCGTTGATGAGGGTGGTGCGCAGCTTCAAATGGAAGGCGCTCATCAAGCGTTTGATCAATGCCGCGCGGTCGGTGTCGGTGTTGGCGGCTTTTTGCGCCAAAGCAAATGGTGTAAGGCTTTGGTCGGGCATGGTGGACACGATCACGCGCGCACCCGCATTGGCCACTCGATTGACTTGTTCTGCATAGAGCACACCTGCGGCTTCCATGGCCGCAATCAAACTGGCTTCGTTGCTGCCGTTGTAAAGCGCATATTGCGCCCACAAATCGTTCTGACCCACCAACACCGAAACCAAATCGTTGCTGGCAAACCGGTCGGTGGTCAGGAATTGGTCGATTTGGCTTTTCACATCTGCCACCTTGGAAGCAGGCGTGGCCAAGATGCGGCTGTTGGTTACCATAGCACCGCCCGCACACTGCGGAAAATTCAGGCCGTAGGAATTGGCCAAAATTTGATTCCAAATGCGGTTCAGGCCGCAGTCCACCGCTGTTTTGTCAGCGTTCAGGCCATTGATGCTGTAGTTCGACCCGGTGCTGGTGATAACGCTGTTTTCGTCACCAAAAGAAATCACACGAGCGGGCACGAATTTTGTCACTTGGTCGCCACCGCCACATGCTGCGAGCGACAAGCTGGTTGCTGCTGCCATCCAAACCAAGCGCTGGCGTGCCATCACCAAGTCAAACACCTTACGCACAACAAACATAAAAACTCCAGTTCAAATCGCTGCGGCACGCAGCAAACGGTCACGCACCCCTTCCCATTCGGGGGTGTCGGGGGGCTCTTCCACCCAAATCAATTTCGCGCCTTGTTCATCAAAACTTCGCAGCACGGAAAACAATTCATGGGCGGCGGCATCGGGCGCGTCGGGCATGCGATGCACCAGCAAGCCTGGCGCAGAACGCCTGGGAGGGACGCGGGAATATACCGCCAGCTTCAAAGGCGCTGGCGTCGCTGCGGGGCCGCTCTCCCCGAACAAGACGGCCAGAGCTTGGCCGATCATCGGCGCAGTCATCAAACGCAGGGGGGCTTGCGGCGCGTAATGCGAAGCCAAATTGCCAGAGACGCGGGGTGACAAGGCATCACGCACACCCAGCGGCTCTCCTAGCAAAGCCTCCAACTGCACACGGCTGATTTGCCCGGGCCGCAGCAACACTGCCTGGCGGGGGCGACAGTCCACAATGGTGGATTCAATGCCCACCTCGCAAGGGCCACCATCGAGCACCCACAAACCCGGCTCAAACTCAGAAGCCACATGCGCCGCCGTGGTGGGGCTGATGCGCCCGAACCGATTCGCACTGGGTGCGGCCACCCCGTGTACACCCAGCGCCAACGCCGCACGCAGCAGGGCTTGGGCTTGCGGATGGGCGGGGCAACGCAAACCAATGCTGTCCTGTCCACCGGCTGCGGCTGTACCCACTTCGGGACGACGCGCCAACACCAGGGTCAGCGGGCCAGGCCAGTGTGCAGCCATGAGTTTTTGAGCAGTTTCGGGCACATGGGGCGTGAACGCGAGGGCAGCGGTGGCATCGACCACATGAACTATCAAGGGGTGATCCGTCGGCCTGCCTTTGGCGGTAAAAATTTTTGCCACGGCTTCATCGCTGTCGGCACGTGCGCCCAGGCCATAAACCGTTTCGGTAGGGAAAGCCAATAACTCGCCACGCGCCAATTGCTGCGCGGCCTGCTCTATCACGCCGGGGGCTGTGCCATCAAGCAGCATGGTGGGAAGGTTAGAAGGGGGGTAAACCTAACAAAGCGGCCGCTTGCAAGGCGATGTCTTTGGCCCCCGCCGAGGTACTGGCGGTGACTGTCAAATGCCCCATCTTGCGGCCACGTCTGGGCTCGGTTTTGCCGTACAAATGCAAGTGCATACCCGGCAAGGCCAGCACTTTTTCCCATGCAGGGTTTCGCGCATGGCCCTGGTCGTCAAACCACAGATCGCCGAGTAAATTCAGCATGACAGCGGGAGAATGCAAACGCGGTGCAGTCAACGGGTTGCCGGTCATGGTGCGCACTTGCAGCTCGAACTGCGACACATCGCAAGCATCCATGCTGTAGTGGCCCGAGTTATGCGGACGCGGTGCCATCTCGTTGGCCACCAGCGTGCCGTCTTGCAGCACAAAAAACTCCACACACAACACGCCCACATAGTTCATGGACGCCGCCACAGCAGTCGCTTGCGCCACAGCCTGGGTTTGTAGGGCACTGTTCAGATCGGGTGCAGGCACTTGCGTCACCGCCAAAATGCCATCGCGGTGCAGGTTTTGTTGCAATGGCAAATGCACCACGTGGCCGTCCACCCCACGCGCCACGATGACGCTGACTTCAAACGCCAGTGGCAACATTTTTTCTAGCACGCAAGGTGCTTGTTGCAGCCCCGCCCAGGCCGCTGCCAGTTCTTGCCGCGTGGTCACGCGAGCCTGGCCTTTACCGTCGTAACCCAGGCGTGAGGTTTTGAGTATGCCGGGCAGCAAGTCACTGGGTGCTGCGGCCAGTTGCTCCGCCGTTTCAATCACCGCATAAGGTGCGCAGGGCACACTGCAGCGGGTGAAGTGGGTTTTCTCCAGCACGCGGTCTTGGCAAATGGCAACCGCTTGTGCAGGGGGCGAGACCGGGCGTTGTTTCGTCAAGGCTTCCAGCGCGGCAGCGGGCACGTTTTCAAACTCGGTGGTGATGGCGGATGAACAAGTGGCCAAAGCGGCCAAGGCGGCTTCATCCAAATAACCCGCCTGCACATGGTGGTGCGACACCAATCCCGCCGGGCTGTGTGCATCGGCGTCCAGTACCGCCGTGAAGTAGCCCAGTTGCTGGGCCGCGTGTGCCCACATGCGGCCCAATTGACCGCCGCCCATCACACCCAAGGTGGCTCCGGGAAGAATGGCTTGTTTCGGTGAACTCACTTCAGATCAGCGCTCATGGCACGCGCCGCTTCGGTTTGGCGTGCGCGGTAGGCCTCCAGTTGGGTACGCAAGGCGGGATTGTTGTTGGCAAGCATGGCCACCGCAAAGAGCGCAGCGTTGGCCGCGCCCGCAGTGCCAATGGCAAAAGTCGCTACGGGTATGCCTTTGGGCATTTGCACGATGGAATGCAAAGAATCCACCCCAGACAAATGGCGGCTTGCCACCGGCACACCCAACACAGGCACCGTGGTTTTGGCGGCCAACATGCCGGGCAAGTGTGCCGCGCCGCCAGCGCCGGCAATGATGGCTTGCAAGCCTCGTGCTGCCGCACTTTCTGCATAGGCGAACATGTCGTCGGGCATGCGGTGAGCAGAAACCACGCGGGCTTCATGAGTGACACCGAACTGGGCGAGAATGTCGGTTGCTACGCGCAGGGTTTCCCAGTCACTGCTCGACCCCATGACCACGCCCACCAACACTGTTTTTTCGCCCATATCCGCGCTCATGCTGCTCTATTCCTCCAAGTGGCTTGAATTGTAGGCTGCACGCCTGCATCTCCTGCCCACGCCTTTGATTCACATTCCCCACCCCATGATCGACATCACCCTCCAAAACCTGGAAGCCGAACTAGTTCAAGCCTCCACCGAACAACCCGTGCTGTTGGACATTTGGGCCCCCTGGTGCGGCCCCTGCAAATCTCTCGGACCGGTGCTGGAAAAGTTGGAGGTGGCTTATGCAGGCCGCTTCCGCCTGGCCAAACTGAACTCCGATGAGCAGCCCGAAATCGCCGGCCAACTCTCGCAACTTTTTGGTGTGCGCAGCATTCCGTTTTGCGTGATGTTCAAAGACGGTCAACCTGTGGACGGATTTGTGGGTGCGGTACCCGAAGCCCAGATCCGCGAGTTTCTGGACAAACACGTGCCGACGGCAGACGAAGTGGCCGCCGAAGAAGACGTGGAAGAAGCTGCCGAGTTGCTGGCCGAAGGCGATGCAGACAGCGCCTTGGCCAAGTTGCAGGAAGCCGTGGCCATCAACCCAGGCGACGATGCCGCCCGGGTGGACTACCTGCGCGCTTTGTTGAAGAGTGGCCGCGTGGCGGAAGCCCGCGCCGCGTTTGACCCCGTTGCCAGCAAAGTGATGTTGGACGCCCGCCTCGCCGCTTGCGGCCATTGGTTGCAGGCCTGCGAACAAGCGCCGACAACACCCTCTGCTGACAATTTGTCCGCTGCCATTACCGCCAACAAACGTGACTTCGACGCGCGTTTCGCCCTGGCCCAACAAGCCTTCGCCGCCCAGCGTTTCACGCAAGCCATGGACGAGTTGCTGGAAATTTTGATGCGCGACAAAACTTGGAAGGACGAATTGGCGCGCAAAACCTATGTGGCGATTTTGGACATCATGACGCCCACCGCCCCACCCAAAGCCGCCCAAGCGGCCACACCCGTCAAGGGCGCGCTAGAGGTGACGGGCAAGGTGGACACCCAACCTGCCGACCCAGTGGTGGATGGCTACCGGCGCAAACTCAGCATGGTGTTGTTCTAGGGTCTGTTGACCCTAAGCAACAGACCAGTCGCCGAGCAGCCCCACCACCTCGTGCTGTACCGCCTGGTGTTGTGCCCAATAGGTTTGGGCTTGGGCATCATGATTGAGCGCGCCCGCCTCGTCACGCAAAGCACGAAACACCTGGGTCAAGCGGGCATGTGCCACGGCGCGATCGTCTGCATACGGCGTCATAGGCAAATTTTCCAAGGCTGCTTGTGCGCTCTGGCGCGCTGCCTGGCCATCACCCACGCGCCATTCGCACCAAGCCATGTCGGCTAAATAGGTCGAGGCCAAACGGGAGAGCCCCTGCTGTTTCGCTTCCTCTAAATGAGCCCTGTAAAGCACCAAGGCCGCTTGCGCTTGACCTGACACCGAGAGCGCCACTGCGCGCAACATGGGCACCCAAGCAGGCAGCGACACCGTGCCCACCCAGCGTTCAAAACTGTCGGCCGATTCAGCGCTGGCCAGCGCATGGCGTGCGGCCTCATCCACCGCTGTACCAAACAAACTGCCCCGCAAGGCGTGGTCACACAACTGCGACGCCATATTGGTGTTGAGCGCGCTGAGTGTGGCGTCGTCACCATCAGCATTCGCATGCTCGCGGGCCTTGGTGTACCAGGGCTGGGCTAAATCGAGTCGGCCCGCAAAGTCCAAGGCTGTGCCCACCACCAAGCAGGTGCGTGCCCGGGCGGCGTGGTGGTCGGGCGCGGCCAGTTGCAGCGCCTCTTTCGCGTGGCTGGCCATCGGCGAAAAATCCAGCGCCACATAGTCGGTGTGTGCCAGCCACGCACTGGCCAGGGCCTGCACTTGGGGCAAGCCAGCGGCCCGACTCAGAGCTTGAGCGCGTTTGAACTTGTCAGGTGCGGCAACGCCTACATCTTCGTGAAAGGCCAGCAAACCCTCGGCCATGGCCACATGGGCACTGACGGCCGGGTGGGGTCGCCCATCAAACAAACGATGCAGGTCGCTGATTTCGGCGCGCGCTTGCTCAAAATAGCCTTGCCGCGCAAAGTAACTCGCCCGCTCGGCGCGTAAACATGCTTGGTCTACTGGATGCAAAGTGTGGGCGATGGCCGCGTCCAGTCGCGCCAGCAACTTGGACGGCAAGCGGCCCACCATAACGCTCATCCGGTCAGACGCTCCAGGGCCTCGCGGTAAGTGGCCGCTGTGTGTTCCACCACGTCAGCGGGCAGCGCGGGCGCGGGCGCTTGTTTGTTCCAAGGCTGGCCACCTACCTGCGCTTGCTCCAACCAATCGCGCACAAACTGCTTGTCGTAACTGGGCGGGTTGCGGCCATCGCGCAAAGCGGCTTCATAGCCTTCCACCGGCCAAAAGCGCGAGGAGTCGGGCGTGAGCACTTCGTCCATCAGGGTGAGTGTGCCTTGCTCGTCCAAACCAAATTCAAACTTCGTGTCGGCAATGATGATGCCTTTGGCCCAGGCCATCTCGGCGGCGGTTTGGTAGAGCTTGATCGACGTGTCGCGCACGCGCGTGGCCAAGTCTAGACCAATGATCTCCACCATGCGCTCGAAACTGATGTTCTCGTCATGGTCGCCCATCTCGGCTTTGGTGGCTGGGGTGAAGATAGGCGACGGCAAGCGGCTCGCGTTGCGCAACCCGGCGGGCAACTTCACGCCACAGACCGCTTGGTTCTCTTGATACTCTTTCCACCCACTGCCCGCCAAATAACCGCGCACCACGGCCTCGACCGGCAACGGTTTCAAACGCTTAACCAGCATGGAGCGGCCACGCACCTGTGCCACTTCATCGGGAGAGACCACGCTCTCAGGCGACTCGCCAGTCAGGTGATGCGGCACGATGTGGCCCAAACGCTCAAACCAAAACAGCGCCATTTGAGTGAGCAGTGCCCCTTTGCCCGGAATGGGCTCGCCCATCACCACATCAAACGCGGACAGCCTGTCACTGGCCACCATCAAGATGCGATCACTGCCCACCGCATAGTTGTCACGCACCTTGCCACGCGCGAGCAGGGGCAGGGATTTCAGGTGGCTTTCTAGCAGGGCGGTGCTGGGAGCGGGAGACATAGGGCGGGGATTGGGTGAATGGAGCAAATTGTAAGTGGGCCAATACGCCAGTCGTTTAGTGCAACCCAGTCGACAGCGGTAGCGCAAGTGCTACCTCAGTACACTTGAGCATGGCCACTGCTTGCGTCAGTGCAAGCTGCACCCCATTCAGCATCTGTTGCAACGGCAAGCTCGGCAGTTGCCGTGTGGAATCGCAGCCGTCGGCGTGTTCCACCGCTTGCTCCGGCAACAACGGCAAATGCATGAACCCGCTGGGCACCGAAGGCCGGGCGGAGGCAAGTTGATGCTGCAAACAGTAAAAGACCTGGTTGCAAACAAAGGTGCCCGCACTGTTAGACAAACCCGCAGGTACACCGGCTTGGCGCATGGCGCTGACCATGGCTTTCACGGGCAGGGTGGTGAAATAGGCAGGCGGGCCACCCTCAACGATTTGAACATCGGTGGGTTGTCCACCGGCGTTGTCAGCGATGGGGGCGTCTATGCAATTGATCGCCACGCGTTCCAGCGACAACTCCGCCCGGCCCGCCGCTTGGCCCAAGGCGAGCACTAAACGCGGCTGCCATTGCTCAAGTGCTTGCTTGAGCACCACAGGAGCCGTCGCAAAAACGCAGGGCAGCACCACGGCCACCACTGTTAAACCACCTATCACTTGCCCATGCAGTGCTTGGGCAACCGCTTGGGACGAGTTGAGGGTGTCGCCGCCAAAAGGCTCGAAACAGGTCACCAACAAAACATCTTGCTTTTGTCGGTGACTCACATCGGGGCCAGGCATGCGGTTCGCCTCAATCAACGCCAGCCTCCGGTGCGTTGCGCTCGAAGCCGCTCGCAGCCCCTTTAATTCACCGTCTGCGCCAACTCGCCCTTGGCATAACGCTGCGACACCTGCACCAAAGTTTGCGGTTTGATCTTGGCGGCTTGGCCTTCGCAGTTGAACTCCAAGTAACGCTGTTTGCAAATGCCTTTGGCGGCTTCACGGGCGGGCTTGAGGTATTCGCGGGGGTCGAACTTCTCTGGGTTCTCGACGAAAAACTTGCGGATCGCTCCCGTCATGGCCAAACGAATGTCGGTGTCAATGTTGATTTTGCGCACGCCGTGTTTGATGGCTTCTTGAATCTCCGCCACGGGCACGCCATAGGTTTCTTTCATGTTGCCGCCGTATTTGCGAATTTCTTCGAGCAGGTTCTGTGGCACGCTGCTGGAGCCGTGCATCACCAAATGGGTGTTGGGAATGCGGCGGTGAATTTCTTTGATGCGACTGATGGCCAAGATGTCCCCGGTGGGCTTGCGGGTGAATTTGTAGGCGCCATGGCTGGTGCCAATGGCAATGGCCAAGGCGTCCAACTGGGTGCGCTTCACAAACTCGGCAGCTTCTTCGGGGTCGGTGAGCAACTGGTCCATGGTCATGGTGGCTTCGGTGCCGTGGCCGTCTTCTTTGTCGCCTTTCATGGTTTCCAAAGAACCCAGGCAGCCGAGTTCACCTTCCACCGTCACGCCCAAGGCGTGGGCCATGTCCACCACTTTGCGGGTCACATCCACGTTGTATTCAAAGCTGGCAATGGTTTTGCCGTCGGCTTGCAGCGAACCGTCCATCATCACCGAGCTGAAACCGAGATCGATAGCCCCTTTGCACACATCAGGGCTTTGGCCGTGGTCTTGGTGCATGACCAAGGGAATGTGGGGGTAGCTTTCAATGGCCGCCGAAATCAGGTGTTTGATGAAGGCCTCGCCCGCGTATTTGCGGGCCCCGGCGCTGGCTTGAAGAATCACGGGCGAACCCACTTCATCGGCAGCCGCCATCACCGCCTGAACTTGCTCCAGGTTGTTGACGTTGTAGGCCGGAATGCCATAGCCGTTTTCAGCAGCATGGTCGAGCAATTGGCGCATGGAGACGAGTGGCATAGGAACACCTGTGGGTGGAAGTTAATAAAGGGGGTGGGCGCAACCTGGGTGGCCGCGCGGCCGTACCAAGGCCGTAACTGCGGCAATTTTAGCGGCGGGGCGGGCTTGAGTGGCGCTTGGTAACCGCGCATTAACGATTGCACTGCCACGCCACCCCCGGTTCTCGGGGGTGGTGCACAAGGTGACGCAAGTTGGCACGCGCCGCACGTATCATGCCGCCCCACAGAAAACACAGAAAGTGGCCGCGCCGGCTCACCACAAGGAGGATGTATGGACGCATTGGTTTACCCCCGCGAGCGCTCGCTCGGCAGAATCACTCTCGTACTGGGGCTGCTGTTTTGGGCCCTGCTGGTGTTGGGCACCTTCGGCCTCACGCTGATTTATTTACTCTTCGTTTTTGTCATTTATCTGTTTGCCCAGTCGGCCTTGATCGCTTACGTCAAGGGCAATGGCGTGGCCTTGAGTGCCGCCCAGTTCCCCGACCTGTACCAGCGTTTTGAAGCCTGCTGCGACAGGCTCGGCATGTCTGAAAAACCCGAAGCCTATGTGCTCATGGGCGACGGCATGTTCAACGCCTTCGCCACCCGCTTTTTGGGCCGCCACTATGTGCTCTTGCTCTCCAATGTGGTCGATGCCTTGGAAGACCACCCCGACGGCGTGAACTTTTACATTGGCCACGAGTTGGGCCACATCCGCATGAAACACTTCATGGGTGGGTTTTGGCGTTGGCCTGCCCTGTGGATTCCCTTGCTTGGCGCGGCTTATGAGCGTGCGCAGGAGTCCACTTGCGATCGGCATGGTGCTGCATGCAGCACCTCGCCTCAGCATGCGGCACACGCGCTGTCGGCCATTGCGGCGGGTGAGAAGCGCTGGCGCACCATCAACCTCCACGCCTTTGGCGAGCAAGTCAAAAGCAGCAGCGGGTTCTGGATGTCCTACCACGAGCTCACCAGCGGTTACCCGTGGACAAGCAAACGGGTGCAGCGTGTGCTCAACCCAGACGTTGTCATGCCTGCGCGAAGCAAATGGGCGTTTTTGTTTGCCGCTTTTGTGCCCAATGTGGGCCGGCTCAGTGGCTCATTCGGCCCACTGATTGTGGTGGCCATCATTGGCATTTTGGCCGCCCTGGCCATCCCTGCTTATCAAGACTACAAAGTGCGCGCTGAAGTCGCATTGGCTTACGAGAACGCCAAAACAGCGCGCGATGCACTGGCCGCGCACTATGCCAAAACCCAAACCGTGCCCGACTCATTGAAAGAGGTGGGCATCAAACCCGAGCAGCCCGACGGCTCCACCCTGGAGCTGGACACCGACAACATGACACTCACCGTGATAACGCCGCACGGAGAGCTGATATTGACGCCCAGCGACGTGGGTGGCGGAAAAATCTCTTGGGCTTGCGAGCACAGCTTTGAGTTGAGCAGCAAACAAGTGCCGCTCGAATGCGGGGGCAAGCAGGGCGGCTTTTTTTGACGAGTGATTTTTCTCTTGCGAGTGGATTGATCCAGGATCCGGCTCGGTTCAATTGGCACCAAAACACCCCTCTTTTCCAGCTTCAGTTCGGCGCGCCAGCGCCGACACTAAACGCCCGAACATTCCAAAAGAGGGGCTGTCATGGCTCGCATTGATTTCAATTCCATCACCCTGTGGATTGCCGCTGCTGCAGTGGATCACCCGCAGGAGTTGCCACGCATCATCACAGAGCGGCTGAACTGCTCACGCAGCACGGCCAGCAAGGTGTTGCAAAAACTGGTGCAGGGCCAATGGCTGCTCCGCGACGGCGTGTCGCGCCGCGCCCAGTACAAACCCGGTTTGTTGCGCCAAGTGGTGCAGCGCTATTCGATTGCCGGACTGTCGGAAGACGTGCCCTGGGCGCGCGACTTTGCGCCCTACTTCAACCTGCCCGCCAATGTGCAGCGCATTGCGCAGCACGCCTTCAGCGAGCTGCTGAACAACGCCATTGACCACAGCGAAGGCACGCAAGTGACGGTGTCGCTGCGCCAAACACCCTCGCACGTGCAGCTTTTGGTGTCGGACGACGGGCGTGGCCTGTTCAACAAAGTTCACGAGGCCTTTTCGCTGGACGACCCCGCCTTGGCCATGCTGGAGTTGAGCAAAGGCAAACTCACGTCTGCGCCACAGCAGCACACCGGTCGCGGCCTGTTCTTCACCTCCAAACTGGCCGACGTATTTGATTTGCATGCCAATGAACTGGCCTTCCAACACCGGGGCTGGGACGCACGCGGCTGGACACCCGGTCGCGCCCTGAAGCGCCAAGGCACCTCGATTTACGCCGCCTTTGCGCTGGACACTCCCCTCACCCTCGACGCCGTGATGCGCCAGTACAGCCTCAGCGGCCAAACCCTGGGTTTTGAGCGCACCGTGGTGCCCCTGCGTTTGCTCACCACCAGCCAATTGGGCTTGGAATCACGCGCTCAAGCACGCCGTGTGGCCTCACGTTTAAATTTATTCAAGCGTGCCGAGGTGGACTTCAAAGACGTGAAAGAAGTCGGCCACAGTTTTGCCGACGAACTCTTTCGTGTGATGCGCGCCCAAACACCGGGACTGGATTTGGTGCCCATCAACATGACGGCTGCCGTGGCGGATATGGTGGAGAGTGTGCGGGTTTAGGCGGCCTGGTCGCCCTCAACTACCCCGGCGGCCACACCACTGGGCATCTATGCCGGTTCGAGTAGCGTGAAACGATTGCGAGCGAGCAGTTTCCTGAAATCCCGATCAAAAGTCACCAGGTGCTCACCCAACTGCGTGACTGCGGCCGACAACCAAGCATCCGGTACATCGTTTCCCCCGAGCTTCTTGTCCAAGCACAGCTTGCGAAGGATGGGCCACTCGGGCCCGAGCTGCGCCAGTTGCACGCGAGGAGAAGCCAACAGCGCATCGACAAACGCAATGGCGTCTTCAATCGGCGTTGCGGTCTGGAATATCTTCGGGCTGGTGACGAGCCGAAGAAAACTGGCCAGCACCATGGGCAAGAGCGTGAAACTTGCGCCGGTGCCAGACGTGGCCAGTGCCTCCTCCAGCCAATCCAAGGCCACCGCATGATGTGGATGGTCAACGCGCGAAGCAGCGACCAGCACATTCACGTCAGGCGTCATCGCCAAGGGCCTGAAGTAGTGCTTTGTTGCTCAGTGGGTTCACCCCCGTTGCGAGCCCACCGCGCCCCTTGAAGACAGGCAATCGAACGCGACCGCGCTTGGGAGACTCCGCCTTGGCGCGCAAACGAAGCTGCAAAGCCTCCTCAATCAGACGGGTGAGACTGGTTCGCTGCTGCGCCGCAAGCGCCTTGGCATCAGCAAGGAGTTGGTCGTTCAAGTCCAGGGTGGTCTTCATGGCGGCATGATACAGATTTCTGTATCTATTTTGCAAATCGACTTTGCAAGAACCGCTCGCTGGAGAGGTTAAGTATCGCGCGGGCTGCGGAAGTAGGAAGCGTAAAAGTCATTTGCATCCGCCCAGCCGTCCTCGAATGCTTCCAGGTAGTGTCTGTATACAGGCTCAGTTCGCCAATCATTGCGTTCTACTGCCGCGCGACACCTGCGCTCGTATTCTGCTTTTGACTTTCTCCCAGCGAAGAGCGTGCATGCAGACTTGTACGAATTCGGTAGGTGCATAGCCTGGCATCTCGCAGAAGACTTGCTCAAACTCAGCTTGCAGTTCCGGATGATCGGCAATCTGCTTTAAGGCTGCTGTGGAAAATGGCAGCACGTCAGTCGCATCAAAGGAAACGCTCCGTTTTTCCTCGGCCTCCTTCGCTAGTTGAATGACGCGCTCGACGGGATTCATGCGATGCCTTGAGCGTTCAGCGTGGGGTGCCTGAGCGTGAGGTGTCACGTCTAACAAATGAACATTCACCCGACATGCCCGCCCCCTCACCTCACCTGACACACCTTCAGCATATTCGTGCCCCCGGGATGCCCCATGGGCTCCCCGCAGGTGATGGCATAGGTATCACCCGGCTTGAGCACACCCCGCGCCACCAACAAGGCTTCGGCTTGCTTGAGGGCTTGGTCGCGCTCTTCACAGTTGGGCATCAAGAGGGGCCGCACATTGCGATAGAGAGCCATCTTGCGTTGGCTTTTGAGTTGGGAAGTCAGGCCATAAATCGGCACGTGAATTTTTTGGCGGCTCATCCACAGCGCCGTGGAACCTGACTCGGTCAAGGCCAAAATTGCTTTGCAGCCCAAGTGGTAGGCGGTGAACAGCGCACCCATGGCAATGGACTGGTCGATGCGGCCAAAGGTTTTGTTGCTGAAGTCGGCGTCCAGGGTCACGTCTTCGGCGCGTTCGGCTTCGATGCAAATGCTGGCCATCATTTCCACGGTTTCCACCGGGTATTTGCCGGCTGCGGTTTCGGCACTGAGCATGACGGCGTCAGTACCATCCAACACCGCATTGGCCACGTCACTCACCTCCGCCCGGGTGGGCACGGGGTTGACGATCATGGACTCCATCATTTGGGTGGCGGTGATGACCACGCGGTCCAGCGCGCGGGCCATTTTGATCATGCGTTTTTGCAGCGCAGGCACGGCGGCGTTGCCCACTTCCACGGCCAAGTCACCGCGGGCCACCATGATGCCGTCGCTGGCTTTGATGATGGACTCCAGCACCGGAATAGCTTCGCTGCGCTCAATCTTGGCGATCATGGCGGGCTTGTGGCGCCAGGGTTCACCGGCCACGTTGGCGAGTTGGCGGGCCATTTCCATGTCGGTGGCGTTTTTGGGGAAACTCACCGCCAGGTATTCGCACTGAAAACTCATGGCGGTTTTGATGTCGTCCATGTCTTTGGACGTGAGGGCCGGGGCGGTGAGGCCACCCCCTGCTTTGTTGATGCCTTTGTTGTTGGACAACTCACCGCCCACCACCACCGAGGTGTGAACCAACTCGCCCACCACGGCATCCACAGTGAGTTTGAGCAAACCGTCGTTGAGCAAGAGCGTGTCGCCGGGTTTCACGTCACGCGGCAGTTCTTTGTAGTCCAGGCCCACGCGCTCGTTGTTGCCAAGCTCGGTCGTGGCGCCGTCCAGAATGAATTTCTGGCCGGGAATCAGTTCGGTTTTGCCGCCTTCAAATTTGCCCACGCGGATTTTCGGGCCTTGCAGGTCGGCCATGATGGCCACTTCTTTGCCCGCCCGTGCGGCCACTTCGCGCACTAAGTTTGCGCGGGCTATGTGGTCTTGCGCCTTGCCGTGGGAGAAGTTGAGGCGCACCACATCCACCCCGGCGCGAATCATGCGCTCCAGCACCTGGGGGTCACTGGAGGCGGGGCCCAAGGTGGCGACAATTTTGGTGGCACGTGGCATGAAGAGGCTTTCGTCTGGGGGGAAGAAGCGGTGCCTGAAACGGGGTCAGGCCACCGCGCGTTTTTGCAGAATGTCAAAAGCAGGCAGCGTTTTTCCTTCGAGAATTTCAAGGAAAGCGCCGCCGCCAGTGGAGATGTAGCCCACTTGTTTTTCAATGCCGTACTTGGCAATGGCGGCCAAGGTGTCGCCGCCACCTGCAATGCTGAAAGCGCTGGAGGCGGCAATGGCGCGGGCCAAGGTTTCGGTGCCGCCCGCAAAAGCATCGAACTCAAAAACACCCACCGGGCCATTCCACACAATGGTGCCGGCGGACTTCAATTGGTCAGCGAGCTGCTTCGCCGTTTGCGGGCCAATGTCCAAAATCAAATCGTCGGGGGCCACATCTTGCGCGGCTTTGACCATAGCGGGTGCATCAGCCGCGAAACGGGTGGCGGTGACCACGTCGGTGGGAATGGGCACGGCCGCGCCACGTGCTTTCATGGCGTCGATCACGGCTTTGGCTTCGCCCACTAAATCGGCTTCAGCCAGCGATTTGCCTATGGGTAAACCAGCCGCCAACATGAAGGTGTTGGCAATGCCGCCGCCGACGATGAGCTGATCCACTTTGGTGGACAAGGCCTTCAAGATGGTCAGCTTGGTGCTGACCTTGCTGCCTGCCACGATGGCCACCAAGGGCCGTTTCGGTGCCGTGAGCGCCTTGGTGATGGCGTCAATCTCAGCCGCGAGCAGCGGGCCTGCACACGCCACCTTGGCGAACTGCGCCATGCCGTGGGTGGTAGCTTCGGCACGGTGGGCGGTGCCGAAGGCATCGTTCACATACACGTCGCACAAAGCAGCCATCTTGCGTGACAGCGCCTCGTCGTTTTTCTTCTCGCCTTTGTTAACGCGGCAGTTCTCCAAGAGCACCACCTCGCCTGGGGCCACAGTCACGCCATCAACCCAATTAGCAATCAAACGCACCGGTTTGCCCAGCAACTCGGCCAAGCGCGTGGCCACAGGGGCCAAGGAATCTTCCGGTTTGAATTCGCCTTCGGTCGGGCGGCCCAGGTGCGAAGTCACCATCACCGCGGCCCCTGCTTTCAAGGCCAGTTCAATGCAAGGCACCGAGGCGCGAATGCGAGTGTCTTCTGTGATGCGGCCTGCATCGTCTTGCGGCACATTGAGATCGGCACGAATGAATACGCGCTTGGCGGAGATTTGGCCTTGGGCAACGAGGTCTTGGAATCGGAGAACGTTCATGGGCGGTCTGAAATAAGAGGTTGGATTCTAGGGACGAGTGGCAGGAGAAACGGCTTTGGGAGTTACCAAGCGGTTCCCAAATAGGGTGACCGGTATTGGACACGAATTTCTATGCCGCTCTACCAGCCCCACATCACCCGCAAAGGCAAAAACACCGCCATGCCAACGAGGATGGTGCCGAGCAAACCGCGCCGCCACAGGTAGTAGCCAACGGCGGCCACCGCACCAAAAAGCCGGGCGTCTTGCCAAGTGGTGATGAGTTGGCCTTGGGTGAGCAACACCTCTGGGGCGACCACTGCGGCCAAGGCCGCCAGTGGCGCGTAACGCAAGCCCTTCTGAACCCAAGTCGGCAATACCCACTCTCGCTGCGACACCAAGAAAAAGCCGCGCGTCAACACAGAAATGATGCCCAGTCCTACGCAGGTGATGATGATTTCCAGGTCGCTCATGAGAAAACGGCGGGCCGTTCCCAAGTTTTCTCATCCCCCTCGGGGGGCCTGGCGCAAAGCGACAGGTCCGGGGGCACACCTGAGGCAGCCCCTTCTTGCTGTTTGAGCGCATCACTTCCTGCCTTGCTGGACTTGTTGTTGGAACGCGGGGCCAGCCACTGTCGCAGCTTGCGACCTGCATCGTCGCCGCCGTCCATCATCAAGCCCACGGCCACGGCAGCAGCAATGGCGACGACGATGTGCAGCTTGAACGGCAACGCGAATGCGGCAATGGCGGCGCAACCCGCCACCACGGCCGCCACCAAAGTGGCTTTGTCAGACAACAACGCACACACCAAACCCAAGAGCGCCAACACGCCCGCAAAACCCAGGCCCCAGTGGGTGGGCACCACATCGGCCAGCAAAATGCCAATGACCGAGGGAATTTGCCAAGCCCACCAGTTAAAAACGCCCCCACCCAGGAAGTATTCGATCTGCCCTTGGTCGGGGCGCGGCTCTTCAAACCGTTTCATGAAGAGCACGTAGTTCAAGTCACCAGCGAGGTAACCCAGGGCCAATCGTTTGGGCAAAGGCAAGTGCATGAAGTAAGGCCGCCACTGCGCGCTGAAAATCACAAAGCGCAAATTCACGCACAAAGCGGTGGCCCAAATCACCCAGATGGGTGCGCCCGCAGCGATCAAGGGCAAGGCGGCCAGTTGGGCGCTGCCCGCGAACACCACAAAGGTCATGACCAAGGCCATGGGAATGGACAAACCACTCTTGACCATGGCCACGCCCGTGACCAGGCCCCAGGCGGAAATGCCCAGGCTCACGGCAGCCATGTCTTTGGCGCCGG
Source organism: Burkholderiales bacterium (assembly GCA_046094425.1). Classification (GTDB taxonomy): domain Bacteria; phylum Pseudomonadota; class Gammaproteobacteria; order Burkholderiales; family Burkholderiaceae_C; genus JANPCX01. Next base: position 681 of record JBJTHI010000158.1, on the reverse strand, counting down.
TGATGAATTCGGGGTGGGTGAAACTGCTACGAAATGAGGTCATCAGCCGATTGTGGCGGCATCCGCCAACCTGCGCTGGGCAGGTGCCTCAACGGCCAGGCATCAACCCTTGCCGTCTTTGCCCTTGGCGGCGGTGTCGGCTGATTTTTTGTTGCTGGATTTGTCGGCTGCTTTGTCGGTTTTGTCGCCTGACGCATCTGCCGCTTTGGTCGCACTTTGTCCTGCCACTTCGGGGGCCACGGCTTCCATGTTGTTCTCGCGCATGTAGTCGTTCATGTCGCGCCAACCTGCGAAGACTGCTGCCTTGTCGGCTTTGCGGTTCATGACATAACAGTCTTCGATAGCACGACCAGCGTGGCGGCAGCCCCCCCCAATGGCACGGCCTTCGGCGTCGCGCGCAGCGGCCACTTTTTCCGGTGACTCAATGCCCAGCATTTCGCAACCCGTCAAAAAAGCGGTGGACAGCAGGAGAGCAGGCAGTAAGCGGCGAGACATGGGGATTCCTTCCATGTCTGCTTTATCGACTCAGGCCCTTGCAACTTAAGGAAACGCTGAACAAGTCCACGCATATTGAAGCAAAGGCGTTATAGAGCGATGAACACACAAAGCACCTTGGCGATGGCTGGATTCGACGCGCACAGCAAAGTCACCCGCAAAGCAGCCTTCCTTGCTCGCATGGAT